>CACZGM010000067.1 GCA_902780695.1 uncultured Ruminococcus sp. | reverse complement strand
CAACTCCGGCGACAATTATTCCTTCGCGCTCGGTCTGAACGGTCTCGGACTCTGCGCGACGCAGTTCTCGTCCGAATATATGACCGTAGAAGCCGACAACGGCACATGGCACTATTCCCTGCGCTTTGAGAAAGGCTTCAACGTCACCGGCGACAAGGACGGCAAAGGCTTCATACGCACAAAATCCACGGGAAAAAGCGGCACGGTCATCAGATGGAAGCCCGACCTCGATGTGTTCACGGATATCGACATTGGCGAAGAGTACCTCGACGACGTACTGCGCAGACAGTCGATAGTAAACGACGGGCTTGTGTTCATATACCGCTCCGAACAGGAGGACGGAACGTTTGAGGAGCAGGATTACTGCTACGAGAACGGCATTACCGACTATCTGAAAGAGATCGTCGGCGATACCGCGATAGGCACTCCGCAGGACTGGACCGCACAGCGCGTCGGCAAAGACCGCGAGGACAAGGACGAATACAAGGTGAAGCTGCACTGCGCGGTCGCGTTCTCAAACAAGGTCAAGCTGATAGAGCATTACCACAACTCATCGTGGCTCGAACACGGCGGAAGTCCGGACAAGGCGATGCAGCAGGCGCTCACTTCACAGATAGACAGTTACCTTAAGTCCACGAACAAGTACAACAAGGGCGAAAGCTCAATAAAGTTCTCGGATATAGAGGAATGTCTCGTGTTCATATCGTCCAACTTCTCCACACAGACAAGCTACGAGAACCAGACAAAGAAATCCATAACGAACAAGTTCATCTATGAAGCAATGCGCGACTGGCTGAAGCACTGCATCGAAGTATATTTTCTCGAAAATCCCGACGAAGCGCTCAGGATATGCGAACAGATCATCATCAACAAGCGCGCCCGTGAAAACGCGGACAAGATACGCGCAGGCACGAAAGTGAAGCTTACCGGCACCCTCGACCTTTCAAACCGCGTCGAGAAATTCGTTGACTGCCGGAGCAAGGACGTTTCAAAGCGCGAGATCTACATCGTGGAGGGCGATTCCGCGCTCGGCTCGGTAAAACTTGCACGTGATTCCGAATACCAGGCTGTAATGCCTATCCGCGGCAAGATACTCAACTGTCTGAAAGCGGGATATGACAAGATCTTCAAATCCGAGATAATAACCGATCTCATACGCGTTCTCGGCTGCGGAGTCGAGGTCAGCTCAAAAGCGGCAAAGAACATCTCCGGCTTCAGCCTTGACAACCTGCGCTGGAGCAAGGTGGTTATCTGCACCGATGCGGATGTGGACGGCTTCCAGATACGCACGCTTGTGCTCACGATGCTGTACCGCCTAACGCCCACTCTTATCCGCGAGGGATATGTTTATATCGCGGAATCTCCGCTTTATGAGATAAACACAAAGGAAAAGACATATTTCGCGTACACGGAAGCCGAAAAAGCGCGTATACTTGCCGATATCGGAGACAAAAAGTACACGATACAGCGCTCTAAAGGTCTCGGCGAGAACGAGCCGGAGATGATGTCGCTTACGACTATGAACCCCGACACCCGCCGCCTTATAAAGGTGCTTCCTACCGACATTGAACGCACGCAGGAGATGTTCGATCTTCTGCTCGGCGACAATCTGCAGGGGCGCAAGGACTATATCGCGGAGTACGGAAGCAAGTACCTCGACGACCTCGACCTGAGCTGATCTGCCCTGCCCGCAGATCCGATTCAACACAAAGCAACATCACACCGAAAGGTTCCGATCAATAAAATATGAAAAAGAAAAGAGAAACACCCAAACCGAAAAAGAAGCTCGACGCTTATATCGAAGGCGCGGGCATAGTAGAACAGAAGAACATCGTCGATACCCTTGAAGAAAACTATATGCCCTACGCTATGAGCGTCATCGTTTCGCGCGCACTCCCGGAGATCGACGGCTTCAAGCCCTCGCACCGCAAACTGCTGTACACCATGTACACCATGGGTCTGCTGAAAGGCGACCGCACAAAGTCCGCGAATATCGTCGGACAGACAATGAAGCTCAATCCGCACGGCGATCAGGCAATATACGCAACAATGGTGCGTCTTGCGCGCGGAAACGGAGCCCTGCTCCACCCGTATATCGACAGCAAGGGCAACTTCGGCAAGGCGTACTCACGCGATATGTCATATGCGGCATCACGTTACACCGAGGCTAAGCTCGACAGCATATGCACCGAGCTTTTCGGGGACATCGACAAGGACACCGTTGATTTCGTTCCGAACTATGACAATACGCTGACAGAGCCGGTGCTCTTCCCTGTCCGCTTCCCGTCGGTACTGGTAAACAACAATATCGGTATCGCCGTCTCAATGGCGAGCAATATCTGTTCCTTCAACCTGCGCGAGATCTGCGAAACAACGATCGCGCTGATGCGTGACCCCGACCACGACGTTTCCGCAACTCTCCGCGGTCCGGACTTTCCCGGCGGCGGATTCATCGTCTATGACGAGGACGAGATGCAGAAGATATACAAAACAGGGCGCGGCTCGGTCGTTGTGCGCGGCAAATACACCTTCGACAAGGAAGCCCGCTGCATTGAGATCACCGAGATACCGCCTACCGCCACTGTCGAAGCGATAATGGATAAAGTTCTTGAACTTGTAAAACTCGGAAAGATAAACGAAATATCAGATATCCGCGACGAAACAGACCTTTCCGGACTGAAGCTCACCCTCGACCTCAAAAAGGGCAAGGATCCGGACGAGCTGATGCGCAAGCTGTTCCGCCTTACCCCGCTTCAGGACGCTTTTTCCTGCAACTTCAACATTCTGATAGCCGGCAATCCCCGCGTTATGGGAGTATATGAGATACTCAACGAGTGGATAGCGTTCCGCATCGAATGTGTAAGACGCATGATCTACTTTGAGCTTGGCAGGAAAAAGGAAAAGCTGCACCTGCTGCTCGGTCTGAAAAAGATACTGCTCGATATCGACAAGGCAATCAAAATAATCCGTGAGACCAATGAAGAAGCCGAGGTAGTGCCAAACCTTATGATCGGATTCGGCATCGACGAAATACAGGCCGATTACGTTGCGGAAATAAAGCTCCGCCATATCAACCGCGAGTATATCCTCAAGCGCACCGAGGAGATCGACGATCTCAAAAACGAGATAGCCGATATGGAGGAGACACTTGAAAGTCCGCGAAAGATAAAGAAATATATCATAGACGAGCTTACCGAGATATCAGAAAAATACGGACAGCCGCGCCGCACACTGTTTGCGGAAGCGTTTGAGGACGACGGCGAGGAGACCGTGGAGACTATCCCGGACTACACCGTGAACTGCTTCCTGAGTGCAGAAGGCTACTTCAAGCGCATAACTTCGCAGTCTCTGCGGATGAGCGGCGAACAGAAGCTCAAAGAGGGCGACGAGATCATCTTTGAGCAGGAGCTGTCCGGCAAGACCGACCTGCTGTTCTTCACGGATAAATACCAGGTCTATAAATCCTGCGTCAACGACTTTGCAGACACCAAGGCGAGCCTTATGGGAGACTACATTCCCGCCAAGCTCGAAATGGAGCCCAACGAACGCATTGTAAAGATGATGCCGACCGAGGATTATTCCGGTCACATCATACTTTTCTTCAAAAACGGCAAATGTGCAAAGGTGCCGCTCTCGTCATTCGAGACAAAAACCAAGCGCAAGAAGCTCGCAAACGCTTATTTCGACGGCTCGGAGCTTATTTCGATGTACCTTCTTCCGGAGGACAGGGATTTTATACTTCAATCCGCCGCAGGCAAGGTTCTGATCTTCAACTCCGCGCTGGTTCTTCCGAAGGCTGCGCGCGATACACAGGGCGTACAGGTTATGCGTCTCACCAAGACCGAGCTGCGCAGTGCGAAGCCGTTTGAAGAAGGAATGATCGACAATGCCGAAAGCTATGTCACCAAGGCAGTCCCGGTTGCCGGAACTATGGCAAAGCTCGACATCGACCAGATAACCTTTGAGTGATCAAGAATTTAAAATACTGGTTGCAATACCCGTCAAGGTATGATATAATAAAAATATATTTATAAGGAGAAAAGACCATGCTTACTGATATTGAGATAGCACAGCAGGCTAAAATGCTGAAAATAACCGAGATCGCCGCAAAGCTCGGCATCTCCGCAGACGACCTTGAACCCTACGGCCACTACAAGGCTAAAGTCAGCCAGAAGTGCATTGACAGCCTTAAAGACAGACCGGACGGCAAGCTCATACTCGTTACCGCAATAAACCCCACACCCGCGGGAGAGGGCAAGACCACAACAAGCATAGGTCTCTCCGAAGGTATGCACAGACTCGGCATCAACTCCGTTCTTGCACTGCGCGAACCGTCACTCGGACCTGTGTTTGGCATAAAGGGCGGTGCCGCGGGCGGCGGATATTCGCAGGTAGTCCCCATGGAGGACATAAACCTGCACTTCACCGGCGATATGCACGCAATTACTGCCGCTAACAACCTTCTCTGCGCTGTGATAGACAACCATATCCAGCAGGGCAACGAGCTTGGCATAGACCCCAGAATGATACAGATAGACCGCTGTCTCGACATGAACGACCGTGCTCTGCGCAACTGCGTTATCGGTATGGGCACCCGCGTTGACGGCGTTCCGAGGCAGGATCACTTCCGCATAACCGTCGCAAGCGAGATAATGGCGATCCTCTGCCTTGCCGACGATCTCTCCGACCTTAAGAAGCGTCTCGGAAATATCCTTGCAGCTTACACCTACGACGGAAAACCCGTTTACGCACGCGACCTGAACGCTGTCGGAGCTATGGCTGCCCTGCTGAAGGACGCGATAAACCCGAACCTTGTTCAGACGCTTGAAAACAATCCCGCTATAATCCACGGCGGTCCTTTTGCAAACATCGCTCACGGCTGCAACAGTGTAAGAGCAACAAGACTTGCGCTCAAGCTCGGAGATTACTGCATCACGGAAGCAGGCTTCGGCTCCGATCTCGGTGCGGAGAAATTCTTTGATATCAAGTGCAGAGCAGCCGGACTCAAACCCGAGTGTGTAGTTCTTGTGGCAACTATCCGCGCTCTCAAATACAACGGCGGTGTACCCAAGACCGAGCTTTCGGCTGAAAATCTCGACGCTCTGAAAAAGGGCATCATAAACCTCGGCACACACATCGAGAATATGCACAAATTCGGCGTTCCGGTAGTTGTAGCCGTAAACCATTTCGGCACCGACACAGACGCGGAGATCGCGTATGTTACCGACTACTGTAAGGAAAAGGGCGTTGAAGTAGCATTCTCGGACGTATTCCTCAAAGGCGGCGAGGGCGGTACGGAGCTTGCGGAAAAGGTGCTCGCGACTATCGAAGCACACAAAGGCGCCGATGCTTTCAAGCCCCTGTATGATACTTCCCTCACTGTCAAGGAAAAGGTAGAGACGCTTGCACGCGAGATATACCGCGCCGACGGCGTTATTTATACGGCACAGGCGGAAAAGGCTCTGAAAAAGATAGAAGAGATCGGTATGGACAAACTGCCGATTTGTGTCGCCAAAACACAGTATTCACTGTCCGATGACCCCGCAAAGCTCGGAAAGCCGGAGAATTTCAGCATCACCGTGCGCGATATGAAGCTCTCGTCCGGTGCCGGATTTGTGGTAGTTTACACCGGAGATATAATGACTATGCCGGGACTGCCTAAAAAGCCTGCGGCTTACGGCATTGATATCGACAATAACGGAAACATTTCCGGTCTGTTCTGATGAGCGGGATCGTATATAACACAAACTCACCGGAAGAGACGATAGCCGCGGCGGAATGCTTCGCGGAACTTCTGAGACCCGGGGATTCGATCCTTTATACCGGAGAAATGGGTGCGGGAAAGACGCACTTCACAAAAGGCATCGCGAAGCACTTCGGATACACCGACCATGTCACAAGCCCGACTTTCGCGATAGTCAACGAATACAACTGCACCCCGCCGGTCTTTCACTTTGATCTGTTCCGTCTTACCGACATAGATGACCTTTACGCGGTCGGTTTTTTCGACTACCTGCGGCGCGGCGGTGTGATCTGTGTCGAATGGAGCGAGAACATACCGGATCTTGCCGTCGAACTTGAAAGTGTGTGGTTCGTGGATATAAAAAAGACAGGCGAAAACTCCAGAAAGATAACGATAGAAAAGAGGGACGGCTGAAATGCTTATCCTCGGCATAGACAGCTCCGCAGTAAGCGTGAGCGCCGCAGTCTGCGACGGTTTCACGGTGATAGCGGAAGGTTTCATAAACAACAGGATAACACATTCGCAGACACTTATGCCGCTTACGGAGGCGATACTTAAAAACGCAGGTCTGACGCTTGCCGACATTGATGCTTTCGCCGTATCGGCAGGTCCCGGTTCATTTACGGGACTGCGCATAGGGATATCCGCGGTCAAGGGCATGGCATACGCACTCGGGAAGCCGTGCAGAGCGGTATCGACACTTCACGCAATGGCATTCAATATGCTGTCGTGGGAAGGCATTGTCTGTGCCGCAATGGACGCAAGGCGCAGTCAGGTGTATAACGCGCTGTTCGAGGTGAAAGACGGAAAAATCACACGTCTGACGGAAGACCGCGCAATAAGCACGGACGAGCTGAAAGCGGAACTTGACAGCAAATATGCCGACAGAAAGATAATACTTGTCGGGGACGGTGCGGAGCTGTGCTGCCGCAATTTCGGAGACAGCGCAAACATAACCGTTGCTTCCGGTCTCCAGCGGTATCAGAACGGTACCGGTGTCTGCTTTGCCGCGCAGTTCTGTGAGGACATCTCCCCTGCCGCGCTTATGCCGTCTTACCTTCGGCTCTCGCAGGCGGAACGCGAGCGGGAAAACAAACAGGGTTCCGCACAGGTCTGACAGACTATTCAGAAAATTATGATCCACAAACAGATACATTCTTCGGAGTGTATTTTCGTTACAGGATCAATTAAATGCAAAGTTTTCAGTAACAGAACGGAGTGATAACAATGATATTTATTGGTTGCGATCATGGCGGGTATGATATGAAGCTCGCGCTGATCGGATATCTGAAAGAAAACGGCTTTGAATACGAGGATCTCGGCTGCGGCGGTGAACCGGTCGATTATCCCGATATTGCCGAAAAAGTCTGCGCTAAAGTGCTTGACACGCCTGACAGCAAGGGTGTGCTTATATGCGGAACGGGAATAGGCATCTCAATTGCCGCCAACAAGATCCACGGCATACGCGCGGCTATCGGATATGACTATTACTCCGCCAAATACACACGTCTGCACAACGACGCGAATGTTATCTGCTTCGGCGGGCGTACTATGGGAACAGGCTCGGTGATCGAGTCGCTTGACGTGTTCCTGCACACCGAATTCATGGGCGGACGTCATAAGACCCGCATCGACAAAATATCTGCACTGGAGGGCAAGAACAATGTACAATAACGAAAAGCTTCACATTCTCGATCACCCGCTGTTACAGCACAAGATCACACTGCTGCGCGACAAGAACACAGGCTCAAAGGAGTTCCGCGAGCTTGTTGAGGAAGTCACCATGTTCATCACCTATGAGGCAACGCGTGATCTTCCTTTGAAAGCTATCAAGGTACAGACACCTATCGCTATCGCCACATCGAATGTGATCTCCGGAAGAAAAGTCGCGTTCGTTCCCGTGCTTCGTGCCGGTCTCGGCATGGTGGACGGTGCTACGGCGCTCGTTCCCGCAGCTAAAGTCGGACATATCGGAATCTGCCGCTCAGACTCCGAGCCGGACGGTCTGCAGGTGTACTACAACAAGCTCCCGTTTGATATCGAGGAGCGTGAGGTCATCATTCTCGACCTTATGATAGGCTCCGGCAAGACTGCGGCGAAAGCGATCGACGTTGTAAAGGAAGCCGGTGCAAAGACAGTCAAGGTTCTTTCGGTAGTTACCTGCCCCGAGGGCGTTGAGTACGTTCATTCAAAGCATCCGGATATCGACATCTTCTGCGGGGCTCTCGACGATCATCTTAACGACGATAAATACATCGTTCCCGGCATCGGCGACGGCGGAGACCGCATATTCGGCACCAAATGATCCGTCTCCGGCTCACTTAAAAGTGAAACCTCCAATCCTGAATATTTTTCCAAGTCTCGCATGAAAGGAGCGAAATAATGTACTGCACAAGAAAGATCACCGACGACATCATCTTCATCGGCGGCAGTGACCGCAAGCTCTCCCTATTTGAAGCGGTTTATCCCGTACCGTCGGGAGTTTCCTACAACTCCTACCTTGTAAAGGACGAAAAGACCGTTCTCTTTGATACGGTAGATAACTCTATCGCAGAGCTTTTCTTTGAAAACCTCGCTCACGAGCTGAACGGCAGGTCTCTCGACTATGTTGTCGTACAGCACATGGAACCCGACCATTCCGCAACGCTCAGCCGCCTGCTCACAACATACCCCGAAGCAAAGATCGTAACGAGCGCAAAGGCACTGACTATGATAGGACAGTTCTTTGATGCGCCCGCTGCGGAACGTGTTCAGACAGTAAAAGAGGGCGACACCCTCACCACCGGAAAGCATACATTCAGCTTCGTTGCCGCACCTATGGTACACTGGCCGGAAGTTATAATGACCTACGACAGCACGGACAAGGTGCTGTTCACAGCTGACGCGTTCGGTACATTCGGCGCTCTTGACGGTGCAGTGTTCGCAGATGAAGTTGATTTCATGCATGACCATCTCTCCGAAGCACGCCGTTACTACTGCAACATCGTCGGAAAGTACGGCTCACAGGTGCAGGCGGTGCTCAAAAAGGCTGCCGGGCTCGATATCGCAATGATCTGCCCGCTGCACGGATTTGTATGGCGCAGAGAAATAGATTCCATAATAGCGAAATACGATCTCTGGAGCAGGTATGAACCGGAGGAAAAGGGCGTTCTTATAGCATACACCTCCGTTTATGGCGGGACACAGACTGCCGCGGAGCTTGCTGCCGCGAAGCTGCGTGACAAGGGCATTACCGTTAAGATGTACGATGCTTCTATGACGCACACATCATACATAGTTGCGGAAGCGTTCAGATTCAGCCATATCATCTTCGCGACAACAACATACAACAATGGCATTTTTATCAAAATGGAGGAGCTTCTGCACGATCTCGCTGCCCATAACTTCAGTAACAGGACTGTTGGCATAATCGAGAACGGGTCCTGGGCTCCCGCTGCCGGAAAGCTAATCCGCGCAATACTTGAACCGTGTAAGAATATCACGATACTTGACGAACAGCTGACGATCAAGTCGGCCATGAAGCCCGATGATGAACCGAAGCTCGATGCGATGACAGAACGCATTGCAGCGGACTTCATCAGACCCGCTGTACAGCACAGCGACAATGATGTCGATAATTCCGCTCTTTTCAAAATAAGCTACGGTCTGTATGTTCTCACAGCTAACGAGAACGGACGCGACAACGGCTGCATCATCAATACCGCGCAGCTTCTCACGGACAATCCCCGCCGCATAACAGTCGCCGTAAACAAGAAAAACCTCACCCATGATATGATGCTCGCTACCGGCAAATTCAACATATCGGTGCTCACAGACAAGGCTCCGTTCCAGACATACAAGGATTTCGGATTTGTGAGCGGACGTGACAAGGAAAAGATCGCCGACGCACCGATAGAGTTTGCGCGCAGCGAGAACGGTCTTGTATATCTCACCGAGAACGTGAACGCTTTCATCTCCGGAAAGATCATCGACTCGAAAGACTACGGCACTCACACGCTCTTTACCGCGGAGGTCACCGAAGCACGCATTGTCGGTGAGGGCGACTCGGTAACATACGACATCTATCAGAAACACATCAAGCCAAAGCCGGCGCCCACCAAGAAGAAAGGCTTTATATGCACAGTCTGCGGCTTCATTTACGAGGGTGAGGTACTCCCGCCCGATTACGAATGTCCGCTCTGCGGTCACGGAGCAGCTGACTTTGAACCGCTCTCATAAGGTGAACGGTCGATATTAATAATACTGAATTTTAAAAACGTCCGTCGGAAGCGGACAACTTAATTCTTAATTATTTTCAGGAGGTACAAATCATGACACCGAAATTCTACAAATGCAAAGCCTGCGGTCAGATCGTTGCCGCAGTCGAAAAGAAGACCTGTCCCGTTAAGTGCTGCGGTGAAGCAATGGAAGAGATCGTTGCAAACACCGTTGATGCCGCAAAAGAAAAGCACGTTCCGGTTGTCACTGTTGAGGGAAATATCATAAAAGCAGCGGTCGGCTCCGTTGAGCATCCCATGACCGACGCTCATCTCATTCAGTGGATATGCCTTGAAACAACACAGGGTATGCAGCGCAAGACACTTACCGCTGCCGACAAGCCGTATGCCGAATTTGCGCTTACAGACGGCGATAAGGCTGTTGCGGTCTATGAATACTGCAATCTCCACGGTCTCTGGAAAGCCGAAATCTGACGGCATATAAAATGAGTACATTATGCAGTATAATCTACGCCGCGGCTTTTTTCGGCGGTATTATCGTCACAGTCTTTCTGATGATAAAGACAGAATTCAAGGGTGTTAAGAAATACAGACTCGCGATAACGCCCATAAGCATCGCGCTCGCCGTTATGTGTATCTCGGGAACGTTCAGCTCGATCATAAGCATAACAGACAACATAGCACTATCGGGAACAGACCCAACCGGAGTGACAACAGTGCTCGGATTGTTTGCTGCAATGTCGCTTCCGGCGATATGCCTTGTACTCGGAGTTCTGAACCTTGTCTTCTACGGCGGTATCATCGGCGTACTGTGGATAATATACGGCATACGCTACGCTGCCGAAAAGCGCAAAAAGATCATGGAAGAACTCAGAGAGTCTAAAAAGGTTGTTTATGTCGATACCACAGGAAGCACCGACGACAATAATTGACAGTGAATCAAAAAAAACAGTACCCTTCCCCACTTTTCGGGAAAGGTACTGCTTTTTTTGTCCTGTACAGACAGCATTTCAATTGAATAAAATACTGCATAAGGTTTTCAGTTTTCAATATTGATCATTTCCGTGAAACCGGTAACATCGAATACCTCACGCACCATATTGGTAGGCTTTCTGATAATGAGCTTTCCGTCCTCGGCAAGCAACATCTTGTGCAGGCTTATAAGTACGCGGAGTCCTGACGATGAAATGTAATCGAGATGCTCGAATTCGAGAATTATGTTCTTTACACCATTGAGATCGGCCTTGACATGACGCTCAAACTCGGTATAGTTGCCGGTATCTATTCTTCCTACCGGCGTTACGGTCAGTGTATCGTTTTCACGATTCGATGTTACAGTAAGTTTACCCATGATTTTTCTCCTCCGGATATGATATTTTCAGTAAGATTTATTCATTAAGAGATTTAGTGAGCGTAAGAACATTCTTCCCGTCCTTATACTCATATTTTACATCGTTCATGTTCTTTTTGACAAGGAAAATGCCAAGCCCGCCTATCCCGCGCTCGGAAGCCGGAAGCGTAATATCGGGATCTTCTTTGGCAAGAGGGTCATACGGCACCCCGCTGTCCTCAAATACCATTGTCACGTCTGCCTTATCTCCGTCCACGTCAACGCTTATCTTCGCGGTTCCGATCTGCGGAGCATAGGCATAACTCGCTATATTGATAAATACTTCCTCAACGGTAAGCTCTATCTGAAGCTGTATTTTCATCGGGCAGTCGTTCTCTTCGAGAACGCCGTCGATAAAACCGATAACTTCGTCAAGATTTTCCGTTATGGCATCGATCTCAAGTGTCCGCATCATCTGTTTTCCTTTCGGGAGTTATATGTACAAAGCATCAGAGCCGTTTTTTTACTGTGATCTCTACTCTGCCGCCCATTATACCGACCGTTACATCGTCAGCCATATTTGCAATGATAGATTTCTCAAGCTCGTCCCAGTCGTCACTTTCCTTTGTTACCTGTGCTCTGTATTTTTCAAGTGACCATTCATTGGTATAGCCGATCGGGTCGGCAAACTGACCCTTCTCCAGCAGATCATCGCGGTTATCGGCAGACGGAGCACCCGATGTGCCGACGGACTGCGCATACCGTGCGAGCATCATTTCCGCGGCTATCCTTATTCTTCCCATTATACCGACCGCTGCTGCATTTCTGCCGGACTTTGACACCGCAAGAATGGCATCCATGCTTTCGCCGGAAAGGAGTTCGTCGGCTTCAACTACCGCGTGCAGCTCGTATAAGCTGTCCTCGTTCTCTATCCAGAACTCTCCGTGACCGTACACAAGAAGATTCGGCAGCATTTCGAGAAGCTCCTCACACAAGAGGTTGAGCCTTAGCTCCTGCTTGTCGTCAAGACCGTTATATACGGCAATTTTGGAAACGAGGTCGGAAATGCTTTCGATATCTGTTACGGCTCTTTCAAATTTAAAGATGTCCGATTTCATTGGATCGTCCTTTCGGTTTTGGGCTTACCTACATTATATTATACCACATTTTGTGATTTACGGCAATACTTTTTTTAATATTTTTTCAGAACCGTGACAAATTCCGTCACCGTTTATCCTTGTCTATGAACTCAAGAGCAATTACCGCCGCTGCCGCATAGATAATTGTCCAGAAAACGATTATCAGCCAGCAGGATATGATATTGTCCGGTTCCGATTCATAGTTCTCAACATGGCTCATTTCTCCGAATTTCTTCGCAAGAGCTTCTTTCTTTTCAGGCTCCTTCAGATAGCCAGTGAGCTCTCCCAGCGTATCGGATACGGATTCGCTCAGATCATCGGCATCTATTTCGAGCTTTTCCGCCATATCACTGTTTATTTTTATCTTGCTGGTATCCATATTATTTATCGCGGTTATAACTATATCATTAGGAAGTGTATTGTATTCTCCGACCGCGCACATAGCATTCAGACCCCACTTCGATACCGCGAAATCCGTAACCTTAAGGGCGGCACCGGTGAGCGAGAAAAATCCGCCCGAAAAGACAAGCTGAAATATCATTATGAACGGCATTATTGTCATTGCCACCGTGGTGTTGCGCACAATCGACGACACGAACAGAGCCAGCATATCGGCAGCATAGGCGGTAAGGAACATTGTTATACCGAGATCAAAGACAACATTTCCGGTAACGTGGCTTGCGGCAGGAAGATGTACCCTGAACGACAGGAGCAGCGCAATAACTATCAAAGTCTGGCACAGGCAGACAAAAGCCTGATATATCATGTGTGCGAATATGTACGATGACATATGCAGTCCCGCACGGTGTTCGCGCTTTACGATAGGTCTCTCGCGGCAGACGGACTGTATGGAGTTGAAGCAGCCGTTCCAGATACAGATACAGGAAAGTGCGAAGGTACCGACAAGAGTCCCTCTCATGGTCACGAACAGCGTGCTGCCTATGACATAAGTGACAAGTCCGGCGATTATTGCTGCCATCGGCAGCACCTTCCAGTCACCCTGGAAAATGAACATTCTGAACAGCTTTCCCGTGTAGATAAGGGTCTGTTCTATATGTCCGGAATGCTGTTTTTCCATTATGCCTCACCTCCCGCCGATGTACGGATCAGCGCATTGTATTTTCCGACAAATTCCTCGGCTCTGCCTTCTCCGCCCTCTTCCTTCTGATTTATCGAAAGCAGGATATCCTCTATCCTGTCCTTTCCGAAAAAGCTGTACGCGTCCTCTACCGGACCGTAATACGCAAGTCTTCCCGTTCTCGCGTTGTCCTTGGCAAGAACTATAAGGTCATCAAACAGGTCAATGACTCTGTCTGGAGTATGTGTAATGACGATCACTATCTTTCCGGTATCGGCTATTTCACGCAGTTTCAGGAAAAGATTACGGGCAACGACTCCGTCAAGTCCGGAATCCGGCTCGTCAAGTATGAACAGCGTCGGGTATGAGATGTATTCCAGCGCAATCGAAAGTCTCTTGCGCTGACCGCCGGAGAGCTTTGAAACAAGGCTGTCCTTAAGCGGCGAAAGGCCGAATATATCAAGCACTTCATTAATACGCTTCTTCTTTTCCTCCATGCTCATTTCCACGTTAAGGCGAAGAGAAGCAGCGTCCGCGACAGTACGGTAAACCGTATCGTTTCCACGCATAAGATCCTGCTGCGGAACAAATCCGATATCATATTTCATCTTGTTATAATCGCGGTAAACGTTCCACTTGCCGAGATTTATCGTCGCATCGGCTTTTTCATAGCCGGTAACGGCATTGAGGAACGTGGTCTTTCCCGCGCCGGAGCCGCCGAGCAGCAGGACCATGTGTCCTGTCGGTATCGTAAGATGCAGGTCACGAAGCAATGTGAATTCCTTGAAGAAATTATTTACCGTGCGCTTGCGGATATTTACGGAAAGGTCTCTGCCGTTTGCCGCAACGTCAATGCCTCCTGCCTCAACGGTCTCTTCATCATGACGAATGTACTGCTCAAGCGGCATGAGCTTTTTGCTGAAGCCGAACGCAAGATAGAATATCCATTCGATATATGTTACAGACCATAAAAGCCCCAGCAGCTTTCTTTTTCCGAAAGCATCACACATTCCCATAAATACACGCACAGAGAATATAAAGTACGGTATTTCGCATATAACACAGAAAAGGAACAGCAATATGATCCCGGCAGAATTATTAATATCATCATCAGTAATAAACAAAGACACAACTATTGACATCTTCGACAGACCAGAAAAGATCATCATAAAGAAACCGTCCTGGTGCTTTCCGGCTACATCACCGAGAACATATACCCTGTAAAACGGAATTAACGCGGTATATCCCTTTTTTCCGAATTTGATGAAAATGTTCCACATTCCCATGATGCTTATCAATTCGGCTATCACCCGGGTCAGTGGTGATATCATATTCCAGAGTTCCATTGATTTTCTCCTGTAAACAGTGATATATATAAAGGCTATACCGCACAAAGAGCGTGCGCAGATTGCGCAGTCAGATTTTTCGTCAGATTGGCTAAATTTGACGCAGGCTTGCTGGCGCAAGTCAAGGAAA
>CACZGM010000066.1 GCA_902780695.1 uncultured Ruminococcus sp. | reverse complement strand
CCTCGCTGTCCGGAGTAATTAGCTAAAACGTTCGACAGAGACAGCGGGCGACGGCCCGCGGCGAATCCCGTCTCGGGTTATCCAAGGCGGGTTATTTTTCTGCCTCGCTGTCCGGAATTATTATCTAAAACGTTCGACAGATACCGAAACGACGCTGACGCGGCTCAGTTAATAGTATACTTTGAATAAAAATTTATACCGAAAACAGTCTATTGTTCAATAAATTTCACATTTTTACTTGACATTTCCCGAAAAATGATATACAATAAAATAAGGTAAGAGCGTACATCGTTTTTGACCGAGGTACAGAAACGTGATATCCGTTGCCGGAAAAATTCAATATCAGAGTGGGGGAACGATCATGAGCGAAAAAGAGAATATGCATACCGGTGAGCTTTATCTGCCGGGCGACAAGGAAATTACCGAGTATCAGACAATGTGCCTCGAACGGCTGTACGACTATAACGCGACCCGTCCGGGTGACTGCGCCAAACGCGAGGCTCTTCTTAAAATTATGTTTGCCGAGATAGGCGAGAGCTGTTATATCGAACCGCCGTTTTACTCGAATTTCGGCGGTGCTCACTGTCATTTCGGAAAAAACATCTATGCGAATTTCGGGCTTACGCTCGTTGATGACACACATATCTACGTCGGCGACAATACCATGTTCGGTCCTCATGTTACCATTGCCACTGCGGCTCACCCTCTTGAGCCTACGCTGCGTCTTGACGTTTATCAGTACAATATGCCTGTACATATCGGAAAGAATTGCTGGATAGCCGCGGGCTGCGTAATACTTCCGGGGGTAAATATCGGCGACAACACTGTTATCGGTGCCGGAAGCGTTGTGACGAAGGATATCCCGTCCGGCGTCGTGGCGTTCGGAAATCCCTGCGTGGTACAGCGCGAGATAGGCGAGCATGACCGTGAGTTCTACCATAAGGATCTCAGGATCCCCGACGCGCTCAGAGAGAAATACGGTCTGAAATAATACTATGCCGTGTTGATACCGGGTTATAAAAAAGATGATACATAAGCAATGCCGCAGTCCCGAAAGACTGCGGCAATTATTTTATGCTGTGATTATTTTGTTGGCGCTGTGAAGATTGAGCTTTTCGACTGCCGCTTCACGCATCTTGTATTTAAGTATCTTTCCTGCGGCGTTCATGGGGAACTCGGTCACGAAATCAACGTAGCGAGGAACTTTGTGCTTTGCCATGTGGTCGCGCACATACTGTTTGATCTCTTCCTCGTCCGAAGTCTCACCATCGTTAAGGATAACACATGCCATTATCTCTTCACCGTAATCCTTGTCGGGAACACCTATGACCTGAACGTCCTTGATTTTCGGGTGTGTGTAAAGGAAGTCTTCGATCTCTTTAGGATAGATATTCTCACCGCCGCGGATTATCATATCCTTGATACGTCCGGTGATCTTGTAATAACCGTCGGATGAGCGGCGTCTTGCAAGGTCTCCGGTGTGGAGCCAGCCCTCGGAATCTATTGCAGCTGCCGTAGCTTCAGGCATCTTGTAATAACCCTTCATTATGTTGTAACCGCGTGCAACGAACTCGCCGTCAACATCATCGGGGAGATCTTCATTTGTTTCCGGATCGACGATCTTGCACTCAACTCCGAATATAGGACCGCCGACTGTGTTGACTCTCTGCTCGACGCTGTCCGTGGTCTTGCTCATGGTGGTTGCGGGAGACGCTTCGGTCTGACCGTAGGTGATGCAGATCTCACTCATGTGCATTTTTTCTATAACGTCCTGCATAGTCTTGATAGGGCAGGGCGAGCCCGCCATGATGCCCGTTCTCATATACGAGAAGTCCGTCGTCGGGAAATTCTCGTGTCCGAGCATTGCTATGAACATTGTCGGAACGCCGTGGAAGCAGGTTATCTTTTCCTTGTTGATGCAGTTGAGACCCTTTCTCGGCGAGAAAGCCGGGATAGGTGACATTGTAACGCCGTGTGTTACCGAAGCAGTCATTGCAAGTACCATGCCGAAGCAATGGAACATCGGTACCTGTATCATCATTCTGTCCGCTGTTGACAGATCCATACAGTCGCCGATAGCCTTGCCGTTGTTTACAACATTGTAATGTGTGAGCATAACGCCCTTCGGGAAGCCTGTTGTACCGGAAGTGTACTGCATATTCGCAACATCGTTCTTGTCTATCTTGCGGCGGAGCTTCTCGACTTCGCTGTAAGGAACCTCGGCAGCCTTGGCATTGGCTTCTTCCCAACTGTATGCGCCGGGCATTTCAAATCCGTCTGTGATAATATTTTTCAGGACGGGAAGACGCTTTGAGTTGAGCTTGCCCTTTTCGCAGGTGTCAAGCTCCGGGCAGATCTCACGGATGATCGACTTATAATCGCAGTCCTTGTGGTTTTCTATCATAACGAGGGTGTGAGTATCGGACTGTTTCAGCAGATATTCTGTCTCATGTATTTTATATGCAGTATTAACAGTGACAAGAACTGCGCCGATCTTTGTAGTAGCCCAGAACGTTATATACCACGAGGGAACGTTTGTTGCCCAGATCGCAACATGATCACCCTTTTTAACTCCCATAGCGACAAGAGCGCGGGCAAAGTTGTCAACATCGTCCCTGAATTCGGGATAAGTTCTTGTGTAGTCAAGCTCTGTGTATCTGAAAGCGTACTGATTGGGGAATTCCTCACATACTCTGTCAAGTACATCCGGGAATGTATAATCTATCAGTCTTTCCTTAGGCCAGATGTACTTGCCGTCGCCGCGGTTGTTGTCCTGCAAAGGATGCTTGTGATGATGTCTGTAGGGTGTCATATAGTTCATGAAGTGGGGAATGACCACACCGGCGTCGCACAGCTCGTTTGACCAGCGCTTTACCCATTCGAGGGTAACATATCCGCCGTAGTTTATGCTTTTGAGCGCTGCCATCATTTTCTCTATCGGCATATCGCCCTCGCCCATGAGTTTATATGTCAGTTTGCCGTCCGGCATGATGCTGTCCTTGATATGTGTGTATTTGATATGCTCGCCGAGATTCGCGACAGTGGTTTCAGGCTGCTCTCCTGCGAATCTGTAGGGGTGATGCATATCCCAGAGTGCTCCTACTTTGCGGCTTCCGACACTTTCAAGCACATTGCACAGACGCTTTGTGTCACAGTAATCGCCGTTTGTTTCAACAAGAAGGGTAACGTTGTATTCTTCGGCTGTTACAGCGAGTTCTTTGAGTTCCGATATAATGAAATCATCGTCAACAAGACCGGAGGGAGCCAGTCCGTCATCCGCAAGAATACGAACAAAAGAGGTACCCATCTTGCTTGCGAGTTTGATGTATTCGATTATCTCCGATTTGTTCTCGGCTGATTTTTCCTTGAAACGCAGACAAGCACCCGATGAGAAGCAGGATATTTCGATCCCGAGACTCTGTAGTTTAGCTATGGTAGTGGGGAGCTGTTTTTCTGTGAAAGGTTTCGCCTTCACGGAGAAGATATCGTTTCCGAGACCGCGGATCTCAATTCCGTCAAATCCGAGGTCTTTTGCCATTGAATAAATGTCAGACCATTCAAAATCATGGCAAGCGAGAGTTGAGAAGCTGAATTTCATTTCTTTTTCCTCCTGAAAAATTTGTTGACGGACGGTTTTGAAAAAATAAAAACCGTCCCAAAGAATTTCTTTGAGACGGGAATATACAATACCCGCGGTACCACTCAAATTGCGCATTATATACGCCCCTCAGGCTCTATCAAGCCTTATGCCTTAACGCGGCAGGACGGGAAACATTACTTGCATTGCTTTCACATTTCCGACTCAGAAGTGAGCTGTCAATGTATGTCCGCTGCCGTCTCGCATCACCCGACGGCTTTCTGAAAACATTCATACCGACGATCTTCGTCACAGTCATTGCAGAAATAATATCATATTTTTTGGTGATTGTCAACTGTTTTTTCAAAAAATTTTATCGAAAAAATAAAAAATTAAATATTAATGTAATAATTTACAAAAAGCTATTGATTTTGTTGAAAAATTGTGTTATATTTATATATGATAGTAAATTGGTAGTTAATGCCTGCTTGAAAAGAACTATTTATATATAAATATAGGCAGAAGGTGACATTATGTTCGATCTGTTTTCACTGCTGAAAAAATTTAACTGTATAGATATCATTGTCCGGACTGCCGGAAGCGTTACACTCACCGTTGCCGGAGAATATGACGGTGAAGTTTGCGGTAAAACTCTCGCGTTTTCGGATTTCGTATATATCGACGATTTCCCGCCGCTCATGGATGCGATAAACGAATTTGCTCATGGCAGCAAAGACCGGATGCACACGCATTTCAGAATAGAGCACGACGGCGAGCTCCACTGGGCATATATGGCGTGCAGAAAGACGGACCGCCGTTACTTCGACGGCATACTGCTCGACGTATATGAATATATAGATTCTATTCCGAATGACAGTGTAATTAACGAATTTGAAAAACGGCAGGGAAATAAAATATCCCCGTTAAATAACAATTCTGCTTCATTACTCGAGATATGCGGTAAAGATTATCTTCGGAGGATACAAAGCCCGTTTTTATCGGATGAAAGACTTTTTTCCGCCATACTCAGTGAAAACGGAAATGTGATATCATCTCCGTCTTTTATTGAAAAGACAGATCACACATATTCCGTGAAAGAACCTGTAAGGTTCAGCTTTCATACCGGTGCTTACTGGTATCTCGGCTCGGAAAGTGAAGATGCGCTGAAAAAAGCAGAGCCGTATCTCAAAGGACTTGCAGAATGTCTTTCAAGTATAGCACATTCCATAGTCGCTCTTTATAATGAAGCGGAGAATTCAAACGCGGTCAATAAACAGCTTGGGGCAAATGTTGAGCAGCAGATGCTTGTAAATAGTATGCAGTCAGTTATCATGCAGGAATCGAGTGCAAGAGACGCACTCGTAAAAGTCCTTGACATGGCGGGCGAATATCTGCATTTAGACGGCATCGTCGCCTTCGGTGAAGGAACCGACGGTAAAAGGAATGAATTCTGCAGTTACGAACGGGGCGGCAGCGAGCTTTCTTCTCATTATAATGAGCTTGAGAAATATTATGATCGCATCAGAGAAGAGCTTGGTGATATAGATAATTTTTTCTCCAACGATAATGAGAGGCGATTAAGAGGAATAGGCGTATCCGTTTTTGCGATAACCGTTCTGAATGATACAAGCGGCGCAAACGGAATTATAATGTATCTCCTCAAAGATTCTCATAAATGGACATATAACGAGCGGAAGATGATAAGAAGCGTATCGCAGGTTCTGTCATCGGTAATATTCCGCTGTGAATCGGAAAAACAGATCGAGCAGAAGAACGCACAACTCTACGATCTTGCTTTCTTTGACTCAATACTCGGTATCAAGAACAGAGCGAGGCTTGATGTTGATGTGTCGGAGATCATAAAGAATAATGGTTTCGGCGCAGCTATGGCTATACAAATACTCAATACACGTTTCCTGAACGAGGTGTTCGGACAGAGCTATACCGATAAAGTTCTCAGATCAATTGCTGAATTCCTGTCACAGCCGGAAATTGGCGGAGACGGAGTATATCGGTATTCCGGAAGCATTATGATGATAATTGCGCAGAACTGCACCGCCGAAGAAGCACAGGCAAAGACCAAGGAAATAATCAAGCGCATCAAAGAACCTTTTATAATAGACGGACTTAAACAGTATGCTGAAACCGCTATCGGTATAGCGGTATATAACAGCGCTACCGATTCCGGTGAGGATCTGTACCGTGCTGCTACGCTTTCTCTTTACAGGGCAAATGAGTATGGAAAGAACACTTTTGCGTTTTATAACCGGGAATTCCTTGACGCAAAAGGTGAAGCATTCAATCTTGAGAGCGAACTCAGACGGTGCATCGCGGACAATATGCGCAATTTTGAAGTTACTTTCCAATCCGTGTATGCCGATAACGGTGAGGTAGATCATTATGAGACTCTTCTTCGCTGGAAGAGCGAAAAAATGGGAAGCATTTCACCGAAAGTATTTATGCGTATGATGGAGAAGGTCGGACTTGATGCTTCCATTGACCTTTGGGTGCTTCCGAGAGCCTGCCGCTTTTGCAGGCAGATACGTGACGCTACCGGGAAAGATATCCGTGTAAGTGTAAATCTTACCACTCATGAGATGCAGACCGGCGCTTTGCCGGAGTGTTTCCATGAGGAATTTGAACGCTGCGGACTTACCGGAAATGAGATAATTGCAGAAGTCCCGGAAGCCGCTCATGTTCTGTCTTATAATGATACCGCATCGACTCTCGGTAAATTCAAAAGGCTCGGTATGCTGATCTGCATAGACAGCTTCGGCAATGAATACCTTCCGCTTCATATCCTCAAAAACTCCTATGTAGATATGATAAAAGTCAGCTCAAGCTTTGTGACTAATTCCGGCGGCGAGTTCGACGATGTGCTGTTGAGTACTACATTTTCACTTGCATCAAGCATGAACATCAGGACGGGCGTAAAGAACATAGAGTACAGAAGCCAGATGGATGCCGCGAAACATGCAGGTGCGGATCTTATGCAGGGCGGATATATAGAAGCGCCTATGACTGCCGATGAGATACTTTCCAAAATACATATCGGCGTTCAGCAGCAAATATTCAGATAAAAACAATGCCGGCGTTTAACCGGCATTGTTTGAGTTGTTTCAGTTCATATCGGGAGATTCGGAAAATACTGCAGCCGGAGTTTGTCGGCTATGAGGGCTATGAATTCGGAGTTTGTGGGCTTTCCTCTTGCGGTATGTATCGTATATCCGAACAGACCGTTCAGCACATCGACATCGCCTCTGTCCCATGCTATCTCGATTGCGTGCCTTATAGCACGCTCGACTCTTGAAGATGTGGTGCTGTATTTCTGTGCAACGGTCGGATACAACAGCTTCGTCACGCTGTTGATCATTTCGTCGTCGTTGATGGAAAGGATTATGGCTGTCCGAAGATAGTGGTATCCCTTTATGTGTGCCGGTATTCCTATCCGGTGTATCATATCTGTCACTATGTACTCAATGTTTGCTATATCTCTGACAGTTTCCGGAGATGCAGCTTTTCTGTAGTTTTTCAGAGCGTTTATCTTATTTACCATTATCTCGGGTGCGAACGGTTTCACCATAAAGTAGCTCGCGCCGGCATCCATAACTTCCTTTTCAAGTTCCGGAGTATTGATGTTTGAGACCACTATCGTGACAGGTACGGTGCCTTTGGCAGCGCGGATCTCATCAAGAAGAGAAGCAGCGTCGAGTTCCGGCATTTTCGCTTCTATTATCAGAAAGTCCGGCATATCGTTCTTAACGGATTCAAGTATTACCTTTCCGTTTTTGCGCCGTGCTGCCGTAAACATACCTTCTTTTTTGAGCAGGCTTGCCCAGGTAAGTCCGTATTCCGATGAATCGTCTCCTATAAGAATTTTGATTTTGTCAGTCATTATTTTGACCTCCTTTTATTGTTTTTTTGGATTGTGAACATATTGTAGCACATATTATCTCAAATATCAATATTGCAACAGCCGTTTTCAGCATATTTCGGAAATACCTGAAAGTCATTTTATCTTATGTATATGAGCAAACGAAATACAATTCAAGAAATTGGCGTCTGCAAAAGGAAAAACGTAGCAGAATGTGTGATATAACGACTTGGCAGATTTTGTCGAAGCCGTAAAAATCAGGTGTTCCGCGGAGATGAAAATATAATGACATTTTATCATTTTTGTAGGAATAAACAATATATTATTCGTTATTTGTATCTTTATGTTTCAGAAAATAATATTCTGAAAATCTGTATCATTTTGTGTCTTAGGGAGGATATTTTATGTCAAAAACACTCGACTGGAACAAGTACATCGAAGCTGCTGAGAATGTCGTTTCTGAGGGTATAATATTGCTCAAAAACGACAAAAATGCATTGCCGATAAGCAGAGAAGAAAGCACCGCAGTTTTCGGACGCATACAACTCCACTATTATAAAAGCGGAACAGGCTCCGGCGGTATGGTGAATGTATCGAAAGTCATCGGTATAACAGACGGTCTGAGAGATGCCGGTGTAAAGGTGAACGAAAAGCTGCTCGGCATTTATAAGAAATGGGACGAAGAGAATCCGTTCGATCTCGGTGAAGGCTGGGGTTCTGAACCTTGGTCGCAGAAGGAGATGCCTCTTTCCGACAGTGTTACCGAGGAAGCAGCGCGGGAATCCTCCTCTGCTGTTGTAATTATAGGAAGAACTGCCGGCGAGGAGCAGGACAGCAAGCTGGAAAAAGGATCGTATTATCTTACCGATACTGAAACAGAAATGATAAAGACGGTAAGAAAGCATTTCGGAAGAATGATCGTTCTGTTGAATGTCGGCGGTATTATCGATCTCTCGTTTATGGACAGCGCTGAAACATCTCCGGACGCACTTATGATAGTCTGGCACGGAGGAATGATAGGCGGAGCGGGTACAGCGAAGGTGCTTGTAGGTGACGTTTCACCGAGCGGAAAGCTGCCCGATACTATAGCATATAAGATCTCCGACCATGCTGCCGACAGGAATTTCGGTGATCCGGACAAGTGTATTTATGCCGAGGATATATACGTCGGATATCGTTACTTTGAAACTTTTGCAAAAGACAAAGTGCGTTATCCGTTCGGATACGGTATGTCATATACCGATTTTTCGGCTGTATGTGATAAAGCAGAATTGAACGGCGATAATATAGAAATATCTGTAACAGTCAGAAATACCGGAGAAAGGTACAGTGGAAAGCAGGTCATTCAGCTTTACTGCGAAGCTCCGCAGGGAAAACTCGGTAAGCCGGCGCGTGTGCTTCGTGCGTTCGGAAAGACCGCAGAACTTGCTCCGGGTGAAAGCGGATCTTTGAGTTTCAGTGTTCCTGTTGAATCGCTTTGCTCATACGACGATTCCGGAAAGAGCGGATATCAGGACTGCTTTGTGGTTGAAGCAGGTGAATATAATATCTGTATCGGTACAGATGTCCGATCCGCTGGAAAGTGCTTTACATTTACCGTTGATGAAACAAAGGTTATATCGAAGCACAGACAGATCCTTGCACCTCACACCGGATTTGACAGATTACTGCCGGAAAAGACTGAAAGCGGATATGCCGAGAGCAGCGAACCCGTTCCTATGAACAAAAATGATGTTGACAGGATAATTGCCGATGCTCTGCCTGCCGGGATACCTCAGACCGGTGACAGGGGTATTAAGCTTGCAGATGTAAAAAGCGGAAAGAATACAATGGACGAATTTGTCGCACAGTTTACCGACGAAGATCTTGCCTGCATTATCCGCGGTGAGGGAATGGGAAGTCCGAAGGTCACGCCCGGAACAACATCCGCCTTTGCGGGAGTATCACAGCGTCTGATAGGATTTGGAATACCGAGCTGCTGTACGTCTGACGGGCCATCGGGAATGAGACTTGACTGCGGTACAAAGGCATTCAGTCTCCCGAACGGAACACTTATCGCTTCTACATTCAATACGGAGCTTGTTAAGGAGCTGTTCTCGCTCGCAGGACTTGAAATTGCGGCAAATAAGGTGGATTGTCTGCTCGGACCCGGAATGAATATTCACAGACACCCGCTGAACGGACGTAATTTCGAGTATTTTTCGGAAGACCCGCTTCTCTGCGGTGAAATGGCCGCCGCAGAGCTTCTCGGTTTGCAGACTGCCGGTGTGACCGGTACTATAAAGCATTTCTGCTGCAATAACCAGGAGCTTAACCGTCATTTCCTTGATTCCGTTGTTTCGGAAAGGGCATTGCGTGAGATATACCTTGAAGGCTTCAGAATAGCAGTTCAGAAGGGAAATGCCAAGACCATAATGACAACTTACGGCTCATTGAACGGTGTCTGGACAGCCGGAAACTACGAGCTGAACACAATGCTTCTGCGTGAAGACTGGGGATTTAACGGATTCACCATGACAGATTGGTGGGCGAATATCAACCGACGCGGAAAAGCTCCATGTAAGAACGATTTCGCGGCTATGGCGAGAGCACAGAACGACACATATATGGTATGCTCCGACGCAGAGAACAATAATGACAACACACTTGAAATGCTTGCATCGGGCGGTCTGACTCGCGGCGAACTGCAAAGAAATGCAAAGAATATATGCTCTTTTGCAATGAATACCCGCGCAATGGACAGAGTGCTCGGCTGCGAGGAAAAGGTTGAGATCATAAACCGTCCGTCGGAAGAGAACGAGGATATGACCGGCAATATTGAGGTATTCAGGCTTGACGGTGAGGTCACGATACCGCTTGACGGATTTGATGCTGTAAAGGGTTCAAGCTTCGTATTCGTGCTTGATATCAGTAAATTCGGCGATTATGATGTATCATTAACTGCAAGCTCGGAAAGCGGTGAGCTTGCCCAGATACCCGTAACAATGTTTGCTCTCGGTATAGCTTGGGGTAATTTCACCTTCAACGGAACGGGCGGAAAAGATGTCACCATAACAAGACAGACACAGTTCTATTCACGTTATTCTACCATAAGACTGTACTTCGCACAGAGTGGGCTGAAGCCTAAGAGCATCACATACAGGCTTAAAAAAGAAGGGAAAACATTCACTGACGGCTGATAACGCAAAACAGAAAATCCCTCACAGGAAAAACTGTGAGGGATTTGTATTATCCGTAATAAACAGTATTTTTATTGTCCGCTGTTATTGTTTGAGAAAAAATACTTGCTTTTTATAATATTATATGGTATAATAAAATGTAATATTATTATTTTGGGCGGCAGGAGGTGAGGTTTTGTCCGATCTTAAAAGCACATTGTTCAGTGAGAACAATGAACAAACTGCCGTTGAAAATGCAGATAATGAAAACAGCATAGATGATACTGAACAGACAGGCTTTACTGAAAGATATGAACCTGTCATCACGGAAACAGATGAAGAGCCTGCATCTGAAACTCCCGAAGATGCGGTAAAGGAAAGCATGGATGCTGTAAAACGCATGAAAACAGAGATCGCAGAGCAAAACGAATCCCTGAACTTACGTTTCGCCGAAAGAACTGTCGAAGTACCGATACAGACTCCTCCGAGAAGAAGACCCGTTTATGTTATCGGTGTGTTATCTGCCGCCGCTTCGCTCATATTTATGGGCATAGTTCTCGTTATATCACTGCTCACCTCTCCCATAGGAGCTTACGCTGCGATCAAATGGTCACCGGTCATGCTCATATTTCTTGGCGCGGAGATTCTTTACGCAGTTTTCAGAAAAAGATCGCTGCGAATAAAGGTGGATATCAGAAGCGTGGTGATCATAACCGTGCTTATTTCTCTGTCCTGTGTCCTGTCAGCAGTCTCGGCTAACGCATCGGCAGGCACCGGAGAACGAATCTATGCTGAAAGCCGTTTACAGAATATGCTCGCAAGTGAGCTTCACGATACTATATCGAAGGATTACATAAAAAGTGTTGATATCGAAACACAGCTATACGGTGAGAATGCTGAAATGTACGCTTCTCCTGCAGATCTGAACGACGGTGATATAATAAATCTCACAATACACTTCGCAGACGCACAGATGACAATAAGAGAATTTGCGAAGGACTGCAAGGATATACTGGAAGATATGCACGAGTTGTCATATAATTTCGGCAAGATAGACTTTGTTGCAGATGACAGGATAAACCATTATGTTCTGAACGTTGACTGGCATTATCAGTCCGATTTCAGCGCGGACAAGCTCGCAGGCTTCGTCAATTATTTCGGTGACGATATTTCCGATACGGATATACCGGATATCATCGATGAAGAATAAATTATACCAATTAAACCGGAGGCAACAATGAGACCCAAGAAGATCATATCGGCAATTCTTACCGCGGCGGCAGTATGCTGCTCTGTATTCACTTTCCCTGTTACCGCATCTGCGGCATCGGGCGTAAGCGCATCAAAGACATACACATGGGAATATACGGCTATTAAGCTCAAAGCCCAGAACTCTGCGGACAAGATCTATTACACGACAGACGGAACAGATCCTACTACAAAATCGGATGTTTACACCAAGACACTCGGATTCAGAAAAGCAATTACTCTGAAAGCGGCAGAATACGACAAGAACGGTAATCTTGTAGGGAAGATAAAGACAATCGATGTCAAGAGAAAATGCCCCACACCAAAGTTTCTTGTAAGTGATATGCTTGACGGAACAGCAAAAGTTGAGATAACTGACCTTGAACCCGGTACAACGATTTACTTCACAACAAACGACAAGACCCCGACTGAAAAGTCCAAGGTGCTTGAAGGAGCGTATCTTGTTGTAAAAAAAGATAAGACTATAAAAGCTATCGCAGTCAAGGAAGGCTGGATAACAAGTGAAGTAGCGTCTATTTCTCCGCTTGATCAGATAAGCGAGGATTCGTATTCCGACTATGTTAAGGAAGCATTGAGGCTTACAAATGCAGCACGAAAGAAAGCAGGACTTCCGGAAGTAAAACTTAATCAGAAACTCTGCGATGCCGCGTACATAAGAGCAGGGGAGCTTAAGCAGAATTACGACAACGGTCATACCCGTCCGAACGGAACCCGCTGGACTACCGCACTTGCCGATCAGGGTTATATTCATCAGATCGCCGCAGAAAATTATCTGCGCATCCCCAATTCCGGCGTTGACCCCGAAAGAGCGATGGAACTCTGGATGAGCTCACAGATACACAAAGAAAATATTCTCCGTGAAGGTGTTGAAGATGTCGGATTCGGATTTGTCCAGGATGGCATTTACTGCTATTGGATACAGCTTTTCGGAAAACTGATGTGATCATTGCTTTTGCAGCTGAGTATTATCATTAATTTACATTCGCAATAACCTGACAAATGATAAAGGAGCCCTGAAATGGCATTTGAATCGTTAGCCGGGTTTCGCCTGACGATAAGTCAGCAGAACCGGACATATATAGTCGGTGACTATTTTGCGGTATTCGACGACGATACCGATATGCTTGATGTATATGAGTGGAGCTCGGTAAAATCTTATTCGGAACTTCCTGACTGCTTCAAGATAACTTTCGAGAGAGAAGAATATACACTCCCGAAGAATGCTTTCGAGGAAAACTTGCAGATCATACATTTCCGTTCCGTAGCGGAAGGTATGCTTGCCGGTGTCAACAGCGCGGAAAAGAATATAAAACACCGGATAATCCCTCCGAAATATGACTATTCAAGCGCCGATCTTTCGTCAAGCCTTTATACGGGCACTGGAATATACGCAGAGAAAGAAATTAATACCGGAAGCGTTTCCCATATCTACAGCAAGCTGAGATTTCCTATATGGCTTATCGCCGCAGTATCTGCGGTACTGTCGTTTTTCGGTATATGGGCTATAGGCGGAAATCTTGAAAAGAATTATATACTGTATGCAATAATCGGCTTCTTTATTGGATTGAGTGTCGGCGTTATAATCTATCTTATTCTTTGCATTATAGCCAGATACAGATATTCGGGATTTCTGAAAAAAGATGTCTCCACAGCCGAAAACATAGTATTCGTTGTCGCTCCGGACGGCTTCGGCGCGATCGAGCAATGCATTTATTCCGGAAAAGAGCTTATTCCGTGGTCTTTTGCAAAATATTACTATGAGACTAAATACTCGATATCAATAGTTTGCAGGGATAAGTCGGTTTGCTGCATACCGAAGCGTCTGTTCCAGAAGAGCACACAGAATGATCTTGCGGAGTTTATCGCTGCCCGTGTTGAACAGGACTGATGATATCAGGGAAAGGAAGGCACATTAAATGAAAGCCAACGTTTCAATAGAATCTCTCAACGGTCCTGCCGGTGATTTTCTGCTTGTAAGTGTGACACAGAGTGAAGGAATGATCGGTATATGTGACACATCGGCGAAGAACGGCATCTGCCGGAAGACATTCTATGTTGCGGGAGAAAGTCTTGTTGACATACAGTATAAAGAAAAAGACAATGAGACGAACCGCATTATATGGCAGACATCTTCGATAGAGAAGACAAAAGCAGTCCTCGGAACTAAGTTATCAAAGTGCTGTGACAACTATTTCAGCGGATCGGCGCCTTTGTCAAAGGCTATAATGCCTGTTCTTGAAATGCTTTCAAACGGATTATATGTTGTTCATATCGGAAAAGTATTTCCTACGGACGGAGCAGGTAATTTCTTTTGGGACGCATTTACAGTAAAACATGAGATATATGGTTCCGCACCCCACAATCCTGTTATAGGAAGCGAAAAATGCTTTTCGCCGCCATTCCTGGTCCCTACACAGGCATTCTCGGGCTATTCGGAATCAGGTGTAAGGGCAGTAGGCGATAAGCTGGCTTCCGGAAAACGTCTCGGAGGCATCGCTTATCATCTGACGGGTATGTTTTCAGCCCTTATCGAGGGTCATCTCAACGCAGCGGCGTGTGCGGCAAACAATTTCGATTTCAACTGCATTATCATTGAACCGCTGAACAATGTCATCTACGGCGAACCCGACAGTATCGACGAAAACAAGGTCGTTGCACTGTCATGTCCGTTTGTGAAGATATCTTTCGATAACATTTCACGGAAGATGCTGGAAACCTTCTTCGTGAACAGAAGTGTGTGCATTCCTAAAGAATATGAACAGATCAAATGGAAAGCCGATAAGATGCACAGCAACGGTGTCCTTTCAAGAAAAATAAATGCTGCGATCGAGAGAAATGTTGAAGGCTATCCTGATGCCGAAATGATGGCCTCTGCTTATGCGATCAATGAGCTTACAGATAATGATCTTAACGTTCTGCTGAGCGGTTCGGCGGTTGATGCCGAAGGAAAAGCTATCATATCGCAGAATTTCTATGAAAGCATCACATATGCTATAAATTACCTTCAGCTTAAAGACAGGAAACGTTTTATTGAATTTGCCGGTTCGATACTGAAAAACCCTGATCTGTCCGGAGCATACAGCTATGTTGTGAACAGGCTGAAATATGTTATGGACGCAAAGGTAAACGAGCTATTCAAATATATTCTGGATACAGAAAACGACGCATACACTCCGCTGAAAGCTACGGCAGAAAGATATGCAAGTCTGTACAGCGAATATAATGAAGGAACTGTGAAGAGATTTCTGAACACCGGTGGTTCCGGAAATATGGCCGGACTTGGCGGATTGAGCGGCGGAAGGTCGGCGGCCGAAGCTCTGATAGAGCTTGGAAATGACCGCAGAGCCGAAATAGAGGAAGACGCTTTGACTTCTCTTGAGATCTCAAAACAGATGAAGAAAAAATAAATGAGAAAAAGCTGTCATACATCGTAACAATACGATGCAGACAGCTTTTTATACTATGAAATTAGCCATATAGATATTTTTCGTAAGTAATGCGTCCTCAACAACTGCCTTATGGCAGTTGTTGTTCCTAAATCCGCAATGCGGATTTAGGAAAGCCTTGAAAATACACTTTCAGCGTATTTTCAA
>CACZGM010000065.1 GCA_902780695.1 uncultured Ruminococcus sp. | reverse complement strand
TAAAAAGCCGTTGACAATCACAACAGCTTACAATAGCATATTAACACATTTTCGAGTGACATACAATGACATCTTTTTATTAAGAGATCGAATTGAAAATCGGTGTACCAGCTGTACCAAAGTCTATGATCCCTTATACAGAGCGGGTTTGCGGGAACAGCTCGGTGTACCGTTTGCCGTACCGGCGATGTACCGGACGCGCTTTTTTCATCCGTTCCGAACCATACAAAAAAAGACGCAGAGCCTAAACTCTGCGCCTTATCGTTTACTTCCCTTTTCTTTTCAGCACGATCACGGCGATCACAGCCGCCACAACCACTGCTGCACCCGCAATTATGATGATCGGAACGATATTGAAAGAACCGTTTTCCGTTACAGGAGCCGAAGCATCGGATTCTGCCTCAATCTGCGTAGTCTGCTCTACGGCGGTCGTTTCTTCGGATATGACGATCTCCGCACCGTCCTCGTCAACGATCTTTACACTGCCGTCGGGCTGCTGCTCGGCAGCGTATGTCCTGCTCTCGTCAAGCACTGTTTCCGCGCCGGTGTTGTCAATTCCTACAAGCTGTCCCGAGTCATTGACAGACACCGAAACTATATTCTCCGACGTGGTTACAACCGTTGTAACCGCAGTCGTTACCACCGGTGCCGGTTTTTCCGTGGTCGTGACCCGCGCCGCTGTCGTCTCTGCGGAACCGTCTGATATCTCTATCGCCTCAACGCCGTCCTCGACTATGACATACTCGATATCCTCTATGTCAGGCTCGTCGGGCTGAACAGACGCGGCCGCCGTTTCGCCCGCCGTGGTCTGAACGGGTACATCCCCGGGGTTATACGCGCTGCTCTGCGTAGTACCGGCAGGTTGATAACCGCCGTAGGAAGCCCCGGTGTAAACGGGAGAATACTGTCCGGACGTCTCCGCGCCGACAGGCTCTTTCGTAAAAAACGGAGCCGTTGTGATCACCGGTGCGCCGGTCTGCTGCACGGCATAATCCACAGACTGCGCCGTCCCGAACGCCCCGCCCTGCACTTCCGTCACCGTGTCGGGGAGCATCACCGACTTAACCGCTTCATTATCTCTGAATGCTCCCGCCGCAATTGTATTCACGGGATTTCCCGCTATCATATTCGGGACCGTGACGTTTTCTTCGCTGCCGAAATATTTCGTTATCGTGACCGAGTTATCCTCGACTGTGTATTGAAAATAACCGTTTGTGTATGTCTCCGCAAACGCCGTTACCGACAGCGCGAACGCAAACACACAAGCCATAACAAGGCTTATTATTTTCTTCATAAACATCTCTCTTTCAAGGAAACAGGCAGGCAGTTGCCTGCCTGCCTCGGATTTTTAATTAAACCTCGGACTGATCATTGTCGCCGCTTGTGGTTATAATGTCTTCTGTCTCGAATTTAATTATTTCTATTTCGGGCGACATATATTTTTCTTTTTCCATTACGTTATCTCCTTTCAGTTTGTAGGTTTGAGCGCATCGTATGTTCCACACTTATACGCCGTATATAACGTTTCGATATTTCCTGTTTTGTTGTTCTTAAGTACCATATAACCGCGAAGGCTTACCGTCGAATCATCGGACAATACACTTACATTCAGCGTTACATTACCGTTCATTGCTGTTTTGTCGGACTTATACTTGCTTACTCCCGCGCCACCAATTATGAACGTCTCTGCTGTGAATTCTCCGCTCTTCGCATACAATACTCCGTGCTCTACGAGAGCGTATCCGTCCGGTATGCTTCTTGTTACATCACACGATACCTTGTGAACCGTTCCCGCCGTCACCGTGTACAGGTTGCTTATCGTGATTACCGGCTGTGCCTCAACTTCCGTTTCTGCCGAAACATAGCAGGCGGTAAGCGTAATGTTGCTGTTCACGAGCCAATAGTAATCGGTCTTGTAGCTTACGATGCTTTCACCGATCTTCCAGCATTCGAAATTGTAATTTTCGATTTCGGGAGCAGTTACTGAATAACCTGTTCCTATCGGGATAGCATTATAATTATCGTCATCTCTCGTAATACCGCTGTACTTAACGGTAACATTATAAGTCGTACTGTCCTGTGTATAACTCGGCTTGATCGTGATAATGCTCTCCGTGCCGATCTTAGCCTTTATCGCGGCTTCTGTCGCTTCGGTATCGGTTCCCTCAAATACCCACTTAACGAAGTTATAGCCGAACTTCGTGGGAACTGTCGGGAACGTTATATTGCTTGTGGCTGAATACTGATTGTACGAAAGCACCTGTCCGAAATCGGAAACGAACTGAACGAAAGACTGATTGTTTTCCACCGACTTGTAAACAAGCGTTACCGATGTATTTCCGGTAACAGTAAATTCAAGAGTGCTGCCCTTTCCGAGCACCTTTCCGCTCTCGTTCTGCCACTGGAGTACTTTTTCCGCATCATCAGCCGTTATCGTCAGCGTCTTGCCGAGCTGTATAGTCTCCGTGCCGCCTGTCTTTACAGTTGTGTCGGAGCCAACTGTGTATTTTGCGCCGTTCACGACAGCTATCGTCACCGTCGCGCTTCCGTTCGCCTCATACACTGCCATAAGCGATGCGGCAGCAGTCACATTGAACGTGTATGCGAGGTTCGGGGAAACTCTGTTAGCATCGGTAAATGCTGTTGTTTCTGCCGGGAACCACCCCTTGAAGCTGTAACCGTCCGTCTGCTTGTCGGGGGCGGTAACAGTGACTTCCGCGCCATAGGATACAGTATTACCGGGGCTTACCGTAAGGTCTGCTACCGAAGCCTCGGACGCGGTCGTTCTCGATGTCACCGCAACCGTGAACTTTTCGGGTTCAACCGTCACATCCTTGTCGGACATTGTGAACGTGAAAGTGCCGTTTCCTGCATTTGTTACAGAAACAGTTTCGCCTTCCGAATCCGTAACTACCGGACTGAATGACGCGGGTGCCACGGTAAGCGTTACTGTTTCGTTCGCTATATGTCCTGTACCTACAGGCAGCGCGATCTTGCTTGCGCTCGTGTCCGTTATCGTGCCGCCTGTGGTGTTGTTTATCGTTACCGTGCCGAAGCGTGTTATAGTTCCATCTACACCGGCAGGAGCATCCACTCCGTTCTTGAGGTAGAATGTGCCGTAATCATCAACATACACGCCGCCGTGTTTTGCCCTATTGTCGCTTATCGTGCCGCCGGTCATTGTGAATGTGCCGCTAACATACACGCCGCCGCCGGCGTAATTTGCATTATTGCCGCTTATCGTGCCGCCGGTAATTGTGAATGTGCCTTCATCAACATACACGCCGCCGCCTAAGCCTTCATTTGCCGTATTGCCGCTTATCGTGCCGCCGGTCATTGTGAATGTGCCGGCAACATACACACCGCCGCCGACAGCCTTATTGTAGTCGTCAACAACTACTGCCGTATTGCCGCTTATCGTGCCGCCGGTCATTGTGAATGTGCCGCCATTCGAAACATACACGCCGCCGCCGTACTGGTAGCTGTTATTTCCGCCGGTGATCTTTCCGGGCGTGCCGTCACTGCTGTCTTTTAAGGTTAGGTTTCCGTTAACCATTATGACATAACCGTCTTCGGTTTCCGTGGTAAGCCCGCGGTCTATCGTATGACCGTTGAGGTCGAGGGTCATCGTCTTGCCCTCTGGGATAACGAGACCGGGTTCTCCTGTCTCCGCTTTGTAGTCGCTGTCAAGAACGAGTGTGCCGTTATCCGCGGTAGCATTGATAAGGGACTGGAGATCGGAGAAATTCGTGAAATGCGCATACAGTGTAGTGTCCGCTGTTATCGCGGTCGTGAAGTCGAACGGGTCGCCCGTAAACTGCGGATTTGTGTACCAGCCCACAAAGACACAGCCCTCCTTTGTCGGGTCATCGGGCTTTGCGACCGTCGCTGTGCCTGTTGCGGCGACACCGACTTCCGAGAGTGTAGTCTCGCCGTCCTTGAATGTCACGGCGTAGGCGGGGGTGAGGGTCTGTCCATTGATATTGTCACTTGTCGCGAGTGTGCCGTCCTCAATAACAAACGGCTTTGTAAAGTTCACTGTACCGCTGTAGATGATTACTTTTATGCTGTCTGTCGGGTTCGTCCAGCCGAGGGTTATATTATAAGAAGTAGTAGTGATACGACACCCTTGACCTTCAATCGGATATATGTTGCCGCCGGAAATATTAACATCGCCGGACGTGGAAGTTATTCCATCTGTTGTTATACTGCCGCCGTAAATATTAACGGCACCTGTAATGTATATATACGATGTCGTTATATTGCCGCCGTAAATATTTAATTGGGTTGCTTTAAGTCCATTTATCTCACTTATAGCAGACAGTTTACCGGTCTTACCGCTTTGAACAAATATGTTCAGATAAACCAAACCATTTATTGCGTTTGAAAAAACATCATCAGGGTGACCAATACTCGGATCAACAATAAGCTCCGCACCGTCACAGAGGATAAGGTTCGTATGTTTTTTAAGAGCAACCTCACTGTCTATCGTCACTTTACCTACCGCTACCATTGTTCCGCTCCACTCGGTTGTGGTGCTTGTGATAATGTTGTAATTCCCCGGTTCAACCGTTGTCGTGCCGGTCTCACTTGTCGGGTCGAGGTAGGTTATCGCTGTAAGCTCGTCAAAATGCGCATACAGCGTTGTGTCCTCGTTTATCGCAGTAGTAAAGTCAAACGCAGTCTCCGCGTTTGCGAGATACCAGCCCGTGAAAGTAAAGCCGTCCTTTGTGGGCGCGGTCGCAGGTGCGCTCACTGTCCCGCCGTTTTTAATTGCAGAAACGGCAAATTGGGTGTCGCCGTTCATGAATGTGACGGTTAAATGATTTATGTCAGAAATTACATCGTATGTGCCACAATGTTTGCAGAGTCCGTCACTTCCGAAAACGTGCTCGCCTACATTGCAGCGAAATACACCACACTTGTCATTTGTGCAATAGCCGGCTTCGTCCCAATTATGACCATATTTATAGCAATTATAGCGTCCGCAATAAATACAGATATAATCTTTATCGTTGTAGCAGAAATCGTGATCCCCAACGTCGCAGCGATATGTGCTGCAATAATAGCAGTACCCATTCTCGTCCCAATTATGACCCATTATACTACAAACATTTTCGGGCTCGTTGTTATAGTTTGGATCCTGTTCACCGCAGCGTGTGCAGGTTCCGCCAGAGAAGTCATGACCGTATATGTGACAATCATCTCCGGGTTGCGGCTCAGGTTCAGGCTCAGGTTCAGGCTCTCCTTCTTCTCCTTCGGCGTAAGCAATAACGTTAAGCCCGGGAAGCTCGCCGATATCGCCGAACGCTACCGTTCCCGCGAGACATAAACTCAGCAGGAAACACAGGAATTGCTTTGCTCGTTTTTTGTACATATTATCCGTCCTTTCGTCCGTTAAGGCACGAAGCCTGTTATTCACCACACTATATTATAATATATTTTGCAGGTTTTTGCAAGAATTTACCGGAACATTTTCGGACAAAAAGAATAATCTCTGTTATTTGTACAAATATGTAACCGCCTATTTCTGTATTATGTACATTTTGCATATTTTCAATCACACCGCGGTTATTTTTGGGGCAAGTCGGGATTTGTTATAAAAATCGGCTCGGAGAGTATTTTTCGTACGTTCCGAACCGCAAAAAAAGACGCAGAACCGAAACTCTGCGCCTTTTGTTATTCTGTGGCAGATCTTACTTGACCTTTTTGTCAAGTGCCTTTATATAAACAGGCGGATTATTTCTGTAGTGCTGCAATACATTAAATATTCATTTAAACTTAGCCTATTGAATTGTTTTGTGAAAAATGTTATAATAAACATATCAGCGACAAAGACTGCCTTAGTCCGGACAGCACCGGACCGGCACTGCTTTTACCGGTTCCGGACAAAACTGCGGTAATGATGCTTTGATAATGACTGTAAAAAGCCCGCCGCAGTGATAAAACGCTGGTTTTATGACTTTTCATAATATACGGAGGAAATTTTATGCGGACGCAAAGCAGCCGGATGTCTGAAAAAACCGAGGAATATCCTCTCAGCCCCTATGAGCGCGGAATGTACATTGAGCAGAGACTCGACCCGTCTTCCACGGTGTACAATCTCAATATCATGGCGATGATCCGCGGCGCATCTTCAGAATCGGTAAAGACTGCGCTTAACAGTGTTTTTGCCGCGCATGAAGCATTCCGTTCATATTACGGCGAACGTGACGGAAAGCCTGTCAGGATAATTACCGGATGTCTTCCGGAAATATCCGAAGCCGCGGCAAAGGACATCGCAGAGGTAATTGAGATCGCGGAGAATGAAGACATCCCCTTCGATCTCACCGCCGGTATCCCCGTCCGTCCGACAGTTTATACACTCGCGGACAGCTCTGTGGTACTGCATATGGCGGTACATCATATCGCTTTCGACGGCGTTTCGGAACAGATATTCCACAATGAGCTTACAGACGCGCTCCGCGGCAAGCCGATAACGGCAGCATCTCCCGACCTGTCCGGCCTTAATGGCTGTGACGATCAGAACCCGAAAGCAAGCGGGCTTGAATACTACCGCAGTGTATTTGCGGACGGTGTGCCTGTGAGCGAAATGCCGATAAAGGGCAGCCGTCCCGCCATTCACCCGCGTTCCGACCGCCGCCTGACAGCGGAATATGCGGGAGCGGAACTTGAACGTATCGGTTCTGCCGCGAAAAAACTCGGCGTTTCGGTATTTCAGCTTTTCTTTGCGGCAGTTTCGATGACACTCGGCAAATACACCAATTCGGAAGATGTTGTGCTGGGTGTTCCGACGAATATGCGTCCCAACGGAGCTGAAAATGCCATCGGTATGTTCGTTAATACCGCTCCGGTCCGGGTAAGGCCCGTGCGCGAAAAAACGGTCGGTGAATATCTCGCCGAGGTATGTGCCGAAGTCAGGAAAGCCACCCGCGGCGCGGGCGTGCCGTTTGAGGAACTTGTCGCGGAATTCGCGAAAGACCGTGACCCGAGCCGCTCTCCCATATTTGATGTCAGCTTCAATTACCTTTATGAACCGTCCGTGTATTCAGACGAAGGGATAACGGTGGAGATGTTTATGCTGCTCCAGCGAATGACCCGCGATATCGTCATTACAATACGCCGGACAAAGGAGAAGCTCCGGCTTTATCTGCAATATTCCTCTGAGCTGTTTGATGATGAAGTCGCCGGAAACTTCTTTGAGCAGCTCCGGTATACGACCGACTCTGTCTGCAGCGGCAGCGGCAGTACCGTCCGTGAAGTCACCGCTCTTCCGCCTGCTCAGCTTGACAGACTGATGAAACTCTCGACGACCGCCGCAGCAGAGCCGACCGAAACGGTTCTGCACAGAATGTTTGAGAAACGCGCCGCGGAAGTTCCGGACAAGACGGTGCTCATAGCGTGCGACCGTACAATGACATACCGCGAGCTTGATGAAAGCGCCAATATCGCAGCAAACGAACTCATCGCAATGGGAATAAAACCGGGCGACAGTGTGGCTTTGCTGCTGCCGAGACGCTCATGCTATTTCAGATGTATGTTCGGTGTGCTGAAAGCCGGCGCGGCGTTCATTCCCTGTGACCCGCAATACCCGCCGGATCGCATAAATCACATCATACGGGACAGCGGCGCTTCATTTGTGATAACCACCTCGGACAAGCTCTCCGATTATCCCGCGGGCAAGGCTTTAGATGCCGAAAAGCTGCTTGCGGGCAGAAACACGTCCGCTCCCGCAGTCGAGGTCACAGGTGATATGCTCGCCTATATGATATACACCTCCGGCTCTACTGGTGTACCCAAAGGCGTCATGCTCACACATAAAGGTATCTGCAATTACCTAAGACCGCATGATGCAAATATTCACATGAAGTTTATTCATGACAATGCGGAGACATATCTCTCGATAACTACGGTTTCTTTCGATATGTCATTTAAAGAACATACCGCTGCATTGTGCTTTGGAATAACGCTCGTTTTCGCTTCCGATGAAGAGATGAATGACCCTAAAGCACTCGCGGGACTGATGAAGAGATACGGAGTTGACTGCATCAACGCAACTCCGTCGAGACTACAGGGATATTTGTTCAGCAAAGCGTTCTGTGAGGAACTCTCTCACTGCAAATGCGTGATGTCGGGCGGCGAAGGATATCCCATAGTGCTGCGCGACAGAATCAGAGAGATCGCACCGGACGCACGTATATTCAACACCTACGGACCTACCGAGATAACCGTTTCCTGCAACGGCTGCGATATAACCGATGATGACTGTATCACTGTCGGAAAGCCGCTGCTGAACTACATAGAATACATTGTTGACAGCTTCGGGGATCCTTCTCCTTACGGTGCGGCGGGAGAGCTGTACGTCGGCGGCACAGGAGTCGCAATGGGCTATCGCAATCTGCCCGAAAAGACTGCGGAATCATTCGTTGAATACCGCGGCCTGCGTATGTACCGAACCGGCGATCTTGCGAAATGGGACAGCATGGGGCGCGTGATGATACTCGGCAGACTCGACAGCCAGATAAAGCTCCGCGGACTTCGTATCGAGCTCGGTGAGATCGAAAACGTTATCGGACGTTTCGCGGGAATAAAGGAAACAGCGGTCGCGGTAAAGAATATCGGCGGTACCGAACATCTCGCGGCTTACTTCACCGCGGAAAGCAGGATAGATATAACCGCACTGAAAGAATACGCTGCGTCTAAGCTGACGCATTATATGGTTCCGACAGCGTATATGCAGCTCGACGAAATGCCGCATACGCCGAACGGCAAAAAGGACATCAGAAAACTGCCCGATCCGGTCATTGCCGAAAGTATCGGAAGCGCCGCCGCGCGCGAATTGACGAGATTTGACCGTGAGCTGTGTGAACTCGCGGAAAAGGCTATGGGTTCGCCCGTTACAGATATCGGGACAAGCCTGCCGGAGCTCGGCATGACATCTCTGACAGCTATTGCTTTCACTACATTTGTTGAGGAAAAATACGGCTGCGAGATACCGACAGGCAAGATACTGCGCGGATTAAGCATAGCACAGGCCGAGGATATAATCTACGAAAGCCTTGTAAAGGGCGGAAACGCAAAGACCGCGGTCACAAAAGAGGCAAGGCGTGACGAATATCCGCTCAGCTCCAATCAGCTCGGAATTTACTATGAAGTGATGAAAAATCCGGAAGCGCTCATGTACAATATGCCGTTATGCTACAGCTTTGAAAGCATTGACGCAGACAGGCTGAAAGCTGCGGTAGAAAAGGCTGTGAACTGCCACAGATACATGAACACGCATATCGCGATCAAAAACGGTGAGCTGATGCAGATAAGAGATGATGACGCTTTACCCGATATCCCGATAAAGGAAATGCCAGCCGAGGAATTCGGAAAGTACAGGAACGGATTTGTGAAGCCCTTCAATCTGCACAAGGACAGACTGTATCGTTTTGAGATCATCAGATCGGACGGAAGAACTTACCTGCTCTCCGACATTCACCATATCATCTTTGACGGACTGTCGCGCGGACTGTTCATAGACACCGTATCAAAGGCATACGACGGTGAAGCGGTATCGGATGAGGAGTATGATTACTTTGAATACGCGCTGTCCGAAAACAATGACAGGAACAGCGAAAGCTACCGCATATCGGAGAAGTACTTTACCGATATGATGAGTATGTTCGAGTCGGTGAGCGAGATACCATCCGACAGAAACGGCAGACCCGAGGATGGCAACATCGGCACAGTGAGCGCTGTGCTGCAAAAAGAGCCTGTCGTTGCTTTCTGCAAGCGGAAGTCCGTCACCCCTGCAAGCCTGTTTCTTGCCGCGGCATTATACACCGTATCGCGTTTCGTGAACAGCAGAAACGTGTATATCTCGACAATATCCGGAGGACGCATAAACAGCAGGATACGCCGTACTGTCGGTATGTTCGTACACACGCTGCCCGTTCATATCTGCTTCGACGAAAAGATGAGCGTCGATGACCTTGTAAAGAATGCGTACCGGTCAATGCTTGAAGGAACCGAGCACGAAAACTACCCGTTCATGCAGCTCGCTTACAAATACGGCTACCATACGGAGATTATGTATGAGTGCCAGCTCGGTGTGAGCAAAGCCGAAAACAGCATCGGTGAAGCGAAATATACAACGGATTATTTAAAGCTCGAAACGCCGAAATTCAAGGTGACTATAGCCATTGAGGATAAAGACGGACAGATAGCGGTCACTATACGCTACAACGATGCGATATACACCGAAGCGTATATGCGTACACTTGCCGATTCTGTCAGGATCACTGCCGAAAACATAATTGCCGCCGACAGCGATACCTGTGTACGGACGCTTTCACTTGTGGCGGACGAGGAACGTCAGCGGCTCATATCTCTCGGAACATCCGCGGAGCATGATATTCCCATTAAGATCCTTCACCGCGTTTTTGAACAGCGTGTCTCTCAGGTGCCGGATAAGACGGCTCTAATCGCCTGTGACAAAACGCTGACATACGACGAGCTCAACAAGGAAGCCAACCGCGCGGCGCACAGCCTGATCGAAAGAAATGTCGGACGCAGAGACAGTGTTGTTCTGCTGCTTCCGCGCAGGAGCTTCTACTTTGCGGCAGTGTTCGGCGTGCTGAAATCAGGTGCGGCGTTCATCCCCTGCGACCCTGAGTATCCGCCGGACAGAATAAGGCATATAATCGGGGATTCCGGTGCGCGATTCATTGTCACAACACAGGATCACCTTGCGGATTATCCCGCGGAACGGGCTATCCTCATAGACGATCTGCTGAATAACGGAAACGCCTCCGATCCCGGAGCCATGACTGATGAAAACGACCTTGCCTATATGATCTACACCTCGGGTTCTACCGGCAAGCCTAAGGGGGTTATGCTGCGGCATTGCGGCATTTCCAACTTCGTCACTCACCATGCCGCGAACATTCTGTATGACACGATCGACAAGGGCATAGATACAATGCTTTCGATAACAACGGTATCGTTCGATCTTGCGCTCAAGGATTCTGTCGGAGTTCTGTGCAGCGGAAAGACTGTTGTGTTTGCAAACGAAGATCAGATGAACGACCCGAGAGAGCTCACGCGGCTCATTAACGAAAACGGCGTTGATGCGATAAACGCCACACCGTCGCGCTATCTGCAGTATATGTTGTATGAGCCGTTCACAGAAGCGCTGCGTGGCTGCAGTCTTGTTATGGCAGGCGGCGAACGTTTCCCGGATAACCTGATGAAACGGCTTCAGGCGCTTGGGATAAAGAACATAATAAATACTTACGGTCCGACGGAGACGACTGTTTCGGCAAATATGGCGTATCTTACCGACGCGGATCATGTATCTGTGGGAAGACCGCTGCTGAATTACAGAGAATATATCGTTGACTCCGATATGAATATCCTGCCCCGAGGCGTTATCGGTGAACTGCTGATCGGAGGTCCGGGGGTTGCTGAAGGATATCGCGGACTTTCAGAGCAGACTGCCAAACGGTTCATCGAATACAACGGCGAGCGCGTATATCGTTCCGGTGACTTCGCCAAATGGGACGAACAGGGCAATGTGATGATACTCGGACGTATGGACGGTCAGGTGAAGCTGCGGGGTCTGCGTATCGAACTCGGCGAGATCGAGGGTCTGATCGACAAACAGCCGCATCTCAGAAAAGCGGTCGTCGCTGTAAAGAAGCTGAACGGAACGGATACGCTCTGTGCATACTACACCGCGGACTGTGAGATAGAGGCGGATAAACTCAGAGCGGAGCTTGCAAGATCGCTCACACATTATATGGTACCGACCGCTTATTTGCAGCTTGACACCATACCGGTCACACCGAACGGAAAGACCGATCTGAAGGCGCTGCCCGACCCTGTTCCGGTAAAATCGGGAGAATACAGCGCACCGAACAATGATACCGAGAAGTACTTCTGTGAACTGTTCCGGAATGTGCTGAATATTGAAAGGGTAGGCGCTGCCGACAATTTCTTCGATATCGGCGGTTCTTCCCTGCTTGTGACATCTGTCGTTGTTGACGCGGCAGACCACGGCTTTGAGATCACCTACGGAGATGTATTCAGAAGACCGACTCCCCGCGGACTCGCAGAAATGTTTGCTTCGGGAGATATGAACGAAACAGTGCGTATCGTTGACTTCGGGCAGTACGATTACTCAAAGATAAACGAACTGCTTTCCCATAATAATATGGAATCTCTCTGCAAAGGAGAAACACGCAGGATCGGAAATATCCTGATCACCGGCGCGACCGGATTCATGGGGATCCATGTACTGTACCATTTTCTTAAAAACGAGAGCGGAAAAGCATTCTGCCTGCTGCGGAAAGGCAGGTACGAGAGCGCGGCAGCCCGCCTGAAAATGATGTTCATATATTATTTCAACGAAGAGCTGGAAGAGGATTTTGACAGGAGAGTAACAGCTTTCAACGGCGACGTGACGAGCATCGACAGCTTTGCAGCGCTTGAAGAACTGCCGATAGACACAGTGTTCAACTGCGCGGCAAATGTAAAGCATTTTTCCAGCGGCACGGATATCGAAGATGTCAATGTCGGAGGAGCGCTCAACTGCGTGAGATTCTGCGAAAAAAAGGGTGTGCGCCTGATACACTTTTCCACGACAAGTGTATGCGGTGCGAGCGCGGACAATTACCCGCCCATTACTTCAGTGCTTGATGAACAGACTCTTTACATAGGTCAGCGGCTCGATACCAAATACACCAACTCAAAGCTGCTTGCGGAACGCATCGTTCTCGAAGCCGTGGCTGAACGAGGACTCGACGCGAAGGTCATACGCGTGGGAACGCTTTCCGCGCGCGAAAGTGACGGGGAATTCCAGATGAACTTCCTCACCAATAATTTTATGGGAAGGCTCCGCTCGTATGAGATACTCGGCTGTTTCCCCTACTCAATGATCAATACGCCGATATGCTTAGGACCGATAGACAAGAGCGTCGAAGCGTTTTTCGCACTTGCAAAGACACCGAAGGAGTGCTGCCTGTTCAACTGCACCAACAGCCATACTATCCCGCTCGGAGATATAGTATGCGAGATGAACAAGTCCGGAATAAAAGTCGATTTTGTCGAAGACAACGTATTCGCGAAGGTGCTTGACGAGGCAAAACAGGATCCGAAAAAAACGGCGATACTCTCCAGCATGATCGCTTATCAAAATATGGCACACGGCAAGCGGCTCGTTCCTATACGACCCGTAAACAACTATACCACACAGGCACTTGCGAAAATGGGCTTCTTCTGGGATCTCAGCGACGAGAGATATATTCTCAGCTTCATTTCAGCGCTGTCGGGACTTGGCTTCTTTGACTCGACCAATTTATCGAGGTGAACAAAATGAATGAGCGAACAGGAACTCTAATCAGAAAAAAATACAACGAATATCTGGTCTCCACGCTTGCAATGAGCGCGTCGCTCTATCTTGCGGCGATAGTTGACAACATAATGGTCGGCAACATTCTTGGCGCCAGCGCAATGTCCGCGGTGAATCTGACAACTCCCGCCGTATATATAAAGAATATCGTGTTCTGCATATTCATTTACGGCGGAAACACTCTTGCCGCGACATACAACGGCAAACGTGAGCATCTTAACGCAGACAAGGCTTTCACGTTTTCGGTAGTATTCGGTATTATCGCGTCAACGATCACGGTTCTCACGGGGATACTGCTCGCCGCTCCCACCGCAGCGCTTCTTTCGCAGAACGGACCGCTGTATCAGGATACCTATGAATACCTTATACCGTGCTGGGCGAGCGGCCCCTTTATTGTTCTCAACAGCGGTCTCGCCGCCTTTGTCCGCACTGACGGAATGAAGAAGCTCGCCGCTGCTCTGCCGATAGTTTCCAACGTGATAAATCTGACTCTCGACTATGTTTTTATGCAGATATTCGACTGGGGCGTTGCAGGTGCGGGCTGGGCTACGGTCACGGGATATGTGGCAGGTTCTTTGCTGCTCATACCTTATTTTGTATCGAAGCGGAGGACCGCGCATTTCACACGGCTGCATTTCTCCGATATCAGGATACTCGCGGAAGTGTTCAAGACCGGCTTGCCGACCGCGCTTATACATTTATGCAACTTTTTAAGGACCACGTTCATAAACGAGATCATTCTTGCCGCTATGGGAACACAGGGAATAGAGATAGTTACTATATGCCTGTCGGCGCTGAATCTCGCGCTCATATTCATACATGGCACCTCCACAACATTCATGCCTATATGCGGAGCGCTGTACGGCGAAAGAGACACAAAGGGTGTAAAGTACGTTCTGAAAACGGCGCTTATAGTTTCCCAGGTAATGTGTTTTGTTATGCTCGCGCTGTTTGAACTCTTCCCGCTGGTTATTGGAGACCTGTTCGGAAAACTTACAGCCGATACAGCGGCGGAGCTTGAAACTGCGATACGGATATTTGCGGTGAGTGTACCGTTCTACGGCATTTCCTACCTGCTGCGTGTCTTTTATCAGTGTACGAAACAGCGGCTTGTGGCTTCTTTGTTCACTGTGGTCGAGGGTGTGGCAGTCATCGTTCCTATGATCTGGATATCATCTATGATCGACAGCAGGCTTATCTGGCTGTCTTTCGGAATGTCGGAGTTTGTTTCGATCGCATTGACCGTAATCGTTATGCAGATCATCTCAAAGCGAAGAAACAATACCGGCTTTCTTATGCTGGATAATTCCGAAGAAAAAAACACGCTGGATATGACCATAAGCAACAATGTAAAAAGTGCTGTTGAGATCTCTGAGGAGATCAGCGATTTCTGTACAGACAACGGCGTGAATAAACACGCTGCAACCGTTCTCAGCGTGACTGCCGAGGAGCTTGCGACAAACGCAGCCAAATATGCTTATAAGCATACAGGTGACATAGATATTTGTGTCAGGATAAACGAAAACTCGCTGGTGCTCAGATTCCGCGACAACGGGGTGCCGTTCAATCCCCTTGAATATACGGACGATTCGGGTCGGGAGATCACCGGACTGTCCGTCGCGCGTAAGCTCACTCCGGATATAACATATAACAGGGTACTCGGTTTCAATGTCACGGTAGTCACTGTTATGTCGGCGAACCCGTCTGTCAGTGAATGACGGTCAGTCACCGGAACTGCGTGCGCTTGCTGTTGTTTTCCGTAGGTAATACCTCCTGCATAAAGTGCTTACACGGTGAGACCACGACATATATTTTCCATATATGTACCGGACGCGCGTTTTTCCGTTCAGAGCCACACAAAAAAAGACGCAGAGCCTAAACTCTGCGCCTTTTGTTATTTTTACTTGACCTTTATGCTCTTGCGGTCGCTCTTTGTGAGCTTTGTTTCGGTGTTGTTCACAACTGCCGATACCGTGTAAGTGTAGGTCTTTCCGGACTTCGCGCTGAAACGTACAGCGTTCTTTGTTGTCTCGGTGACGAATTTCAGCTTGCCGTTAACTACCTTGTAAACCTTGTAGGAATCGGCACCG
>CACZGM010000064.1 GCA_902780695.1 uncultured Ruminococcus sp. | reverse complement strand
GATATTACGGATATCAGCGCCGCCTATCTTTATAGAGCCGTCGGTGACATCAAAGAACCTTGCAATAAGCTCTGCGGTCGTGGTCTTGCCGCCGCCGGACGGTCCCACGAACGCGACGTGCTCGCCAGCGTTTATTCTGATGTTCAGACCGTGTACCGCGTCGTCAGCCGCGTCCTTGTAGCGGTAGCAAACACCGGTCAATTCAACCGAATTATCTGCGGGAGTTTCATTGCTCTGCGCTTCCGCAAGCGGCTCAACGGACAGGATATTGTCGATACGTTTGAGCGCGTCCTGCACCACCATTTCCTGCTCTCCGGAATACGCGATCTTCGTAAGTGTAACCGTGAACAGCGGCGTCACAATTATGTAGTACATTATGTTCAGTATCAGTTCATTCGTTATCCCGTTGCCTGCGAACAGATATGCCGCCAGCACGATGAAGGCAAACACGGCATTGATGCAGGTCATGTACGCCGCCATTTTCGGGCGCAGCATCAGCGTGTAGTCTGTTGCCCACTTGCCGTAGCTGTCAATCGCGGTCTTGAAGCGGCGGAACGAGTGTACCGACTGCCCGAAGACTTTCACAACGGGAATACCGCGGACATACTCGGTAGCCTCGCTGCTCATGGTGTCGAGGGCGTTCTGATACTCCGCCATTTTCTCCTGCATACCCTTGCCCATCATAGACATCATAAATGCAAATCCGATTATCGCAGGGATAACGCAGATAAGCCCGATACGCCAGTCAAATATCAGCAGCAGTGCCGCAAGCCCTACCGGAGTAGCTGCCGCGACCGCTTTATCCGGCAGATTGTGGGCGATGAATGTTTCTGTGGCGGCAGTGGAATCGCTAACCGTGCGCCGTATCTTTCCGGTGCCGTCTTCATCGAAAACTCCCAGCGGCAGCGTGAGTATCCTGCGCATAAGAGCGCTTCGCATATTTGCCTGCACACGAAACGCGGCGATATGTGTGCAGAAAAGCGCCGCGATGTACACCAGCAGCGAGCCGATCGTCCAAGCGACCGCTGTCCACGCTATCGGAGCTATGCCAGCAGGGTCTTCACCCATAACCGCAATGCGGATAATGCGCCAGATGTCATAGAACGGCACGAGTGCCATAAGCGCGCTGACCGCGGCGAGTATGCGTCCGACGGTTATCAGATGCCGGTGACCTCCGGCATAGCCGTTGATGATCTTCATAAAACTTGTATCTTTTTCGGTTTTCAATTTTGTCCCTCCTGTTATATCTATTATTCGGTTCCTTTACCGAATTACCGACAGTACAGTAGTCGCTTATTTCCTTGAAGCACTACGTTAGCGTATGCTAACTATTATACTACATATTCCATCGTTTGTCAATGTTTTGACGTATATTTCATTTATACTTCGCTTCAGTGTTTATCATATATAGGGAACCTCTAAAAACCCAATTTGAGAGAAAAAGAGCTATCCACTTTATGCCGCTTTGTATGCGCGCAAACCTCCTAACCGGGCGCCAGCCCGGCTTCGTCGGCTTTCCTTGTATCCGACGCAGCTATCTCATTTTCTCTTTTCAAAGCGGTTTTTAGAGGTACCCTATAAGCAATAATCCCCCGCATCTAAGGTGGGGGGATCACGCTTTTATGGCTTCATAGAATTCTTTAAAACTATTCGCATTATTGCACAGGAGTTATCCAAAGCGGATTGAAGAACTCATAGCATCCGTCGTATTTATAATCCGCGATCTTTGCGGAATTATAAACTATCGGCTGCATCATGCCGGTGAGCGGTATATCAAGGAATTGCTCCTGATCCTGTGCTACAAGATACTTGAATATCTCAATAAGACGAGTTTCATCATTTATAGTCTTGAACTCATGCACCATATCCATAAATTTTTCCGAATCTTCAAGAAGCGGGAGCGACACGCCCTGCGCCATATACTCTATTGCGCCGAACCATTGTGTCGGGCTTGCGTAATCATAATAAGTTTCCTGAAGGGTAAGGTCAAACGCGGAGGGGTCATAGAAGCTCTGGAACCAATCATTGGTCTCCATTTCCTTTATTTCCATATTCATTCCGACTTCGCCGACCATATCCTTTATAAGAAGCGCGATCGTACTGTTTTCAACGCTGCCTGAGGGTATCGTGCATACGAATGACAGCGGTTTGCCGTCCTTATCTCTTATGCCGTCATTGTCGGTATCCTTCCAGCCGGCATCATCAAGCAGCTTTGCAGCTTTGTCGGCATCATACGAATAGCTTATTTTCGGGCATTCATCTTCATAGAGTGAGCCGGGTGTAAGAACTGTATCGGCGACGGGCTCATAACCATACGACATACCCTCAGAGATCGTATCCTTGTTTATTGAGAGAGCGATCGCCTCGCGGATCGTTTTATCTCCTAAGATACCGTTGAAATTCAGTGTAAGGTTTCTCGATGTAGATTGTATCGGTGACATTTTGCAGCCCATACCTTCGAGAGAAAGAAACTGTGTGTATTGATCGTAGCTCAGTTCGGAAGCTCCGTATAAAAGATCGATCTCTCCGTTTTTAAGCGCCTGAGAGCGTGATGTCTGATCGGGAATGTATTTTGATACAACTTCATCATAATACGGCTTGCCGTCCCAGTAATCCTCGTTACGGACAAAGCGTGTGTACTCACCTTTGACATACTCATCATATATATACGGTCCGGTCCCTACAGGCTTGACTTCCTTGCCCTCGTTTTTGGCTTCGATCTGTTTGGGTGATACCATCACCATAACGTCTGTCCAGCAAAGATCGGTCATCAGTCCATAATACGGAGCATCGTAGCTTAATACGACAGTGCTTTCATCGGGACAATCGATATTCTTTACTGTGCCTATCGTTGGCAGAGAATAAGAAGCAGGTGAGTTCTGCATATCGATAAAATTGGCTTTTACCGCTTCGGAATTGAAACTCTCTCCATCGTGGAACTTAATGCCCTTGCGAAGATTGAGTGTCAGTGTGCAGCCGTCATCACTGACATTCCAGCTTTCCGCGAGTCTCGGAATTATCTCTCCGTTTTTGTATGTCACAAGGGTGTCATAGCAAACACAGCTCAGAGTATATGCAGCAGGCACCATCTGCAAAGGATAAAGGCAATCCGTTTCTCCTATGGAAGCGATATTAAGCACTTTCTTTCCATTGTTTGCCGATACAGCCGTTCCGGCATCATTTGCTGCTGTACCGCCGTCAGCTCCGGAATTACCGCACGCCGCAAGCGACAAGCATAATCCTGCACAAGCGAGCAGCGACATAAATTTTCTTATCATTTCATTTTCCTCCTGAAAAAATTTTATTGAACGGACTCATGTATTATCTGTCCGTGTTCAATCTCAAACATCCGGCTGCACAGTCGTGAAGCAGCACTGAGATCATGTGTTATAAGCATATATGAACATCCGTGATCATTTTTATACTCAGCCAGAAGATCAAGGATCGACTCAGTCGTTATAAGATCGAGACCGGCGGTAACTTCATCGAGTACAAGGAATTTCGGTCTTACCGCAAGAGCACGCAGCAATCCGAGACGGCGCTGTTCGCCGCCGGATAACGCTCTTACCGGTACCGATAACAGATTATTGGATAGCCCCATTTGTACCATAAGCCGCAGGATAGTTTCATAGCGTTCGGACTTTTTCATTGATGTAAGATTACACAGCGCTTCCTCGGCGTTCTGCATTACACTGCGTGAGGGACTTAAAGTTCCTTTCTCATCCTGAAAAGCCGCCTGGATCTCAGTACGGCATCGCCGCCAGCGATTGCCTCTCCATTTCGATGTATCTTCACCGTCAAACAGTATTTTACCCGAACTCGGCTTTTCAAGCCCTATAATGAGCCTTGCAAGCGTGCTTTTACCGCTCCCGCTTTCACCCATAACAGCTATGCTCTCTCCGCTTTTCCATTCCAGCGAAACATTATCGAGTGCCTTGAACAGATCTCCGTTTGTGTCGTAATAAGTCCGGGAAACATCTTTTACCGTAATTGTTTCCATTCGGCATTCTCCCTTCTGCTGCGTTCCGCCGCATTCACAAAAGCCTTTGTCCACGGGTGCTGCGGAGCTCTGAAAAGCAGCCCGGTCTCCTTACTTTCGACGATTCTGCCATGCTCCATAACACAGACCGATGAACACAATGAGACTATGGCTTCGGCATCATGTGAAATGAACAATATTCCGCCGTCCTTATAACCGGACAGCAATTCTGTCAGCAGTGCGCGGTTTTCGCGGTCGAGTGCACTTGTAGGCTCGTCCGCAAGCAGGTATGTCGGCTTGATGCCCAGCACGATCGACATTGCGACGCGCTGAAGCATACCGCCGGAAAGCTGACCCGGATATGAACTCATAACACGGTCGGTGTCCGACAGATTTACGAGCCTGAGCATTTCTGCGGCAAGCTCATGCGCTTCGGCAGCCGTCATCGAAAGGTTGAGCCTGTATGTTTCGATGATCTGCTTTCCGATCTTAACATTTGAGAAAAAAGACGTCATTGAATTCTGGGGGATAAACCCGAAGTATCTCCCGCACATTGCGCGTCTTTCCTTGTACGATGCTTCGAGAATACTTTTTCCGTCCGCTTGTATATCGCCGCCGGAGATCAAAAGCTGCTTTCCTGACGTACCCATTATAGTACGGATAAGCGTTGTTTTTCCGGCACCGCTCGCACCTGTCAGACCTACGCACTCGCCCTTGTCGAGCCTGAGTGAAACATTGCTCAGGAGCTGTTTGCCGTCCCGGCTTTTTACCGAAAGGTCTGCTATTGTCAGCATTTTGCTTTTCCCCTTTTAATGAGCCGTCCGAGGATATTGAAGCATAACGAGCTTATAAAGATAAGCAATATCGGAAAAAACAATAATTCCGGGCGCATATCAAAGTTCGTTCTTGCCTCCGAAAGCATATATCCCCAATCAATGACGTTGGTGCCGAGATTCAGTCCTATAAAGGAAAATCCGGAAATTGCAAGTATCATATCCGAGCATGAAAGACATAGGTATTGAACGATCTCCGGCAGTATCACAGGGAGAATATGTACGGTAAGTATCCTGAAATGGCTCGCGCCCGAAGCAAATGCGCATCTGGCGTACGCTTTCCGGTATTCCTCCTCTGCAAGCGTCATAACGAGCTTTATTATCCGCAGTATGAGCGATACAGTAAGTGCTGTTATCATAGTAGGTATGCTGTTTCCCCATATACCTATCATGATTATAAGGTAAGCTACAGGCGGTATAGCAGTGATCGCATTCAGAAAGCTGTCGGAAAGGACACCGCTTCTTCCGTTAGTGCGTGCGAACAAAAGTCCGAGAGCTGTTCCGAGTACCAGAACGATCGCAGCACCGAGGACAACTATCCCGATAGTTGCTTTCCCGCCTTCGAGCAGCCTTGACAGTTCACAGCGCCCGAGAGCATCTGTGCCGAGTGGGTACGTCTCCGATGCGGCAGCGTATTTTTCGAGTATATGCGTCTTATGAGGGTCGTTTGGCTTGAATATAAAACCGAATGAAAGTGATATGAGAATAATTATCGGTATGGCGATACTTATGATCTTTTTTGACAATTTCATTATGTGTGCACCATTGAAAGATCTGTATTGTGGCTTATTATCCTGCGGATAACATCCGCTGATATATTAAACAGTGAGAGGCATATTGCAAGAAGAAGTATTGTCGCGTGTATAACAGGCGGGTCTCTGTCGGTCACACCGCTCATTATAAGATAGCCCAGTCCCGGAATAGAAAACACCTGTTCTATGACAATAGCTCCCGCAAGATTAAGTGCGAGCATCTGAAAGAAACTCGGTATGATCGAAATGAGCGCGGCAGGCATAGCGTATCTGAACAATATTCGTTTTTCGCTCAAACCGCGGTATCTCGCATAATCCGCGCTGTCGAGCGACATCTGATACGTTATGTTGGTCGCAAGCAGCGGAGCAAAGAATGCCGCAGTCCCCGGCACAAAGCTGAGTGCCGCAGGAAGATACCGCATTATGCCGGCGTTTCCGACTACCGAACCGACCCCCATTTTTACAACTATTATATCAAGATACTCACTTGCAAGGAAAAACGGCGGTATCGAGATCATCGCAAAGCACAGCGCAGAAATGATATGACCGGAGATCCTGTTCCTGCACACATAGCACAGTGAACCGACAAGAATTATGAGCACCGCCTCGAATATGCCTGCCAGCAGTATTATCTTTATTGTAAACGCGAACGCTGACATTTCTGTTTGCAGTACATCCTTGTTGTTTACGAAGGATCTGCCGAAGTCACCTGTTACAGCCTTGCTCAGCCAATTTACGTACTGGACGTGCAGCGGTTCGTTAAGTCCCATTTCACAGCGTGTTTTTTCAAGCGTCTCCGCAGTGATCGGTGTCTGATTTCTTTGCAGATATGCCTCTGCGGCATCTACGGGCGAAAGCTGCACAAGAACGAAGGAAATAACGGTAACTATAAGTACGGTCAGTATCACCTCAAGAATTTTTCTTAGTATGAAAACTACTGTCCCTCGTGTCAAATTCACATCATCTCTTTTCCGTCATCATCACAAGAGACTATTTTATCACATTCTGCCTGTAATGCTCTATACCCAAATAATGAAAATTTAATCCATCGGGCAAAAACTATTGACACATCATAGATCTTGTGATATACTTTTTTATTATGGAAGAAATAACGATCATACAGACTGAAACAAGCATTTTAGCTGCATATAAGGGAAATACCAGGATATCAATACATAATATGTTCCCGGGAATATTTCTTGGATTTAACCAAATCAACACAAAATCTCTGCCGATCGACAAATTTACAGGATTGTTCGACCGCAAGATCATCTGCACAATAAATTTTTGTATCGTAGGTATATGTGAGATCTGGTCGGATAAGGGGAACTACCTTTATATGAAAAGCGGAAATATGTCTGTCAGCAGCGAAAGTGCTTCGGTTCAATTTGATTACCCGACGGGTTTTTATTCCGGCGCCGAAATATATATCACCGATGATGTTTTTGAAAAGTCCGGTGCCTTGCTCGATTACTGGAATATAGACCTAAAAACTATAACCGACAGATGGCAGCACAAGCAGACAACATTTATCGGCAATACTCCGGAAGTCTATGACGAACATATAAAAAAGCTGATGAAAATGAATGAAAACGGAAGCGTGGATTTAGTGCAGCTCCGCCTTATCTGCTTAATGATACTGAATTTAATGTCCCGAAGTATCCCCGTCCCCGAACAGCTCCACATATCCGCTCTTACACCGTTTCAGGTAAACGCGGCAAAAAGCGCCGAAGAAATTATGACAAAGGATCTTTCTGCCAGATATACTATTCCGGACATCGCCGATAAGCTCAATGTCGGCGAAAGCAGCTTAAAGAACTGGTTCAGGTCTGTTTACGGGAAAAGCGTTTCGGAATATATGAGAGATATGAGACTGAAAAAAGCGAAAGTTCTCCTTTCGGACACTAACCTTCACATTTCGGAGATCGCAGCCTCGGTAGGTTTTGAAAATCAATCAAAATTTACATCTATGTTCTGTAAATACTGTGAGTGTACCCCTACCGAATATCGGAGAAAATCGAATAATGCATAAAATTTGGTCAGCACAACAAAACGGATAAAGAGAACTAAGGCTTTTTAGATGAAATCAATGAGAGTTATAAACTTCAAGATGGTTATATATTATTCAGTCACATAAACAGCCTTCCTTACCCCTGTAATTGTGTGAGAAGATCACTTAAAATGGATAATCATCATTGTCATCCGCATTACCTCCGCCCACTGTTGCCATTTCAAACTTTTTGATGCTCATTATTACCGTTTCTGTATTGCCGCCGATGAATTGTACTGCGACAAAGATATTGACATTTCGCACTTAATGTGCTATTATAGACCAGTTAGCAGATACTAACGCAAAGGTGGATATATGAAAACGAAACATTACAAATATACAACGGACGGCTTTGAAGCAGTGCTGTACGATGCCGAAAACGGTGATGACAGACTGCTTATCGTGATACAGGGATTGAAAGGGTTGGAGCTTCCTGCAAAGTATGCGGAAATGTTCGTAGATAAGGGTTATTCTGCGCTTGCGATGTCATATTACGGCGGAGAGGGTCAGCCCTCAGCGATGCGTGCGATACCGCTGGAACAGTTCCGTACAGCCTGCGAGACTTTGAAAAATTACGAAAGCGGCAGGTTCCGCCGTTTCGGCATTTACGGCAACTCCAAAGGCGCGGGAATGGCACTGCTTGCCGCGAGCGCAGTCCCGGATATTTCCCTCGTGATCGCGGCATCATCATTCGGTCATATAATGCAGGGAAACGGCGGAAAGAACCTGTCCCCGTGCAAGGCTATGGTCTCGCTTGACGGCAAAGATTTTCCCTATGTTCCGAATAAGGGTGTTTTCGGCGCATTTGTGAAACGCTGCATAAAAGAACATAATGTACGTCTTCTATATTTCTTCGATGAGTGGGAAAGAAAAGGGACTTCCGAAAATGAGATACCGGTCGAAAAAATCAATGGTGACATACTGTTCCTGACATCGACAAATGATGAGTCCGTTCCCGCAAAACGCGATGCAGAGCTGCTTATCTCACGGTTGCGGCGGAACGGTTTCGCACATTCGTACAAACACATAAACTTTGAAAACGGCAGTCACAATCTCGGCTGTTTCCCCGTAAACAATAACCTTCTTCTGCAGGAGAAAAAACACCCTGAGGAATGTCAGAAAGCAAGAGAAAAAGCACTTAAAATAATACTGCAAACGCTTGAAAGGCGGGACACTGAACAGCTTTGAAAAGCGCTGATGTAAATGGAGGCAATCATGACAAAAAGAAAACTCTTTGTATGGGAGCAGATGAAAGAACTGCTCATAAAAGAACTCGGCGCGGAAAAAGGTGAGGAGTATCTTGAAGCCGCAAAACAAAAGCACGGTGACTGGATTTCCAAAACAAAAGAAACTTCTCCGTCAAGGCTGAAGACGATGCAGGAAAGTATAATCCCAAGAATAGCAACTTATGCCGTGCTGAAGGAGAACGGTCATGACGCGGACAGAATACTGGACGATTATGTCCGGAACGTGGCGGGTCCGATGATGCATGATACATACGCGAAAGCGGAAAAGCTGCCGGGTTTCTGGACGGTTTTCAAAACGGGTTTTATAAGAATAACGGAAAAAAGTGACCGGTGGGAGTGCGAAAGCAGGAAAGAGAAAGACCGCTTTTTCCTTGATATCCGCAAATGTCTGTGGTACGATACCTGTGTGGAATGCGGATATCCTGAGGTATGCAGGTTTTTCTGCGACTGCGACAATTACACATACGGCGGTCTGGACAAGATAGGCTTCACCCGCACGCAGACCCTCGGCACAGGCGGAGAGAAGTGCGATTTTATGGTGTACAAAAAATGAATAGTACAGTTGTTCTTCGTCCGGAGATCATTCCGGTTTCCTGAAGGCTGTCCGTTTTGCCGGTTTCCTTTGTTATGCTGTCGCTGAAGGTGTTTTATGTGCCTGAGTTTATTGATCGTGATACCATAGCATAAGGAAAGGGCTATGTCCTCCGTGGCAGTGTACGGAAGGCACAGCCCATATTTTATATTCCGAATTCTTATTTCGTACTATTTTTTCATTCTTAATGCTTAATCAGAATTACCACTCCGAAGTTCGGTTTTCCCGAATAAAAACAAACAAATCCGAGCCGTTACGGTTCGGATTTGTCTGTTTTGGCTCCTGTTACTGGACTTGAATTGACCTTTGAGCTTTTTGCGTCTTTTGGCAAATTCAAGGAAAGTCGCTTATAATGCGGTTTCACAGCACCGTACATTTAGCAGCTTGCGGTCACTTGAAGCATACTTTTGTAAAAATAACGACCAAATAACGACCCAAATTAGGCGCACATCTGTTATACAATCAACATAATATTTTGGAGGATTAACAGATGAACAACATACTTAACAAGCTCTACTACGGTGAGATCAACCCCGCCGAAAAGCCTGCACCCGCTACCAAGCGATACATTGAGAACCGCGAGCTGATATGCTCCACCGAGAACAAGCTGCTTGAACAGTTCCCCGACTGCAAGGAGCTGCTGGACACATATACCGATGTACTCCACATCGAAGCACAGTTAGAGTGCGAAGCTGACTTCGAGCGCGGATTCAGGCTCGGTGCTCTGATCGCGGCGGAACTGTCACAGCCTATCGAGTAAATTCAATTCAACCCAATCCCCTTGACGCAAGTTGAGGGGAATTTTCTATAAATGTATTTTCGAGCTTACTTGTTACGCTTGCCGGTATTATCAGACCCGCGTATTTCCTCGTGATAAAAGTAATCAACAATTACAGGGTGACCTTTTGGAACTCTGCCATACGGCATTTCATTGTCCACAAACTGACAATCATACTTTTCAGCCATTTGTTCAGCCTTTTTCTCCAGCTCCTCAAAATAACTGCGGTCGTGCTTATTGTAGATCCGCTCATAAAGCGGTATCAGTTCGGGGCGTTTTTCCGCGATATAGTCTATGATCGTTTTCTTGAATCCACCGCGCAAATTAAGATTTTCAAGCCAGAACAGGTCACATTGTTCTCTTACGCGCTCAAAGATCTTCTCAAAGTCAGTGATACCGGGGAACACCGGCGATACAAAGCATACCGTTCTGATACCTGCATCATAGACCTTTTTCATAGCAGCTATTCGCCGTTCGATACTGACAGCATTGTCCATATCGCTTCTGAACTGTTCGTCAAGGGTGTTTATTGACCACGAGACTGTGACTTGTCCGAGTTCTTTGAGCAAGTCAATATCCCTTACAACAAGGTCGGATTTTGTACAGATAAGTATATCCGCACCGCTACCAATGAGCTGTTCCAACAACTTCCGTGTATTTCGAAATTGTTCCTCCTGCGGAATGTAACCGTCTGTCACGGAACCGATAACAACACGCTGACCTGCATACTTCGCCGGATTATTGATCTTCCCCCAATGCTTCACATCGAGAAAGGTTCCCCATTCTTCTGTATGTCCGGTAAAACGCTTCATAAACGAGGCATAGCAATACTTGCAGGCGTGCGTGCAGCCCACATACGGATTTACCGAATAGCCGCCTACAGGCAGGTTTGATTTCGTCATTATGTTTTTTGTCTCACTGTCTCCTATGATAATGTTATCTGATGTTATTTGTGCCATTTTCTCTGTTCCTCCAGTACCCTGCCGAAAGCTTCGGGTAATTCCTGCACCATATTCATATCGCCCATTATCGGCGAAAGATCTTCCTTCATAAAGACGGGTATGCTGAGAGAATGAGCCTGCTCAGTCAAAGAAACTGCCCATTCCGGTTCGGTATGTATCTTTTTGCAGCACGCTCCGGTCATAGTACCCACTACTATCCAGTCAATGCCTCTGAGATTGACCTGCTCCGGATCGTTGAAAAGCGGCTCAAAGGTAGCGTGATAATGCTTTGCTTTTACATTTTCCCGAAGTGCGTCAATACGCCACAATTCCTCTTTTCTTGTTACAGTGACACCGAACCAAGCGTTTTCAAGGTCTGTTTTTATATCGAGAAGATCGGGACGCTTTGTTAAAAACAAAAACTGATGCTGTGGATTCCGGCTTATCATTTCAAACACCTGCTCCTGCCACTCAGAACTCCAGCCCGCAAGGTCACTCATACCCGTCAGCAGGAAATTATGCGGACAGGGTTTATCCATTATCCGAAGTTTATTTTCAAAGAACTCCGGCTTCTCAAAATCGTCAATGGTATGAAAGCGCTTTACATTATTTCTCGCATAGCAATAGCCGCAGCCTATTGTGCAGCCGATCACGATATTAAGGTTTTGTATCAAAGACTTTATGCAAACGCTCATTTTTCATATTCCTCCAGATTTTTAAGGATGCGATGCAGATAACTCTCAAACTGCTTTACTTCGTCTTTTGTGAAATCCTTATAGTATATGCCGCTTATTTCCTTTGTCACCTGATCATAATCTTTTTCAAGTGTTTTGGCGTTATCTGTAAGGTATATCAATATCTTTCTGCGGTCGCTGTCGCCGCGGTCACGATAGATAAGTCCCGCAGCTTCCATTCTGTCGATCATGCTCGTGAGAGATGTGACTGCAAGACCGGTCTGATGCGATATTTCATTTATCGGGATACCGTCACCCTGCCACAATACATAAAGAATACGCCCTTGCGCGCCATTGAAAGCGTCAATGTTCTTTTTGGCAAGTATCTGTTCAAATATTCTGCCGCCAATCTGCTTTATCTGTGAAATAAGAAAACCACCTTGTTCTTTCATAATGATCAAGGCAGCCGCGGGAACGACTGCCTTTTCCTCCTTTACTTTTTCTGTGCAGCTGCAAACTCCGCGTAGCCGTTCCAACCGTAAACCGCGTCAACGGTCTCGTCAGCAAACACACCTTTGACATCACAAAGATGCACTATATGGTCGTCTGCATCAAATGTCTGAGCAACAATTGCGTGTATGAGCAGCCTGCAAGGTATGGGCGCTTTTATTGAAGTACCTTCAACATCCTGCATTGTAAGCCCGCATTTGGCAATTTTGTCAGTATCCTTACCGGAGCAGGTTCCGCAGCCGATAAGTGCTCCCGCAATTTCAGTGCCGGGTATCGCAAGAACAAGCTCTTTTTTCTCGGCGAGGAGATTGAGGCTATACGCGCCCTTATTCAGCGCAAACATTATTTTGCCCGGATTTGTCGAAGCGTAAGTCCAGAACGCGAGAGTGGCGAGATTAGTTGTTCCGTCAGGCTTTTCCGTACAAATCAAGGTCATAGAATTGGGTGAAGTGTAAACCGGAGCATTTGCAATTGTTATCTTTTTCATAATAATAATTCCTTTCGCAGTACAACTGCATTTAATTCGTATCAATATTATACCATATAGGAATATATTTGTCAATAGTTTTTATAAAAAGTTTAAAAAATCAAGGTGAATATATGTTTTGCCGGAAAGCCAAGCAGAAACAGGCTTGATAATACTGTTGCATAAAAGGAAAGCAAAAGTAATTTATAAAGCAGCGAACCTTTACCCCCATACGAGGGTGTCCATAGCGTGAACGCCCTCCTTCACCCCTCGGTGCAGACCGAACGAAAAAAGCGCTCTGAGCCGCTTTTGATATGTGGGTAGGGTAATACATTACCCGCTTGTTTTGAACGGCGCACAGCGCGAAAAATCCCCGATTTTCGACCCGGATTCGCCTATTTCAGATGTAGGTACAAGCAGCAATAAGCCCAATGACAGAATTGGTAATGCGTGACAGCGTGACAGCGTGACAAACGTGACAGCAGTTATCAATCCCACTCTGTAAAAGGCTTTCCGCTGTCACGCTCGCCTGTGGCATCAGTGTGACAGCCGTGACAAGTGTTAACTGCCAAAAAACATACAGACGTGACACGTGACAGCGTGACAGGTGTGACAGACCAACAGCGAAGCCGACAGCCATAACAGACCGCTAACTCCGCTGAATAAAGTCAAGCTATCTTTTTTCAGTCTGGAACAAGCCCAGCCTTTGTTACTTTCTGCGAAAGTAACTCAAAGTTACTTTTGACAGTTCGCGAGCTCCTATCAAAAGTACCCTTGCGCCAGCCGTTCCCTCTGGACTCCCTTATGGCAGGAAGCCATAAAGAAGCTCTCCAAAACGCCGCAAGGACGCGGCGACAAAAGAGAGCTTCAGAATGCACGCCTTGAAAAACCGGGGCGGCAGGAGAAGCGGCTACCGCCGCACAAGAATGACAGCAAAGCTGTCACATCTGTCACGCTGTCACGTGTCACGCCAACCTCAAAATCGGTTATCGTTACCGCGATCGTGACAAACAACCGGCTACCGCCGGACGCAGCCAAAGTATCACGCTGTCACATCCCCGTCACGCCCAAGCGTGACAGCGCAAACCAGCGCCACGAAAGAGATTAACCGTACCTGTCACGTTTGTCACGCTGTCACACATACTTACATTATCCATAGAACCGAAAAACAGAATTTATCTGCGCCTTCCGAATTCATCAAAATACTTCTTTAGTGCGTTTTCAGTCGGAATAATCGTCCCGATCATAGGAATAATCTGCACAATTGCAAGAATCCCCCCAACTGTTCCGACTGTGTCGGGTTCCTTTCCAAGCACAAGTACCATTACGACAACAGAGAGCGGTAAAAGAGTTAGTCCGCAAATGAACCAGAGCCTACCAATATACTCGTGGGCAAACTTCCATGTTTCCATGTTCATCATAGATCTTTTTGTTCGATATCCGAAGGTATAGTTTATATCTTTCGGAGCTTTATTCGAGAACGATCTTCCCTTTACGATCATTGTAATTGGTATGAGCAAAACCATTATCAGCATGAATACCCAAAAGCCAATCATGACAAACCTCCTACAAATCCCAATTTAGCTTATTAACCACAACAATCATTATACCACCAGCGACCGTCTCTGTCAAACATGTCACGCTGTCACACCCCCGTCACGTCCAAGCGTGACAGTGCAAACCCGCGCTACAAAAGGAACAGAAGCCAACTGTCACGTTTGTCACGCTGTCACGCATATCAGCTATCCCACCCGTTCTCTTTCAGTAAGTCACGGTATTCCTTGACAAATTTCTTCTGTTCCTTTTCGTTGAACTCCGTAAACCGCACCAGAGCGGTATCATAATCTATCTTCCCACGCTCAATATTTCTCGTGTGAATATCACGCTGCTCGCGGATTGCAATCTTGTGCAGCCGGAAAACTTCTTTAAAACTTGTGTATGCTTGGTTGTGTATTCCGAGCTTCTCTCTTGCCCAATTGTCATAGTTTTTCAGGTAATTTATTGCGCGGTCACATTCCTTGCGTATAGGATCGACTGTATCGGCGGAGCGAGCCTTCTGAACGCTTTCCTTCCTTGCAGCGGATGTACATTCCGTTGAGCAGTATTTGACGGTACTTTTTGCAGTTGCGAACATCTTGTCGCAAATCGCACAGCGCTTGACATATATCTGATTTTCCTTGAATCCGCGAAACAGGTCTGCAATAAAGTATTCAAGCGTATCATCACAGACGGTATAACCGATGTCGCCGTTTATGTAGCTCCTTGCGGAATAACGCGCGTTTTTGGCAGTTTTATCGACAGCAACGAAAGCCGCAGTCAGACGGTCGATGTTCGCGGTGATCTCTGTTTCCCATTTCTTGCGCTTTTTCTCAATGTTCAGCGGCAGCGTCAGACTGTTGACGAACTTTGTGAGCGTAAACTTACCGTTCCCAAAGTCAGCGTCAGCGCTGTCAAAGTCCTCAAACGCCCGTCTGATAATATATTGAAGGAATATGTTTGATGTTCCCGACAGCTTTTCCAGTTTCTCGGCGGCAGCCTTTCGCTCTTTCCTGCCATTTGTCAGACTTCGGCACATCTCGCTTATTGCATTTTTGAGATCGTCAATGTTATCACCAAGCTGATAAAGCTGCGTGACAATATCCTTAATATCATATTCTCTGAAATCCGGCACATCGGTATCCTTTACGATACTGATGTGCATTTTCATTTGCAGATAGTTACAATAATAACCGAAATAAATCATATCATTCTCCAAAATAAACCAATTTAACCGAAGCGGCAAAAGTTTTTTCAGTGTCCGATTAGCTCCATTATACACTATTTATGCGGGTTTGTCAATATCCGTAAATCGGTCAAAAAGCCAAATTCGATAAATATGGTAGGTACGATTTTTTTGTGGTATAATTTAGCAAAACGCGAGCGTCCAGAGCTCACGGAAAAAGAAAGGGGAAGAAATTATGAAGAGAATTTTAACCATCAAGCAGGCAGCACAGCTCATAGAGGGACTTACGGAGTACAGGATCCGGCAAATGTGCAAAACCGGACAGCTCCGAAGCTTCAAGGCTGGCAACAAGTATCTCATCGCCGAAGAGGACTTGTACGAAACAGTATTCGGCAGGAGAGCGGGAGAGGAGGACAAGATATGACAGACAGGAAGTGGCAGGCACCGCAGGCATTGAAAGAGGAGCGATCCTCTTTCAAGCCTTATCCGATAATGGATCTGCCGGAGATATTGCGGGACATGGTTAGCTCGGTATCGGTAACGACCTCAACGGACAAGTCGATGGCGGCAACGGCGGTATTGTCAGCAATGTCGCACTGCTTTTCGGGAATGTACCGGATGTACGGAAAGCCGGACCACAGCGAACCGATAAATCTGTACACGCTGATACTTGCAAGCCCCGCCGAGCGGAAATCACCGGTAATGCGCTTCATCAAGAAACCGTTTATCGAGTTTGCGCGGGAGTTCAACGACAGCCATAAGTTACAGATATTCACCTCACAGGAGCAGGCGGCAAAACTGAAAGCCGAGATTGCGGAATTGCAGACAAAGGGAGCGTCGCCGGACGAGATCGCGTTCAAGCGAGCCGAGCTTGACAGTATGGAGGTCGAGCAGTTCCGGCGGGTATGTGTAGATGATGTTACTCCGGAAGCGCTCGTCAAGCTGATAAACGACAACGAAACGATACTGATGATGTCGGACGAAGCCGGAGTATTCAAGAATTTCGGCGGACGGTACAACAACGGAGTTGCAAACCTCGACCTGCTTCTCAAATGCTGGGGCGGCGAGAGTTATCAGAAAGACCGATGTCACGGAGAGCCGGTATATCTTGACAGACCGTACTTGTCGGTATGCTTGTGCGGACAGCCGTACATTCTCACCGAGCTTATGGAAAACCGCGCGTTCGTGTCGAGCGGTATGCTTGCAAGGTTTATCTACTGCTTCCCGCGCTCGTTCATCGGTATGCGGGATTACAACGCGGCTTCCGTGAAACCGGAGTTTACAGCAGCTTACGACAGGCTTGTAAAGGACGCGCTCGCGGTCAAGTACAACAGGAAAAAGGGCGAGCCGGAAATACCGTTATACTTCGATGATGAAGCGCGGGAGGAATTTGCCAAATACTACAACAAAAGCATTGAGCCGTCGCTGCTGACGGACTTTGCGGACTGTCCGGACTGGGGTGGCAAGTTTCACGGACTTATACTCCGCCTGTGCGGTTTGCTGC
>CACZGM010000063.1 GCA_902780695.1 uncultured Ruminococcus sp. | reverse complement strand
GATTCTGCCCAAAAATCAGATCACCTGATTTTTGCTGCTGCTCAGGCAGCCTTGTTCCCGTTTCGCAATTCCTTTTCTCCGAAACGGACAGTGTCGCGACAGACGGAACGGGTCATGTCCCCGGCAACGGAAATGTGAAAAATCAGATGACCTGATTTTTCTTCCGATGGTGCAAAGGGGTGTTCCGGGTCGGATGTGCGGTTTCACCAATAAAAGTGAGCGGGGCTAACGTTATTCCGGCAATTCCTGACGCTTTAACGCGGCGCTTCGATATAACGATGACGCGATTTTTGCGAAAAATCAGATCATCTGATTTTTTAAAAACCGTCTTCTGCGCACCGGAAGATGCGGAAATTCATACCGATCACCCGGATTTTCGTAAAAATACACTTCGTACAAAAGGCTTGGTTAAGGCATTCTGATGACATTTTTATGGTTTTTGCGACAAAACCGGAAATATTCCGGCAGGAATTTCCCAAAAGCGAAAAATCAGGTCATCTGATTTTTGTATAATCCGACATATTTTTCGCAAAATAAGCTCAAAATATGCCGGTTCAAGGTCGGAAACTGTCGTTTTCGCGGCGATCACAGCGACCGGAGACGAGACATCTGATCTTAGCGGGAACAGTTCCAAAAATCAGATGACACGATTTTATTGTCAAGGAAATAACAGCTCACTTCATCGGATTTTTTCGTAGCATGACGGACCCTGAAATCGGGATCACGCGGTTAATGCTTTTGGCCGGAAAACTATACAGTATATTATGCCGGATATCAACGGAATGTAATATCCGGGCTGGCGGATAAAATTCTCCGAAAGCCTGACCAGCGATGTTAATTTTATGAGAACCGCCGGAGCTCCGGAGCAATTTCTTTGCCGCAGCAACGTACAATGCAGTGCTCCGGCAGCCGGACGGAAATTTGCAAAAAAATCTGTATGGAAATAAAAATCACTTGACATTTCGGAGATATTAAGGTATTATTAAATATATATGTGATAGAACCGGGGGACCGTATTTTGTATTTCGGAAGTGTAAGATTTTTTAAGCATGTCATAGTCGGGGTGACCGTACTTTTGATAGTGATACCCTGCGTTATATGCTTTATCCTCGGGTCCCAGCTTAACAAAGAGAAAGAAGAAAACGAAAAACTGAGATCCGAGATAGGCAGCAGCCGTATCGAAGAGTATGAGAACGGATGCAGTGCGGACGAGTTGTTTGAATTGTACAGAGACAGTCTCAACGACAAGCAGGAGTTTTTAAGGCTCCTGTACGAAAACGACCCTGCAGGATACGGAGAGACCGTGCTTGATATCGAAGAGGATAAAGAGGCTCCCGCAGATACTTTGGCGCCGGAGGAAACTCCTGCCGGATCCGTAACGTCGGGTGATGAAGCGACGGAGGCTGTTACAGGGTCAGAGGCTGAAGCTGAAGCCGATGCCGTACCCGTTATGGCCGAGAACACAGAGGCAGAGACGACTGCGGAGACCGAGGCTCCCGAAACGGAGCCGGAGTTCACGCATACCGCGGAACCCGGAAACGCGGCGGGTGTGTCTTATGATGAGCTGTTCCCCGATCTGTACGCCGAGGTTCCGGAGAACATCATATACAACGATGATGCCGATCACGTTTACCTGACGTTCGACGACGGTCCTTCAAAGTACACGGACAGCATACTCAATTACCTTGAAATGTACGATATCAAGGCGACTTTCTTTGTCGTTCCGGACGGAAGCGCGGAGAGCAACGCAAGACTTAAGCGTATCGCGAACGCGGGACACACTATCGGTATTCACACCGCAACGCACGAGTACAACAAGATCTACGCGAGCGTGGAAGCGTATCTTGAAGATTTCAAGACCGCGTATGACAGAGTTTATGAAGCGACCGGCATCAAGTGCTGTCTGTTCAGATTTCCCGGCGGCAGCATAAACGACTACAACGAAGCTATCCGCGATGACCTTATTGCCGAAATGACAAGGCGCGGATTCATATACTTCGACTGGAACGTTGACAGCAGCGATGCTCTCGGCGCAACATGGACGGAGATGTACAACAACGTGACCTCGCAGACAAAGGCGTGCAGCCGTGCGGTCATACTGATGCACGACTACAACGGCGGATATAACACGATCCTTGTGCTTGAGGATATAATCAGGTGGCTTATCAGCAACGAGCGTGCTTACAAGCTCGACAGGCTGACGGAATTTGTAAGACCTGTGCAGTTCTGACGGACTGCCCGACCGGCATACAGTTGAAAGGAGAACGGGTAACGGCGATACCCTGTCAAAAAAATGGGAATAAAAGATAATTTTCAGCAGGCTTTAAGAGAGCTTACCGGCACAGAAAAGGAAGATACCAAGCGCGACAAATCCGTTGACGCGATAAAGAACGCGGTTTCGGCGGGCGACGGTTCGGACTACGACACCATGGGCGGAAACTCCTTCGATGAGATACAGAGAAGGGCATCGGCTGCCGCGGAAGAAATGACGCGTCAGCAGAGTGCGTATCTCGACGTTACATACCGTTCGGACGACAGCGCCAAGACGGAGGAGCCGGACGAGATAGTAATGGATCCTATTGACGGCGGTAATGATGACAAGCTCCGTATATCCCAGTTCGAGAACGATGCCGGAGACAGCCGCGGGTCGGGATATACCGGCGCGGACAGTGCCGGAGTATTTAACGGAAGATATTCGCAGAGCAGCGAGCGAGCAAATCCATACGACCGTTACGGTCAGCGTCAGACTGCCGACCCTTATGCGGGCGGACAGTATCAGGGAGGTTCCTACGGCTCTGAAAGACAAACGCCAAGACCCGGACAGCAGCCTTCCTCCGACAGCGGCAGAGCGCAGATATTCAGCGCAGCACGCTATAACCACAACAAGGGCAGCGAGGACGATGAAATGACCGTTATTTCACGGAATACGGTCATAGACGGAAACGTCCGTTCGTTTGCGAATATGAGCATAGACGGAAACGTAAAGGGCAATGTCGAGACTACGAAGGACGTTGACATAAACGGAAAGATCGTCGGAAATATAGCCTGCAACAATGCGCAGATGCGTACCTCACAGATACAGGGCAATGTGCAGATGAAGGGCAACGTCTATATGGAGCGCGATACTCTGCTGATAGGCGATCTCTCGTCCACTTATGCCGATATCAACGGCAAGATCAAGGGCAATGTCGCTATCACGGGAAAAGCCGAGCTGAAAAGCGACGCGGTCATCTTCGGAGATATAAGCGCATCGACTATCACCGTAAACGACGGTGCGATAATACAGGGTTATGTAAGCACCACCTTCCTCAACAAGGAAGACAGCAAGAATATATTCCCGGATACTATCACTATCGGAGAATAACGATGATCACAAATTTCCCGCCGAGGTCAGCTGCTTCGGCGGGATTTTTCATTTTCCGCTCCATTGAGAAAAGGCGTAAAACTCCCTGTAATGCATTTTCGTCTCCGGACTCTGTTCGGAAAAGCGCAGACTTTTTTCACACAATTATCATTGCATTCTGTGCGGAAAAGTAGTATAATATAAGAAGCGGAGTTCCGCGCAAAACGACAAACGGAGGCGAGACATGGTACGGTATTATTTCGAGACTGACTGTCTCGACCTTAAACAGACCCTTGAAAGCGGACAGTGCTTCCGCTGGAAGAAAACAGAGGACGGCGGATCCTATATCGGGATCTCACAGGGTCATATACTCAGAATAACACAGACCGACGGCGGCGCGGTAATGGAAATGCAGGACGAGAACGAGACCGATTTCTGGCTTCGGTATTTCGACTGCGGCACGGACTACGATTCCGTGATACGGCAGTTCTCAGCGGACAAGGTTCTGAAAGAAGCGGCAGAAGAGAACCGCGGCATACGGATACTGCGGCAGGAGCCGTTCGAGACGCTTATCAGCTTCATAATATCGCAGAACAACAATATACCGCGCATCATCGGCATAATAGACCGGCTGTGCGAGAGCTTCGGCGAAAAGGTGACAAGCCCTTTCGGGGATATGTATTCTTTTCCGTCCGCAGAAAAACTCGCGTCGCTTGAGGCTGACGATCTTGCTCCGTTAAGGGCAGGGTTCCGTGTGCGGTACATACTCGACGCGGCAAGGAAAACCGCGGACAGGACCGTCGATCTTGACGCGGTGTACCCGATGTCTTACGATGACGCAAAGGCATATCTCAAAACAATAACCGGTGTTGGAGACAAAGTCGCGGACTGCGTTCTGCTGTTCGCGTACCACAAGACCGAGGCTTTTCCGTCCGATGTGTGGATAAAGCGGGTAGTCGCGGAGTATTACAGTGACGGATTGCCGGAATGTATGGGAGAATATAAGGGCATCGCTCAGCAGTACCTTTTTGAATATTTCAGAAAAAGAACAGATAATACATAATGTGTCCGCTGAACTTGACAAGCGGATATTGAACAGACCCGAACTAAGAAAGGACGATTTATAATGGTTTGCAGAAATTGCGGCAAGATACTGGAGGACGGGGAGATCTTCTGTCCTGCCTGCGGAACGAAAGCCGAACCGCAGACGGTGAATGACCGGGAAACCGGGAACGTGCAGCCCGCAGCTTACAGCAGCATAACATATACCCCGGAGCCTGTGCAGGACAGCGAAAGCACCGTGCCGCCTTCATACACTAGCGTGACTTACACTCCGGAGCCGCAGCAGACCGCCGCAGAAGCTCCGAAGTACAACGAACCGACGGCAGAGCTTCCGAAAGAAAAAGAATTCTTCGGAAAGGGAGCCTTTATTCTCTGCCTTATCATAATAGCGATGCTTGCCGGAACAGCGGGAGCATTTGCGTATATGTATTTCTCTGTAATAGGAATTTTATGACATATTATACCGAATACCGCCTGAAACGGGCGGCGAAATTTGCCGCGGTCATTGCCGCCGCGGTCACCATAGGTGTATTGTTGGGTCATCTCGTGAGCAATTACGAGATGCGCTTCATGCTGTCCCGGAAATATCACGGAACATACAAGGGTATCGAGGTTTATTCGTCCGGCACTCTGGACGAACAGAATTTCCGTTCGCACGCCGAAATGCTTGGCAAGGCGCCGGATAAGCTGACGGAATGCTGCGACAGAATGTATTTCACCGGCAGCGATCTCGATCTCCCGGGAAACGACGCGGGTCTCGGCGCGGCACTCGGGCTGACGCAGAACCGGACAGTTTACATATCGACACAGAGCTACAGTTCGTATGTGGTATTTCACGAGCTTTTCCATGCTTACGACAATACCCACGGCAACCCGCTCTCGTCCTCGGAGGAGTTTATGAAGCTGTACGCGGCGAACAGACGTGTGATACCCGTTTTCGCAGCGGACAGTGCCGCCTATTCGGCGGAGTTTTTCGCACAGGCGGGAGCTCTGTATCTCCTTATGCCGGACGAGCTTGAGATCGCGGCACCGGATCTGTTTAAATATTATGATGTGACGCTTGGATTCGGAGACCGGACAGGACAGACAGAAGATGCACATTGAAACGGCGATAAACGGTCATACGTTTTATAAGATCGCTTGTCACCCGAACAGAACTGTAGGCAATACCGTACAAATAGACACACAATTTTACATTGCTGCCGGACCGCCGACAAACATACTTCGGCTTATTCAGAATGAATACAACTTAAAAAGCTAAAATTGCTTATAAATGGCGATTTTAGCTTTTTTCTGTTTATCTCACTTTGGTATAATCATTTCACATCAAAAAAAGTGCATTTCACACCATACATTAAAGATTTATGTCATATTGTCCGATATAACAATGTAAGGGGTGATACCATGAGATTTGCAGTATGTGACGACGAAGCCGAGCTCCGCAGGAGCCTCTCGGACAATATAAAGCTGTTCAGTCCGGGTGCGGTGATAACCGGGTTTTCTTCCGGCGCGGAGCTTCTCGAAAGCCCGGACAGCTTCGATATTATTTTTCTTGATATAGGAATGGACGGTATCGACGGTATGCAGACCGCGAAAGAACTTCGCAAAAGAGGTTGTACATCCGCGATCATCTTCGTGACCGCATTTGAGGACAGAGTTTTCGACGCGTTCGATGTCGGAGCGTTCCACTATCTTGTCAAGCCCGTGTCGGCCGAGAAATTTGCTGAAGTGCTGAAAAGAGCGATAGACAGCCGTACCGACCCGCCCGCTGCTTTGAGCAATGACCGGTATATCGCTGTCAAATCCGGCGGGGTGAGCACTAAACTCGCGCTGTCGGAGATCATGTTCGCCGAGGTTTTTGACCGCACTCTGATACTGCACACGGTCAGCGGCAAAGTCGAATACCGCGGCAAGCTGTCCGAGTTTGAGAAATGCACAGACGACAGCTTTTTCCGCACGCACAGGTCGTATCTGATAAACCTGCGCTATCTTGCAAGCTACACATCTTCGCAGGTGACGCTTGATAACGGCGACAAGGTGATACTTGCAAAACAGCGTTATTCCGAGCTTGTGAAAGCATATATGCACTTTATCAGAACGGAGGATTGAATGCACGACTATCTTGAGATCTACACGGACATAAGCCTGACGCTGACAATGATAATCACAATTCTTGTGTATTCCGTCGGGCTTATGCAGTTCCTCAAACCGTTCACGAAAAGCCGGCTTGCGCGTTATCTCACGGGAGCGGCGTATGCGGCGATAATGCTCACTATGTTCTTTCTGCCGCAGGAGTTCAACAATCTGCTTGCATACGGCGCTGGTGTCATCGGAGCCTTTGCAGTCTTTACCCTGCTCGACCGGCGAAACTACGCTCAAAAACTGTTTCTCGCATTCTCGTTCTTTTCGATTCGCTGGCTCACCGCAGCAGTCGGCACATCGATATGGCTGAAAGTTTACGGCTGGACGTGCGGATTCGTCATTGACACATTCATGTTCGAGCCCGACAAACAAGTTGCGGCATACATCGTGTACGACGCTGTCGAGGGCTGTATAATGGCGGGAATTATGCTCCTGCTGATAACGATTTTTCACAAGGTCTATGTCAGCAAAAACGAGAAAATGAGCGTCAAGGAAGCGTTTCTGCTGATGCTGCCGAGTGTGGCGGGAGTGTTCAACTACCGGCTCCTGCTCTACTTCAACAGCATTGACACACGCGAAATAAATATAAGTCCCTACGACCTTATCTCATTCATTTTTTATCTCGTTTCGTACACATCACTGGTCGCGGTGATCTGGTTCTACGAGCAGATAAAAGCCGGACAGCGCCGCGAGAAGGAGACTGCCATGCTTTCGGTGCAGACCGACAATATCCGTGACTACATCAGTGGTGCGGAGAGCCTGTACCGCGACATTCGCGCAATACGTCATGATATGCGCAATCACCTTGCTGTCCTTGAAAGTCTGCACGAACGCGGAGAAAACGAAGCGTTTGAAACATATCTCACGGAGGCGCGGGAACGTATCGGCAGAGACAGCGGTATTGCAAGCGGCGACCCGGTGACCGATGTTATCCTGACCGAGAAGCAGTCCGAAGCCGCAAAGCATGGAATAACGTTCGACTGCGATTTTCACTATCCCGCGGACTTCTCCGGCGCTGCGCTGGATATGAGCATTATCCTCAATAACGCGCTTAACAATGCTATTGAAGCGGCGGAGAAATGCCCCGAAAACGAGCGGAATATCGCTATTTCATCATCACGGAAAAAGAACGCATTCATTATCACGGTCACAAACTCCTGCACCGGTGTGGAGCTGACAGACGGGGAAATTCCCGCGACCACGAAATCCGACAGCGAGAACCACGGCTTCGGACTTCTGAACATCAAAAACACTGCCGAAAAGTACGGTGGCGGTGTCGGTATCGAATGCAAAAGCGGCGTTTTCACGCTGACAGTTATGTTGATGCTGCAATAATTCGCGCACGAAAAACCGCGTTTCACAGCAATTTGCTTTATATTACAAAATCCTTTCCGATATTATAAATGCAGGCGGTGAAAACCTGCGGGCGATTAATTATCCGCTTGCAGAGAATAACTACGGATCGCCGGCGGGCGCTTGCCCGCGAAAGGATTTGATGCTATGATAACAAACACAATGTCGGCGCTTATGACAGCCGGAACCACGCTTAAACAGGCGCAGGTGCAGCAGCACGCTATCAAAAAGGACGAGGGACACGCGGGACTGCTGAAATCGGAGATCGAACACTCCGTAAAGACTGATACGAGCGCGAAACAAGCCGAGCTGAAAGAGTCCGAGGAGCACGCTGCCGATCTTAAATCGAAACAGACGGACACGCTCGAAACCGCGACAGCCGAACTTCGGGATAACATTGACCGCGCTCGTGAAGCAGACCGTGAAGAAGAGAAGGAAGCTGCGGAAACGACAGAGAAGAAGGCTGCGGACAAGACCGAAAAGACTGACAACTTCGGTAACGCTCCAAAGGCAGACGAAAAGGAGAGCGCAGATGCGGATAAGCCCGGTGAGACTGCGGAACCAGCGGTGCAGACTGTTGTTCCCGACCCGATACGCGTCCCGAAGCCTATGGACGTTAAGGCGTAGGGGGTGAGGGTATGGTAATGCAAATAAATAGCTTGTATAACAATTACCCGGTCAGCAGTAATTCGTTGGAGAAGAAAACCGCTGCTGATGAACTTGCTTATCTGCAAAAGAAATACGACGGCTACAGCTTTGTCGGAGCGAATTTCAAACAAGGTATGCGATACGGTTCCAACGCAACTACGAATGTCACAATTTCTCCGCAGTTTTTGAAGAAAATGGCGAACGACCCGAAGCTCGCGGAGGAATACGAAAAAGAGATCGCGAATATGAGAGAATGTGATAAGTGGTGCCGCGCAAATATGCAGGCACGCGGAGACAAGCTCGTTGCTGACGGTTGGGCAATAGACAAGGACGGTGGGATAAGTCGTTGGAGTATCGGTACACACGATGACCGCCGTATTAAGGTGAAATCGCCTACGGAATATGCAAACGAACTGTATGAAAAGAGGAAAGAGAAAGGTAAGACGGCTCTGAAACACAGGACGAATACCACTATAAGCAAGCCTTCAATACGGTTTGACAGAAAAGTATAAGGAGATGAGCGTATGGCAGTCAACGGAATTGGAGCGTTTCGGCATCAAAGTATTTATAATCTTATCAACAACCGTAAAGAAACTGCGGAAATCGTCGATGAGCCTGTCAGCGACACTCCGGAACGTGACCGGGTTGAGTTCTCTGACGAGGGTCTTGCCGCAAACGCGGAGGAGCATCAGCAAGAGGAAGAAACCGTCGAAGATGATGAAGCTGTCGAAAGTGACGGCGAGATCGAATCCGAGTCGGTCGGCGTGAGTATGGGCATAAATGCCGCAAAACTCGCACGTATGCTTGCTGCTGCAAAAACGCGGTCGCAGGTGCAGGCGGTAATGGATATGATAATGTCCGATCTCCGCGAGTGCGATGCTGGCAAGGAAAAGGGTTATGACGTTGATGAAGCTTCCGTTTCTGCCGCTGAAAGCCTGCTTGAAGAAGCAAAATCCCGTATGAGCAGCGCCGAGGATCGTGAGCCGACACCGCAGGAAGAAATGATGTCCGCGCTGGCATCACTGATGTAAGAACAGGTGATATTATGAGCAACACTATTTACATATCCGCGCAAACTGCGTATATGAAAGCATTCGCGGAGAGCATTGCGCCGAAAACGTCAGACATCAGTTTTACAGACGCACTTGAAAACTTCATGAACGAGCAGTCGCTCGACGATTACAAGGCGTACATCAAAGACCGGATTTCCTCGCTTGTCCTGCATCCGTCGCAGTCCGGCGACAACTACGCCGTGAGTATATCCGACGCAGGTTATCGGGCTATGCAGGCTGACCCGCAGTACGAAAAGTGGGTGCTCGATCAGATACAAGGTGCTTTTTCTGCGGAAACTTCGTCGTGGCTGCGTCAGTTAAGCGGAAATCAGTACCACACCCTGCAATTCGGAAGCAAGCCGGAGCATTTCCGCGCGGAGCAGTATTCCACGGGCGAGGGCAGGCTGACAAAAGAGGAAAAGGAAGAATACTGGAAACAGCTTAAGGAAATTCGGGACAAGCGGCGTGAAGAATTTGAGAAAATTCTCAGAAAGAAGCGTATCGCGCTTGCCCGGGCGCAGGAGATGTCGCTTGAACGGCGGCTTGCGTTCGCTTCTATGATCGACGCGGAAACGGAGATACCCGACGCTATGAGTTATGCCGAGGCTAATGTCAGCGATGTCTCGCCTGTGATCTTCCTTGATATTTCCGAAATACTTATGATGATGTGAAAACAGGCCGCCGGAACATTGCCTATTTAACAAAGGCGGCTGTACACCCTATATCACGATGCCGTAAGGAAGTTTCCCAAAACGCGCAGTACGCGCGTATAAGAAGTGACAGCAAAACGATTACGCACATAAAAGAAACATCCGATAAACTCAAAGCATCATTTCATAGCGCTCTGCTATGGGCAGCTTTTGACCGAAACGCAGCAGGGTCGGCAAAGAAATAGCAGAGTATAGCTAACCGGGGAGCTTCGTCCGTCCATAGAAAACTCCGTTTCTAAAATAGCAAATAACCGCACAGACTAACAATCTGTGCGGTTTATTTTACCATATATAGCAGCGAAGAACTAACCGAGATGTACACCAGCCGAAAGAAGAATGCCGCTGCGCATACTCCGGTATCAGACCATCTTCTCGGACAGCTTGACACCGCCGATAAGGTGGAAGTGAAGGTGCTTGACAGTCTGTCCGCCGTCCTCACCGATATTGGTAAGCAGACGATAGCCGTTAGTAAGGCCCTGCTCCGCAGCGATCTTCTTTGCGGCGAGCATGATGTCTCCCACAACGGGGGCCGATGTTTCGTCAAGAGCGTTCACACTCTCATAATGTGCCTTCGGGATTATAAGTATATGCACAGGTGCCTGCGGATTGATATCCTTGAATGCAAGCAGCTTGTCGTCCTCATATACCTTCGCGGACGGGATCTCCCCAGCCGCTATCTTACAGAATAAGCAGTCGTTCATTTCCTTTTCTCCTTTATTCAAGCTCTGAAATTATGCTGATAAAGCTCTGCGCATCATTGAAGTCCTTATATACCGACGCAAAGCGTATGTATGCGACATGATCGGTCTTTTTGAGCTTTTCAAGCACCATGTCTCCTATCTGCTCGGAGGATACCTCCTTCTGAAGATGGTTCTTGAGTTCCGCCTCGATATCATCTACCATAGTCTCTATCGTCTCGTAGGAAACGGGACGCTTTACCGTAGCACGTCTGATGCGCTCCGCGAGCTTCACCGGATCGAACGGTTCCAGGGAGTGATCTCTCTTTACCACCATAAGCGGAACATTCTCCACGATCTCATAAGTGGTGAAACGGAATTTGCAGGAAAGACATTCACGCCTTCTGCGAATCCTGCCGTCTGTCGGGCGGGAATCTATTACCTTGCTGTCTTCAAAACCGCATTCGGGACATCTCATATAAGCTCTCCTTCCGTTATCCAAACCGCTACCGTAATAACTTACCTTATTATTTTACCATATAAATTGCCAAAATGCAAGAATTTTTTTCATAATTGCACAATTTTCTGTAAGATATAATGGTGTATGATATTTTTGTTTTTTATGCCGCCGCGGAAAACCGGTTCACGCTGTTCCGGCGATCATTTCTTCAAGTCTGTCCGTGCTTTCCTTAAGTTCGAGCGGATCACCGTAATTGCCCCGGTAAAGCTCCACAAAAGCCGCGCCGTCAAATCCGAGCCCGTGCAGGCGTTTCAGCAGTCCTGCGATATCATAAGTTCCTTTTCCCACCGGAACACAGTCCGCGTCCGGGCGGTTGTCGCTTATGTGGAGATGAACTACTCTGTCTCCCACCGCGTCAACGATATCGAGAGGGTCGTATCCCGCGCGCACCGCCTGTTTTATGTCAAGGACGAATCTTGCGCGTTCGCCGCACTCCCTTTTCAGCATTTTCAGAAAATCTATGCTCCCGCTTTTGCAGTAATGCACATTCTCCTGTGCTATGACCGCGCCGTAAGGCTCTGCTATGTCACACAGCTTCATAAATCTCTCGACATATATCTCTTCCGTGCAGCGTGCTTTCATGTCCGCGCCGTGAAGCACGAATAAATGCGCTCCCACAGCCTGTGTGAATTCAAAGTACCGCTTATACATATCGGTAATGGTCTGTACGCGTCTCGGATAATCGGAGAAGAGGAACAGCGTCTCCATCGGCGACAGGAAAGGGTGTACCGATACGATATTAAGACCGCAGCCGTCTATTATCGACAGTATATCATTAAGTATCGCGCCGCCGGTCTCGGAAATGTCATTCACGAATATCTCGGCATTGTTTATCCCAAGCTCTCCGAGTTTTCGCAGAGCGTCCTCGGTCTGCATCGGATAAAGCGAAGCGGTGGAAACTCCCGCAATCATCTTCCTCAGCTCCTCCTATACAATAATTCAGAAAAATATCCGCCGCCGCAAAAGGATCTGTGATCCGGCACCGCGGCAGCGGATTGATTTTAACTTATCCGGCTGTAATTATGCAGCCTTTTTCTTGTCGGGGTGTGCGTTCTTCCATACCGTCCATGCGGGACCCGCAATGAATATCGAGGAATAGCAGCCCGCTATAAGTCCCACGAACATCGGGAATACGAAGCTGACGATGGACTCAACGCCGCATATAAGCGCTACAACGCACATTGAAAGTACAGCAACGGCAGTCGTGATCGTTGTCTTGATAGAACGCGAGAGCGACTGATTGATGCTTCCGTTAACGAGTTCGTCAATGGTGAGCTTCTTGCCGTAGAGCTTGCGGTTCTCACGGACACGGTCGTAAAGAACGATAGTGTTGTTTATCGAGTAACCGAGTATCGTAAGGATAACCGCCATGAAGTTGGCGTCGATAGGAAGTCTCATGAACACGAATGTCGCGAATACCATGAATACATCGTTTGCAAGTGCCACGAGAGCAAATGCGCCTGCCGACCAGCCGCCGATGTTCTTGAATCTTACCGCTATATATATTATGAGCAGCAGGAATGAGAACATTACCGCGACGAAGCATTTGAGGAAGAACGAGAAGCCTGCGCTCGGCTTGACGTCCTGGCTGTTTACGAGGGTAAGATTGTTCGACGCGAATTCCGACTGAAGGTCGTTCGTTACCCCCGCCTGTACGTCCGCCGTAAGTCCCTCGTCCGAAGCGAAGGATACCTGTACGGTCTCAAGGTCAGAACCGAACGCGGAACCTGTCGTAACACCTACCGTACCGAGATTCATAGACTCGACCTTTGCCTTGACGGCATTTACGTCGATAGAGCCGGTATAGCTGTATGTCAGCATCGTACCGCCCTTGAACTCGATATCTACCGGAACGCCTATCACCAGTGCGGTTATAATTGTTATCACCGCTATAGCGACCGGGATAATGAAGAATATCTTCTTGTTTTTAAGGAAGTCAAACTTATTATTTTCCATTTGTCTGTCCCTCCTTCTTCTTTCCGCCGTAGAATGCGGGATTTCTGAAAGCCTTGAATCTCGATATCGACATAGTCATAAGTCTTGTCGTGAGGATACCGAAGAGGAAGTTCAGAACAACTCCGACTGCCAGCGTGTAACCGAACGCGTAGATCGAACCCGCGGTGGATACGCCGAACCATGTGAATATCGGAGTGAGTATGATAGAAGCCCAGCTGTCGGGAGTACCGAACGCACCCATTAAGATGACAGCGATTATAAGCATTGTGATGTTTCCGTCGAAGATAGCGGAGAACGCACGCTTGAATCCGATATAAAGCGAACCGTCTATTGTCTTGCCCGCTCTGAGCTCCTCTTTGATGCGCTCGTTTGTGATAACGTTCGCGTCAACGCCCATGCCGACAGCGAGTATGATACCGGCAATACCGGGTATGGTAAGCGTGAAGCTGTCATTGAAGGCAAAGAATCCGGTGATCGCCGCAAATGTACCCGCAACCTGTCCGGCGAGCGAAATGACCGCCATAATGCCGGGGAGTCTGTACATTGCTATAACAATTACCGCGATAAGACCGAACGCGATGATACCCGCTACCGCCATAGCGTCACGGGCGCCTGTACCGAGTGTCGGGGAAATGGTGCTGAAGCTGTCGGTAACGAGCTTGAACGGGAGAGAACCGCCGTTTATCTTGTCCGCGAGCGCCTTTGCGTCGTCCGCGGTCTCGAAGCTGCCGGATATCGTAGCGCGTCCGTCATAGATGACCGCACTTACGGTAGGCGCGGATATCTCGACATCGTCCATCCAGATAGATATTCTGCCGTTGTTCGAGTACGCTTCCTCTGTTGCATCCTTGAACGCGTTCTTTCCGCTTTCGTTGAGTTCAAGGGAAACCAGCCACTGGTGCTCCTGCTGATCATAAGCGGGAGAAGCCTTGGCGACATCGGAACCGGAAAGCACGAGCGGAAGGTCTTCGTAAGTCTGACCCGACGCGAGCTCACCGCTGTAGCCCTTGCGGAATGTGAGCAGAGCCGTTTCGCCGAGCTCCTTGACAGCCTGTTCGGGGTCGAAGCTGTCGTCGCCGGACTGCCACGGGAAGCGGCAGATTATTCTCTTGCTGTTGAGGTCAACGTAAATTTCGTAGTCTGTGATGTTCTTTGCGACCATACGGGTCTCGATCATGGCGCGTGCGCCTTCAAGGTCGTCGTTTGTCACATCTGTCGCTTCTTCGGAGGGCGTAAATGTTACGTCAACGCCTCCGCGGATATCAATACCCCAGCGAATATCCTTCACACCTCTGACGTGGACCGTTTCCACGTCTCCGTAGTAGGTGCTGAATCCCGCTATTGCAAAGTATGTGAATACCGCGATCAGTATGAAAACGATAAAAAACACCGGTTTTTTAACTTGTTTCAATTGATGTTTTCACTCCGTTTCTTTTGCAAATAGAAATACTATAATATTATAGAGCATATTTATAAATAAGTCAAGCATTTTCTTTGATTTATCCGCAAATATCGCCTATAAATCGTCAAAATGCACATTACAGCGCCCCGCAGGACGCTGTAACAGACATATTTTGTTCAATCGGCAATATACTTTCCGAATTGCGCTTTGATCAGACGGAAAGCTCCGCCTTTTCGCCGAGAATATCCTTGTTCGCGTCAAGCACAGGCTTCACGCATTCCTCAATGAACTCCGACACCTGTTCGGGAGCGCGTCCGGTGAAATGCTCGGGCTGAAGCGTTGCGAGAATCTCTTCCTTTGTCACGCCGAAGATCGGGTCTGCCGCGATACGGTCAACGAGATCGTTTTCGCCGCCCTCCTCCTTGACGATCCTTCCGGCAGCCATGCTGTGCTGTCTTATATGCTCATGGAGCTCCTGCCTGTCGCCGCCCTTCTTGACGGCATCCATAATGATGTTCTCCGTCGCCATGAAAGGAAGCTCCTTCATTACACGCTGCCTTACGACCTTGTCATAAACCACGAGCCCGCTTGTGACGTTAAGCATTATGTTGAGGATCGCGTCTGTCGCGAGGAAAGCCTCCGCAACGGCGATACGCTTGTTCGCACTGTCGTCAAGTGTGCGCTCGAACCATTGTGTTCCTGCTGTGAACGCGGGGTTGAGCACATCTATCATCACATATCTCGAAAGCGCGGTGATACGCTCGGAGCGCATCGGGTTGCGCTTGTACGCCATAGCCGACGAGCCGATCTGATTCTTCTCGAAGGGTTCTTCGATCTCCTTGAAATTCTGGAGCAGTCTTATATCATAGCTGAACTTCGAGCAGCTCTCCGCAATTCCCGCAAGTGCCGAAACCACCTGGTAATCGAGCTTTCTCGGATAGGTCTGGCCGCTTACCGCAAAGCACTTTTCAAACCCCATTTCCTCGGCTATCATCTGTTCGAGCTTCTTTATCTTCTCGCTGTCGCCGTCGAACAGTTCCACAAAGCTCGCCTGTGTACCGGTGGTGCCTTTCTGACCGAGCAGTTTCAGATTCTTCATTCTGTACTCGATCTCTTCAAGATCCATCAGCAGCTCCTGCGTCCAGAGTGTGGCGCGTTTGCCGACTGTTGTGAGCTGTGCAGGCTGGAGATGCGTATATGCGAGACAGGGCATATCCTTGTACCTGTTCGCAAAATCCGCAAGATTGGCGATGACATTGACGAGCTTTCTGTGTATTATTCCGAGAGCGTCACGCATAATGATAACGTCGGTATTGTCGCCTACATAGCACGATGTTGCGCCGAGGTGAATTATACCCTTTGCCTTAGGGCAGGCAAGACCGTATGCGTAAACGTGAGACATTACATCGTGGCGTACTTCCTTTTCGCGTGCTTCGGCAGCGGCGAAATCTATGTTGTCGATATTGGCCTCAAGCTCCGCTACCTGTTCCTCGGTGATATCGAGTCCGAGTTTCATCTCCGCTCTTGCGAGGGCAGTCCACAGTCTGCGGAAAGTTGAGAACTTCTTCTGTGCGGAAAAGACATACTGCATCTCTTCGCTTGCGTATCGTGTACAGAACGGGCTTTCGTATGTGTCGTATTTAGTCATTTGAGTGCCTCCGTATTATGGTATTGATTGCAACATAGATATTCTATCATAAAACCCGCAAATTTACAACCGAAATATCAAAAAAACATCAAAAATCGGAAAATTTGCGAAAAAAATAAAAAAACACTTGACAAATCGTGTTTGGTGTGGTAAAATTGAAAAGCTGAATGACCGAAAGGTCTTTCATATATATTGCGGTGTAGCCAAGCGGTAAGGCACCTGACTCTGACTCAGGCATTTCCGGGGTTCAAATCCCTGCACCGCAACCAGAAACGCCGCCTGACGGCGGCTCAATGAATAATGAATAGTGAATAATGAATAATTTATAATAAAAAGCGCAGAAAGTCTCTGCGGCGTTTCTGTATTATTCATTATTCACTATTCATTTTTCATTATTCATTAAAAAAGGCAGCACAGAGACTCAGAGTACGGCACAGATCCGTTATAAAACATTCGTGCGAACGACTCTATTATACATAAAAGGGAGAATACAAAATGTATTCCGATAACGCAATACTCGACAAATCTCTTAAATTTGCCGCAAGAATAGTTAAACTGCACCAATATCTTATACAAGAGAAGAAAGAAACTATCATATCAAAGCAAATAATAAGAAGCGGTACCTCAATAGGCGCAAACGCCAATGAAGCCGCTTACGGTGTCAGCAAGGGCGATTTTATCGCCAAACTGCAGATATCACTAAAAGAGACCGCCGAGACCGAATACTGGCTTAAGCTGCTTATCTTATCCGAATATATCGAGAAAGATCACGGCGAATCAATGCTTAACGATTGTCTTGAAATAAAGAAAATGCTCATCGCTTCTCTCAAAACCGTCAAAAGCACAAAATAAACAACCCCCGCCGTCGGCGGGGGATTTTTACTGCTGTTTACAGTTTTGAATACCCGAACGCGTTTACGAGAGCGTCGATCTTCTGCTTGGACTTGCACATCGGGCATTCCGACGCGGCGTAGGAATGATAATCCGGTATATCCTGCTCGGTAAAGATAGAATTAACCTTGATACCGATGACCTCATCGATCGCGCTGAACAGTGCGCAGGCGCCGATGAGCTTTCCGCTGTAGTAATCGAGGCAGCGGGCGAATCTCTCTATTGACCAGCCGGTGGAAGCGGACGATATGAGCAGGAGTATCTGCTTGTTCCAGATCTTCTTCTGTGCGTCGTCACGGAATATCATCTGACCGTTTGAGTTTATCTCGGGTGTGAGGATATCTATATCCTTGCTGGAGTTGATCGAAGCAACGCTTGAATCCGCGAGCTCCTGTGCGAGGAAAGCGCCGAGGGTCTCGGTGCCTTCGAGGCATATTATGGTGTCTATCTGTACGGTATTGTACTTTTCCGCGATCATCTTTGCGGTCTCACGCGCCATTCTGAAGCTCGTCTTGATAGAGTTAAGATCAACGTAGTGGTTGATATGGGAATGGTTCGTTGCAAAATGACCGGGAATGATACCCATGTGAATATTCTTGTTGCCCTTTACGTTAATGAGTTTTTTTCTGCTTTCCATATATGACCTCCGTTTTCTGTGGAACGTGTGGTTTTACTGTATCTTTCAGTATAGCACATAAAAAATCATTTTTCAATATCGAAGAAATAAAAAAATCGCCCCGAAATTTGTAAAAACTTACAAAATCCGGGGTGAAACGGTTACTGTTTTGTTGATTTATGGAAATTAATAACCGACAGACTTTACTCCGTATTCAGCCTGTTCAGCCGTAAATCCTTCATAAATAAGTTGATCTATAAGTCCTTGACGGGAAAAAGACATATAATCAAGATAGCTCTGTGCTTTTTTGGCAGCCTGTTTGTTCCAATCTACGGATATATGATCTACCGCATATGTAGCCTCGGCATTTGAAAAGCCTTCATATTCAAGTTGCTCTATTAAACCTTTTCTTGAAAATGAGGTAAAATCCAAATAACTTTCAGCCTTTTTTATTGCATTTTTCTGACCTAAAGTTTGACTTGTTGAAGCAGATGTGTTATCGGATTTAGTTTTGGTTTTAATGCTAAGTTTAGCTGTCTTTGTTTGTACACTATATTTGCTGTTATTCTTTACAAGAGCAGCTACTTTGAATTTATAGGTTTTTCCGGCAGATAGTTTTTTTACCGTACAATTTGTTCCAGTAACATTTTTATATGTTTCATATTCATCTGTTTTGCTATTATACATAAATACTCGATATGCGTCTGCCTTCAAAACCTTACTCCATTTGAGCTTTATGGTAGTTTCCGTCACAGAAACAGCCTTAAAATTTTTCGGAGCAGCAAGCTTTGATGTTGCGCTTATTTGCACCGAAAAAGCACAAATAAACATAATCACCGATAACATTGTTACTAAGATCATTCTGACTTTTTTCATATTATATTCCCTTTCCACGGCGCGCCATTTTTCGCGCAAACTAAAAATGCGCGGCAATTCAAGCCGCGCACCGTAAAAATACAAGCCTGAATTGCTGCGACACAACACATTTTTCGTCAAAACAGAGTACACGAAAAAGCCTGTATCTCTACCAATGGTAAAGATACACTATTTGGAGCCAAAATATGCATAGCATATCCTGTAAATATTCAAATGTGTTATGTCGCATTTTGATTATATCATATTCGGCGTCCTTTTTCTATCGTCTATACTGCACAAAAAACAACGATAACAGTTGTAATAATTATAAAATTTTTTGGAAACGTTTACAGATATTGATATTTTTGACAAAATAATATATAATTGATATATCATGTGGAAGAATGCCCGCGCGCTTTTTGCGGCTTCTTTAAAGAAAGGACTGGTAAAAACCAATGAAATTCGGTTACTTCGACGACGCCAATAAGGAATACGTCATCACTTCGCCTAAAACTCCCTATCCGTGGATAAACTATCTCGGAACACAGGGCTTTTTCTCGCTTATCTCCAACACCGCGGGAGGCTACAGCTTCTATAAGGACGCGCGCCTCCGCCGCATAACCCGTTACCGCTACAATAACGTCCCTGTTGATATGGGCGGACGCTATTTCTATATCAACGATGACGGTCATGTGTGGAATCCCGGCTGGTCGCCCGTAAAGGCAGACCTCGACAGCTACGAGTGCCGCCACGGTATGGGCTATACCATTATTAAGGGCGAATCAAAGGGCATCGAGGCAAAGGTCACATTCTTCGTACCGCAGAACTTCAACGGCGAGATACAGAAAGTCACCATTACCAACAAGACCGGTGCATTCAAGTCGATAAAGCTGTTCAGCTTCCTCGAATGGTGTCTCTGGGACGCTCAGGACGATTCCACCAACTTCCAGAGAAACTTCAATACCGGCGAAGTCGAGATCGAAGGCAGCACTATCTACCACAAGACCGAATACAAGGAAAGACGCGACCACTACGCATTCTACTCCGTAAACGCGAAGATCATGGGCTTCGATACCGACAGAGAGAGCTTCCTCGGTCTGTACAACGGCTTCGGTGAGCCGCAGACTGTCATGAAGGGTTCGCCCAACAACTCCGTTGCGGACGGCTGGTCGCCTATCGCTTCCCACTACATCGATGTGGCTCTTGAAGCTGGCGAGAGCAAGGATTTCGTATTCGTGCTCGGCTACGTTGAGAATAAGTTCGAGGAGAAGTTCGCTCCCGACCTCACTCCCGACGACAAGATCATCACAACCGCAAATTCCAAGAAGAATATCATAAACAAGACCAAGGCTCACGAAATGATCGCACTCTGCGACACCGCCGAGAAGGCCGACAAGCTGTTCAACGAGCTCAAGGCTTACTGGAACACCCTGCTCTGCCAGTACCATGTTGAATCTCCCGATGAGAAGGTCAACAGAATGGTCAACATCTGGAACCAGTATCAGTGCATGGTAACATTCAATATGTCGCGTTCCGCTTCCTACTTCGAGAGCGGGATCGGCCGAGGAATGGGCTTCCGTGATTCCAACCAGGATCTGCTCGGCTTTGTACATCAGATACCCGAGCGCGCAAGAGAGCGTGTTATCGACCTCGCAGCTACAATGCTCGAAGACGGCGGCGCTTATCACCAGTATCAGCCGCTCACAAAGAAGGGCAACCATGAGCTCGGTTCCAACTTCAACGACGACCCGCTGTGGATGATACTCGCGGTTGCTGCGTACATCAAGGAGACCGGCGACAAGTCGATTCTCGACGAGGTAGTTCCTTACGAGAACGACGACAGCAAGGCTGCGTCCATGCTCGACCACATGAAGAGAGCATTCAACCACGTTGTAAAGAAGGTAGGACCTCACGGACTGCCTCTGAGCGGACGTGCGGACTGGAACGACTGTCTCAACCTGTCCTGCTTCTCGGACAAGCCCGGCGAGTCCTTCCAGACCTACAACAACAAGGAAATGTTCAAGGATCCGCCGTTCTACAGCCAGATCGCGGAATCCGTAATGATCGCAGGTATGTTCTGCTTCATAGGACCCGAATACGCGGCAATGTGCAGACTTATGGGCGATGAGGAAGAAGCAAAGCGTGCCGATGCGGAAGTTGCAAAGATGAAGGAAGCAACGATGAAGTTCGGCTTTGACGGCGAATGGTTCCTCCGTGCTTACGACCACAACGGCAACAAGGTCGGCTCTCACGAGTGCGAGGAAGGCAAGATCTTCATCGAGCCTCAGGGCTTCTGCGTACTTGCAGGTCTCGGCAAGGATACGGGCGACGACATCAAGACACTTAACAGCGTTGACAAGTACCTCAACTCCGATCACGGTCTTGTACTCAACAATCCCGCATTCACACACTACTACAAGGAATACGGCGAGATCTCCACATATCCGGGCGGTTACAAGGAGAACGCAGGTATATTCTGCCACAACAACGCGTGGATCATGTGCGCGGAAGCGGCTGTGGGCAGAGGAGACAAGGCTTTTGAATACTATTCAAAGATAGCTCCCGCTTTCAGAGAGGAACATTCCGATCTGCACCGCACCGAGCCCTATGTTTACGCACAGATGATTGCCGGCAAGGACGCTCCGAGACACGGCGAAGCCAAAAACAGCTGGCTCACGGGTACGGCTGCGTGGAACTTTGTTGCGATCTCGCAGTATATCCTCGGCATCAAGCCTCAGTATGACGGACTTAAGGTAGATCCCTCCATTCCGAAGGCATGGGACGGATTCACGATCTCCAGACTGTTCAGAGGTGCGACATACAACATCACCGTTAAGAACCCCGATCACGTTTCGAGCGGCGTAAAGTCCATGACCGTGGACGGCAAGGCAGTTGACGGAAACGTTATACCCGCTTTCGCAAACGGCACTCACGAGGTTGAAGTGATCCTTGGTTAATGCACAACTGCGGAGCGCTGCAGCGCAGATCGGAACCGTGACGTTCTGACCGGAATTCAGAAAATTAAGGCTATACCGCACAAAGAGCGTGCGTATATTGCGCAGTCAGATTTTTCGTCAGGTTGGCTAAATTTGACGCAGGCTTGCTGGCGCAAGTCAAGGAAAATTGGGTCAAGATGACGGAATAATATGCAAGCAAGAGCACGATGCTCTTATAATCGCTGCCAGACCGCCGCACGATGCGGCGCTAAAAGCAGCGATGCAAAGATTGCGTGCGTCTATTTGTGCGGTATTGCCTTAATACTCACAGCACATAACCAGAGGCCGCCGGATTATTCTCCGGCGGTCTTTTGCTGATTCAGGCAGATGACATATCCGGCTGCGGCAGACCTGTGAGGAGAAAAAAGAACAGAGTCCCGGCCTATAATTGTCTGTTTGCCGAAAACCGGCATAATCAACAAAACGTATAAAAACAGCACGGCGATTTTTGGCTGTCCCCCTTGACAATTGCTAAATATGTTGTTATAATAATTACATCGGCAAATAATACTGATAATTCAAGAAAAATATCATGTCCTTCTTGTATGAAAGGAGTATTGTTATGGGAAAATATATCATCAACAAAACCAAAACAGGATATACATTCGGTCTTAAAGCCGCGAACGGCGAGGTAATCGCGACCGGCGGTGAGGTGTATTCAAGCCTCGATTCCGTAAGGAACGGCGTTAAAAGCGTAGAGACCAACGCTCCGGAAGCAGCCGTTGAAGATCACACTGTCGAAGGCTACCAGACCGAGAAAAATCCGAAATTTGAGATATACAGCGACAAAGCCGGCGAGTTCCGCTTCCGCCTGAAAGCAAAGAACGGACAGGTCATTGCGGTGAGCGAGGGCTACACTTCCAAAGCCAACTGCAAGAACGGCATTGAGAGCGTCAAGAAGAATTCGGTGAATTCACCGGTCATAGAACCCGAAGAAAAGTAAATAAGCAAGTGCCGTTCCGGAATATCGAAACGGCACTTTTTGATGAAATGATATTTCCGACAGTGCATCGGCGTTAACCCGGCTGCCGGACAACGTGTCATACCGGCTATATGATATTCCGTTACTCTCCGGAGAGCAGGGCTTGCACCTGCTCTCTTTTTTCGTAAAGCACACAACCGCCGTCATGTTCCGCGGCAAGGAGACTTCCGGAGCGCAGCTCACGGAAAAGCCTTGAAGCCACAGCCTCACGAAGCGATGTGTCGCGTACATTTATATCCGAGAAAGGCGAGAACGGACACGGCTCCGCTCCGCCGTGCGAATTGATATGGAAAAACGCTCTGCCTGCCGCGAAGCAGCCCCCGGACTCCTTTTCGTCGCCCGGAAATGACAGGAACATTGCACCGTCACGGCTTTTTCGCAGTTCCGCAATACGTCCGGTAAGATATTCGCGCTCCGCGTCCGAGGGTGCAAGATCTTCCGTACCGGCAGACATAGGCACATACTCAACATATATTATCAGACGGCAGCCGCGCTTCGCAAGTTCCGAGATAAAATCGTCCGAAAGCACGGAGACCATGTTCTCCTTCGTTACCGTGACCGACGCTCCGAACATGAGATGTCTGCGGTAAAACCCGTCCATAGTTGCTATAAGCCGGTCATAAATACCCTTTCCGCGGCGGCTGTCTGTCCTTTCACGGTCGCCCTCTATGCTCATGACGGGTATAAGATTGCGGCAGCGGTCGAACTTCACGGTCGCCCTCTATGCTCATGACGGGTATAAGATTGCGGCAGCGGTCGAACAGTTCAAAGTATTTATCGCTGATGAAAGTGCCGTTTGTGAAAACGGGGAAGATGATACCCGGCATTTCGCCCGCGGCTTCTATCACATCGCGCCGCAGCAGCGGTTCACCGCCGGCGAGGATTATGTAGCTTATGCCAAGCTCCTCCGCTTCCGCGAATATACTGCGCCATTCGTCAACTGTGAGCTGGTCGGCGGGCTCGCTGTCAACTGTCGCTTCGCTGCTTGCGATAAGGAATGACGGGATATGTTCGCCGTTTTTTTCAAGCTCCATTCGCCTTTTTGAAGCCTTTCTGCTCGCCGCAGCAAATTTAAGCATAAACGCGCTTGCTTTTGGGTCTTTTATCACCGCTCGCAGGGAGTCGGAGACTATATCCTCCACTCCGCGCGCAAGATATTCCTGTAATTCGATATTGTCGTTCATGTCGTTCTCCTGTATTGCAGCCGTGTTATAATATGAAATCGTATCGGCTATACGATTTATCTCTATTAAATCAAGCTCAATTAAATAATAGCACAAAACACTACAGTTGTCAAGGGGAAATTTAATGAATCATGATTATATCATAATACAGAGACGGCGTTACAAAAATCATATCCGAACTCCGGACAGCGAGGCAGAAAAATACAGTCCCGGAATAAATCCGAGACTGTACACGCCGCCGCGCGTCCGCGGCTGTCTGTACCGAACGGTTTAGATTTTATGATAACTCAGGTGATACGGGTGAATAAATAACCCGCCTACGGAAAACCATAGGCGGATTCGCCGCGGGGCGTTCCCCGCTGTCTGTACCGAACGGTTTAGATTTTATG
>CACZGM010000062.1 GCA_902780695.1 uncultured Ruminococcus sp. | reverse complement strand
TTGTTTGCCTTTACCCTGCGGATAACGAAGATAGCCGACTTTACCGCGTATAGTCCATGAAGTTGAAGCCTATGCTCTTGTAAACATCCGGAGCGCCCGGAAGCGAGAACAATCTTGCGAAAATGAGGTTGTATATATCGTCTCCGAGAAAAACAGCGAACAGGATCACGGCTGTCACAATGAAAACCTTCTTCGGGAGCTTCACCGCAAGGTAATATATCCCCGGCAGCATGACATAGACGAGAATCAGCCCGAATATCCCGAATATCGTAACGCTGCGCAGACAAACAAAACCGTATATGCTTCCGAAACCGAGTATCTCGGTATCATAGTCCCAGTACTTAAGACCGGTGATAAGATATACCCCGAGCCCGGAGAAGAATTCAAGAATACCGGTGGACACAAAGCTAATAATAAATACAAGCAGCGGTTTTTTCTTCAGTTTAAGTTTAAAGGTCAGGAACCATATTATCAGCGAGCCGTAGGCGTATATATTTATCCACGGAAGGAAGTTTCCTCCGCGCCAGTAGAATTTATCGAAGCCGCCGTTTATCCAGTAGAATATGAATTCATACACCCAGCCGAAAACACCGCTTATCACGACGACAAGAAATACTATGCCGATAAACAGGCTTCTTTCCGGCTTTATTACGGAATCGAGATAGTCATTGTAGAATTTCTTCATATGTTACGATCCTTTCGATGCGATATGTTTGTTACTGCAGCATATCAGGCAGCTTTCTCCCATTTATTATAGCACATAAAGATGAAAAAAGCAATGGAGGAAGAGAACACAAACAGCTGAGCGTAAATACGATACGTCTGCATCTGATATGCTGCATGATCATAATGTCACAGATCGAGAGAATATGCAACAGATAAAGAAGAATTCTCTGAAAAGTATTGACAAAAGCATCGGAATATGCTATGTTAACTAAAATATGCGCAAATGAAATTTAATGTGTCCATCGTCTGAAAGGAGACAAATAATGAAAAAAAAGCTTGCACTGATCATTTTACTGACTATGCTTTCATATGTAACAGCCTGCTCCGGAAAATCCGAACCACCAAAGTATCCGCAGTACGCTTCCATGTCTCCGGAGGAAATAGTCGCAGGAATGACGCTTGAACAGAAAACCGCTCAGATGGTACAGCCTGCTGTCTACAATGTCTCGGTAGGTGACATGAAGAAAAACGACTACGGCAGCATACTTTCGACTACGGAATGTATCGATGCTGCAAGATGGCGGAAGACGGTTGACTGCCTGCAGCAGGCAGCCATAGAATCAGAATCCGGCATACCCTACATTTACGGACAGGATGACGTTCACGGTGTCAACTACTGCAGAAACGCTGTATATTTTCCGCATAACATCGGACAGGGCGCTGCCAACGACGAGGAACTTGCCTATCAGGTTGGACTTATTACCGCAGACGAAGCAAAGCTCTGTCATATGCTCTGGAATTTCTCACCCTGTGTTGCTCAGTCCGTTGACCCGCGCTGGGGAAGAACCTATGAATCCTACGGTTCTGACCTTGATACCATTACAAAGCTCAGTACAGCCTACACAAAGGGACTGATCGACGGTGGTCTTGTTGCCTGCGCGAAGCACTTCTTTGCAGACGGCAATGTTGTATACGGCACCGGTGAACAAGGCAATATCGATATGCTCATAGACCGCGGTGACGCTCAACTCTCCGATACCGAGACAGAGGAGCTTTTAAAGGTGTATCAAGCGCAGATAGATGCCGGAGTACAGACGATCATGATAAGCCACTCCTCACTTAACGGCGTAAAGATGCACGAAAATAAAGAGTACATTATCAACGCCGGTATAGATATGCTCATGGAGACAGAGCGCTTTGAGGAGGCACGGCATATCATCATCGATGCGGTTAACAGCGGCGATATCAGTCAGGAGCGTATTAATGACGCTGTTGAACGAATAATAAAGGTAAAGAAGGATGCAGGTCTTTTTGACGATCCGCTCCTTGCCGATATGAAGACCGAGCAGCAGGAAACAGGCTCACCGGAATACAGAGCCGTTGCCGAGAAACTGGTAGAAAAGAGTCTGGTTCTTCTCAAAAACGATAAAGAAGTGCTCCCGTTCAGAGCGGGTACAAAGATATACATCACAGGTCCGGCATCCGACAACGGTCAGGCGCAATGCGGCGGTTGGACAATGTCATGGAACGGCGCACCGGTGCAGGATATTCCTGGCGTCACCACGATACTGGAGGCTTTTGAAAAATATGCCGGGGATTACGGAATTGAGGTCATAACCGATGAAAGCAAAGCGGCAGAAGCGGACGCAGTCCTCCTCTGCGTAGGCGAGCAGGCTTATGCCGAGTGGAACGGAGATACGCAGGATCTTAAACTCTGCGGCTCATTGGGGCTGGCAGGAAATACCGACGCGATCAGAAAGGCAGAAGAACTCGGCAAGCCCACAGTTACCTGTATAATTGCAGGCAGAAACATTATCATCGACGAAAAAGATTATGAAAGCTGGGACAGTGTCGTTATGTGCTATCTCCCCGGCTCTGAGGGCAAAGGCATTTCGGATGTCCTCTGCGGCTGCTCTGATTTCACCGGAAAGCTGCCCTCGCCGTGGTTCGGTTCTGTAGAGCAAATCGGCACGGATGAGTGTTTCTTCGAGTACGGCTACGGCCTCAGTTACGGTTCGGGGCCCGAAGAACACAGAGAACCGGATGCGACAACGGAGAAAAAATAGTATTATAACATAGCGACAAATACCGAACCTGGAGGATATGATCCATACATCTCCCGATGCGCTGATCGCCCGATCTCTTTTACTGACCCTGTTGTCCGACGGATAAACAACCCGGATCTGGTTTCAAACTCCCCGGACTGCTTTATTTCAGAGCTGTCTGTAAATCGGCACAGTCATATTTAGGGCACCTCTAAAAACCCATTTGAGAGAAAAAGAGCTACTTGCACCGATAGCTGCGTCAAGTCTCCTCCTCACCGTGCGCCAGCACGCTTTCGGAGCCTCTCCTTGCTCTCGGCACAATTATCTCATTTTCTCTTTTCAAAGCGGTTTTTAGAGGTGCCCTTTAATCAATTACCTCAAACATTCCCATATACCCGCGCAGCTTCGTTCCGATATCTGTCTCCGGTGGAAGCAAAGCAAGTGCGACCTGAAAAGGTTCGGTACTGTTTGTGTCTGTCTGCGTGAGATAGGCGTAATCACCCTGAATATCGGATACAATAAAATCTTTCTGTTCCATAATGTCACCATCCTTGTCTTGCTGTTATCATGCTGAATACCGGTAAAACCAATTACCGTTATTTACGCAGCAATTGATCGTTTACTGTTACACTTCCATTTTAACACAAATAACTCAAAAAAACAATATAAAAGAGTGCAGTTTCTGCGTACCCCGGTATAGAAACTGCACTCTTATCATTTATCTGCATCTGCTCCGTTCATATCCCTATCACCTCCCGTAAACTCTGTTAGCGGGCGTTTTCGGGAACTCCATACCATGCTTTGAGACACTTCATTATGCTTCAACAGCCAGCAGTCCGGGCTCGGATTGTGCATATTGTACAGTTCAACAACAGACTTTATTTTGCAATTTGTCATAAAAAACGATTGACAAAACTGTTATAGTGTTATATACTGTTTATATCTCAGATGAACAGTTAAACGGAGGTGAACAGCAGATGAACAGTTAAACGGAGGTGAACAGATGAAGATACTGCAAAATTCAACCGAACCCATATATAAGCAGATCGCTTCACAGCTTCGCGATCAGATACTTTCCGGAAAGCTCAAGGGCGGTGACGCACTCCCGTCGATAAGGGCTCTCGCGGCAGATCTGAAGATAAGTGTGATAACCACGATGAAAGCGTATGAGGAGCTTGCTTCCGAGGGTCTGGTCACATCGGCACAGGGCAAAGGTTACTTCGTGAACGCGCAGGATATGCGGCTGCTCGCGGAACAGCATCTGCGCAGGGTCGAGGAAAATCTTACCGAAGCGATACACTCTGCAAAGATCGCCGGAATGACACTCGATGAAGTGCAGGAAACATTGAGTGCTTTGTGGGCGCTCGACGCGTGAATTGGAGGATAAAGATGCAGCCTTGGTTATGGTGGGTCCTGATCTTCATTCTGCTGTTCGTAATTCCCGCGAGAATGGCGTGGCAGAGAAGACAGGCAAAAGTTGCAAAAAGAAATCGTATCAGACGCAGAAAAGGAGAAAACATAATGAACGAACTCATTAAATCCTATATCGGGAAAGAAGTAATAATATGGGCAGGCTCTTCAAGCGGAGTTACCGGAACAATGACAAGGATAGAGGATAACTGGGTAGAGATCGAAGACAAGGACGGGAACAAACAGATACTCAATACCGACTACATCAGCCGTGTGCAGGAATATCCCCGCAATAAGAACGGCAGGAAAAAAGCCGTCATAGTATAAGGAGCAGATATGGAAAACGCAGTTGAAATTAATGGTTTGACCAAGAAATACAAGGACTTTGCACTCGATGTCAGCGCGGTTATCCCGAAAGGCTTTGCGGCTGCGCTCATAGGAGCGAACGGCGCGGGCAAGACCACGCTCATAGACACGCTCTGCGGAGTTACCGCGAAAAACGGCGGCGAGGCAGTGTATTTCGGGAATATGACAGATACCGATGATGACGCGCTCCGCAGCAGGATTGGTTATTGTTCCGCGGCAAATTACTTTCCGCTTGACTGGAAGCTGAAAACGATAGCCGAGTGCATGGCGATAGGCTATGACAATTTCGACAGAGCACACTTCACCGAGCTTTGCGGCAGGTGGAGCCTCGGCAGTCCCGACGACAAGAAGCAGAAGAACATGATGAAGATGTCGGACGGAAACCGTGTGAGAGCGGCACTGGCGGCAGTTTTCGCAAGAGATACCGACCTGCTTGTGCTCGACGAGCCTGCAAGCTCGCTCGACCCGCTGGCAAGAGATCAGCTTTGCGAGATGTTCCGTGAATACCTTGCCGCGAAAGACGGAGAGCGCACGATACTGTTCTCTACACACAACATCGCGGATATGGAATTTGCTACCGACTACGCGATATTCATGGCGCACGGGAAAGTCGTCGAACAGGGCTTCGTGGAAGACCTCAAGGAGAAGTACATACTTGTTCACGGCGATGCGCAGGACGGAAATAAAGCAAAGCCGCTGATGATATCATACACTGTGAACAGCACGAGCTTCGAGGGAATTGCGCTTGCGGACAATACCACGAATTTGCAGGCTGTCGGTGCCGTAACCGAGCGTCCGACACTGCAGCAGCTCAGCGTCGGTATCTTAAGAAAGGCGGAAGAAAATGCGGGAAAGTAAACTTACTGTATCGCAGGCTATGAAGCTCTACACCGGAACGGGACTTGCGGAAACGATACTCGGGCTTGCGGCTTATGACATTATATTCTACATAGGCGCGTCTGTCTGCATGACGCTTATGATAATGTGCGGTGAAGGCATCTCATACCCGGAGGCGGTCAGAAGCATATCGCAAACGCCAGCCGGAGACTGTATCATGGTATTGGCCCCGGCAATTATAAATGTCATTATCCTTCTTTCGCAGTACGGCAAGGACAAGCCCGGAGGAAAGCTGTTCCGCACAGCTAAAGGCGGATTTGACACATTCGTGAGCTATCGCACGGGAGCGTATATTTCAATGCTCCTGTCAACTATAATATACAGCGGCGTGGTGTTCCTGCTTGCTCTTTTCGGGCTTATCGGACTTCACGGAGGAGTATCTGCGGTAATAGCGGTAGTAGTTTCGTCGATGGCTGCCATAGGAGTTGTGACATTCCTGCTGCCGATAAAGAATGAAGCCGTGCTCGGAATTACTTCCGTACTTGTGATGTTTGCGATAACAGGAGTCTGCACAGTGCTGCTGCCGATGCTTACGGACAGCCTGCTGCCTCACCTTGTTATCGGGATTATCGGAGCGGTGCTGACCGCTGTATCGACGAAATTGTATTTCCGGCATTACCGCATGACACGTTGGGATAGTTAAGAGGTGTAATGATGAAGAATTTTGGAAAAGCACTGAAATTATATCTGAAAATATCGTTCAACCCGCTGCTGACTATATTCGGAACTGTAATAATCGTGGCGATGATGATCGCGGCGGTGACCTCGCCGGAGACTCCTGACAGTGACGATTATATGTCGATGGTGGGATCTGTCGGCTTCGGGCAGATAGGGATAGTGGTGATCCTCCTTATGGGAACCGTTTCGATCACAAGAAGCAGGTTTTATTCATCTACCCCGTTCGCAAAAACGTTCATTACTGTTGTTCCGTTATTCTGCACTGTGGTTGCTGCACTTATCTATGATATTATAATGATAACAATAGCGGCACTCTGCTGGTGTGAACAGGGCCTCTCGGATCTTCTGATAATCGCCCCGATCAACAACTTCATCATCGGCCTTGCCGTGGCGTGCGCAGGCAAACCGAAGCTCGAATGTCTGTACATTATACCGTTTGTCGTTCTTGCGTGGGAAAGTATCGTTCTTAAGAACATAAGCGCGACCGCGCACGGTTTCGGGCTTCCTGTACCCGTTTCGGCTGTCATCGGTGTTCTGATATTTGCGGCAGGTATGGCGGTAACACTGCTGATATTGAACATCTGGTGGAAGAAATGCGACCATATCTACCGCGGAAATTACAATACCGCGCTGAACAAAATATAAAAAAAGGTGACAGCCCATTCAGCGAGCAAATCGCATGAGCTGTCACCGTTTTGTTTCTGTATTACCAAGCTATCTTTGCTTATCAGCTACCGGACATCGGCGAACGGACACGGCATTACCGCAGATCGATCAGGGGCATATGCTTTTCCCTCATTTCTCCGAGCTTAACGGATATGTTTTCTTCCTTCAGAACCTCAAGGAAAGCGTTCAGATACTCCTTCTTTCTGTTGACCTGCTGGAAGTTGACGAAGAGCTTATCATTGATCGCATTCATTTCAAACATAAGATGACCGTCCGTGATCGTAAATACGGATTCGATATACTTTTCAAGGCCGCCCCAGTCGATTTTTCCGACATAGCTTATGTTGAACGAGTCTTTGACACCTTTTCTCAGCGGAGAATTCGCAGACGCGTATTTGCATTTTGCTTTTAAGCCGTCAAGCGAGTCTATCGTGTTCAGATGCTCGATCTTTTTACGGAACGCATAGCAGCTGATCTCCGGCTGCATCTGCAGATACATACTTCCTCTCGTAGCTGTGCTGAGTTTTTCGACAGGCCAGTCTTTCATTTCCGGCTTATACTTTGCGTGAAGCAGACGAATAAAATCTCTGTGTGAACCGGGACAGCCGATATCATCCTTGTAATTGTCAGCTATACCCGCTGAGATCTGCGTAACCTTCTTGTTTGATGCCCATACACGGCTCAGTGCCTTGAACATTATCGCAGATATAATCGAATTCGGGCTTCCGTCGTTTCCCTTTGCGTATTTCAGCACACTTTGCAGATCAAATTCCATCGGGAAATAAACCGCATCTCTGGCAAACGGGTTCAGATAATATTTCAGATAATCACCCAAAGGCATATATGAATTGCCGCCATTATACATTCCGACAGGCTCGTCCGAGGGCAGGTCATTCGGGTCGGGTATGGCGTTCTCGCTTTCTTCCGGAGAAGTTCCTGGGATCTTTATATCCGCGGCGTTTATCTGTTCACCGGTCTTGTCGGTGAAATACTGCCAGAGAGTGGATTTTATCCAGAATAACGCTCCGCAGGCACCGCATATGCTGTGGCTGAAATTGAAGTACAGGTCGCGGTTTTCGTATGTTATCGAAAAAAGATGTCCGTTGGTCTCCGCACTGCCGAGAATGATGCGGCGCTTCGGCTCCGGAGAGACAGTTATAGGCTTATCATTGTGTTCGAGCAGATATCCTCCCGTCTCATCTGTACGCACCTTCAGGTTGAAATACGGGAACCGCACGAATGCTTTTACAGCAGCCTTTTTCAGGAGTTCGGCATCCGGCGCTTCGGTAAGAGTTATTTTAACTCTTACGGTAAAAGTCATGTTTTTGGAATACTCATAAAGAGCATAACTGTCATAATTGTATTTCATGCTATAACACCTGCTTTCAAATACTTATATTTTTATTATAACTAATTTTACAACAAATGTCAACAGTTCTTTGACAGATAAGATGCAATACGGTCACAGAAGCAGAAAACATTATACGGCTCCTGCCACCGGTCTTGTTACATATTCATATATTCTGTTCGCTGCTCTTGACAAATCCGTGTGACTGTGATATGACAATAGAAGTAACGTTTCCTCAACAGCCGCCGGCAATCACGCCAGAGAAGAGCGATATTTAATAAAGCTGATGATTTTCTGCCTGCCATATTACTCCTTGTTATCCGAAAGCAGTTATGTGTTAACTGTTTGTATAAATATTTTTATGTACGAAAACTAATTTTTGCCATATCTTGCCGATATAATAATTAATATGAATATGCTCCTATAACAAATCTTTTCGCTCCAATAAATGACAGGAGGTAAAAGCTATGTCAACGAAAAATTACAAACAATTATTGAAAGACGCAAGAACAAACGAGTAACTTGCAAAGAAGCTCGAAGAAGCGGACAGGCAGTTTCGCAAGACAGGTGACAAGACAGCGTTAATAAAAACTGCGTCTGAACTCGGATATGAAGTGACCGAGCAGGATTTCCCTACCGATGATCTTGTAAAACTCAATGAAGAACAGCTCGACGATGTGGCTGGCGGCGCATTATGGTTTGGTGAATATGCCCAGGACGGACATGAGATAGGATGCTGGTGGCCTTGGTACAAAGAAGTAAATCCTGTATTATGCCCGGTTGCTCAATCGAAAAAACATAGTTTTATTTACAAAGGAAAAAAGCAATGGCAGGATGGTGCGGCCAAAACGGATGGATATTCTGTCACATATTATTATAGCTGTGAGCACTGTGGAACATCAGCAATATACATTTCTTAGTACCGGATTCAGGAAGAAACACTTAAATAGTTCGATCGCAGTAAAACCAAAATAAATGATGTTTAATATATCCTGCTATGTATAACGCCGTGTACGGGAACCCCGCACACGGCGTTTTGTCAAGAGCTGTATTTCGCATCGAAAGCGTATGCTGCCGACGGTGCATTTATCATCATAATTGCCTCAGCGCAGTTCTTTCCTTATGGTAAGAATGTTTTTATTGTCTTTATATTCGTAAATGACATCGTCCATACTCTCTTTTGTTATAAAGATACCAAGACCGCCTATGGGTGTATCTTCGACGGAAAGCCCGGTGTCGGGGTCTTCCTTTTCAAGCGGATCATACTTCGTACCGCTGTCTGTAAATCTTGCAATAAGGATCTTCGGCTCGCCGCTGATCTCCGTTTCGACAGTCACCTGCCCTTCTTCGGGCGGGTAGGCATAACTTGCAATATTTACAAAGATCTCTTCGACTGCTATCTCTATTTCCATCAGTGTCTTGTCGGAATATTCATGGCCTTCAAGAGAAGTGTCAACGAAAGCTATGACATCATCAAGTTTATCTATTTCAGCCGGAACAACAAGTTTATTCATTGTATCCGTCCTTTCTTGCCGTGCTGCCCTTATATGTAAGCGTAAGCATGGTTAAATCATCAAACTGAGGAGCGTCTTTAACGAAATCCTTAACATCTTCCTTAACTGCTTTAAGGAGACATTCCGGAGAATTATCCCTGTGCCTGTTCAGCGATTCCGTCATTCTGTCCGTACCGAACATCTCGCCTTTGGCATCGGTCGCTTCCGGTACACCGTCGGTATATACGAAAACAGCATCTCCGGGTGACAGCTGTATCTCATAATCGGTGTATTCCTCGTCTTCATAGCCGCCCACTACGAATCCGTGCTCGTCATTGAAAAGCTCAAACTTTCCGTTCCTGCAAACAGCCGGGAACTCATGTCCCGCATTGGAGCAGATAAGTTTTCCCGTCCGTATGTCAAGAATACCGAGCCATACCGTTACGAACATACCCTCGTCATTCTTTTCGCAGATGCGGTTATTTGCGTATTTCAGTATCTCCGCAGGTGTACCGCCCATCATCGTGCGGTCATTTATCACGATCTTTGCGGACATCATAAACAGGGCTGCCGGTATTCCCTTGCCTGAAACGTCGGCTATTACCATTGCAAGGTGGTCGTTGTCAACAAAAAAGAAATCGTAGAAATCTCCGCCCACTTCTTTTGCCGGATCCATTGAAGCATAGATATCAAACTCATCGCGCTCCGGAAAAGCCGGGAACATATTCGGCATGACGCTGCTCTGTATGCTGGTAGCCATAGAAAGCTCCTTTTCCGTTGCAACGAGGCGCATTTCACGCTCCGCAAAGAGCACTCCGTAGATAAGCACGATAGATACGAGCATAGCCGAATACTGTGTAGTGATACCCGGATTATACCCTGTCATCAGCTGCGCAAAGACAGGGATAAGTATAAACGAAGCGGTTATCAGCTTGACACGGGGAGACGCCTTTGATATGATGAATCCGATAATACCGGCGATAATTGCGACGACATTGTACAGATGGCTCAGCATATACAAGGGTTCGCGCTGATATATACCCTGTGCGTCAATACTGAAATGCAGCGGGTAGAAGAAATCCACGCATGAGCTGATAACATCGGGGATTATAAGTATATTCAGCAGCCAGTTCAGTACTGAAACGAGCTTACCTTCAATTTCAAGCGTTGTTGACACATAACGCCAGAAGAAAAATACCAGAAGCGTTGCGCTGACATAATTGCCGACACAGAATATCTTATTCCACATTATCAGCTCGGGTTCGCCGGAAACAAGCCAGCTCGCCATATCTGTAAAGATCTCGCACGCTTCCATTGTTATCAGGAAAACAAAGATCTGCGTATGACCGCTGTTCATATCCTTGTCCTGCTTACAGCTGTAAAGCAGAACGGTGCATATAGCCAGCGAGACCATATCCGCGCCTATACTGATACAATTGGCTTTTGTGAGATTTTCCGCGCCGTCGAACCTGAAGAATAACAGAGAGCCTACCGTCAGTACAAGGCAGAAGTAAAAACAGCCTTTAACCAGCCATTTCTGACGGCTCAGAAAAAAACGTACATTATCAGAGACCTGCATATTTACGCATCCTTATTTTTTCGTGATGTTGAGCTTGTTTATAAATCCGGTCACCGCAAAAACATCCATTATATTATCGGAAACATTGATTATTTTAAGTTCGCCGTTCTTTTTCAGCATAGCCTTGCTCGTTCCGAGAAGCACGCGAAGCCCTGCCGACGAGATATACTCCACCTTGTCGAAATCAATGATGATAGAATCCGTTCCGGCTATGACGGAAGATATCTCCTTGTCAAGCAGAGATGCAGTGTTTGCGTCTATGCGCCCCTCCGGGATAACAATGACGGATCCTGCTTCAACTTTGCTCCTGATCTTAAGTAATGCTGCCATTATTCGTTTATCCTCCTGTTATTCGTTGACTCTTTGCCTTTCGACAAGCTCGGCAAAAAATCCGTGCTGAGCAATAAGTTCATCATATTTGCCGTCCTCGATGATCTTGCCCTTGTCGAGAACGATTATCCTGTCGCACTGCTTTATCGTTGAAAGGCGGTGCGCTATTACTATTCTGGTGCAGTTCAGCTTATCGAGAGCTTCCGACACCTTCTTCTGCGTGATATTGTCCAGTGCGCTCGTCGCTTCGTCAAGTATCAGTATCCTCGGCTTCGGCGCAACCGCACGGGCTATCATGAGACGCTGTTTCTGACCGCCGGAAATGCCTCCGCTGCCTTCGGATATCATCGTAAACATACCCATGGGCATTGCCCGGATATCATCTGCCATTCCCGCAGTCTCGGCAGCTTCCCACGCGTCATCGACGGTGAGGGTCGGGGCGGAGATCACGATATTGGAGTATATGTCTCCGTTGAACAGCTTGCCGTTCTGAAGAACAACACCTATCTTGTTGCGCAGCGACCTGAGATCGACTGAGTTTATATCCTTGCCGTCGTAGTATATACTTCCTTTCTGCGGCTTTTCAAAGCCCAGCAGCAGCCTTACAAGAGTCGATTTTCCGCAGCCTGTCTTACCGACTATTGCCACATACTGTCCGGGGCGTATCCTGAGATTAAGATCGTCTATCACCGGCGGCATGGATTCGTCATATCTGAACGAAACGCTGTCAAGCTCGATCATTCCGGTTATCGAAGTGAGTATCTCCTTGTCGTCCGAGATCTCCGGTTCGACATTCATTATCGGCTCAACCATTTCAAGCACCGGCTTTATGCGCGCTGCGGTAGTGGCTATACCCGATATGCCCATGAATGCGGCGGACACCATTCCGTATGACGTATTGAATGCTATGTAATCGGCAGCCGAAACTCCGCTTTTCACAGCCGTGTAATACATCACTGCCGTTCCCGCAAGTGATATGGCGGCGCTGATGACCGGGTTCAGGACAAGAAACGCCGGCGGGTCATAAGTCAGTCTTGCGCCCTCGGAAAATATCCTTCCCCAGCGGGCGAACATTCTCTTTTCCGCACCCGCGAGCTTTATCTTCTGAATACCCTGCATCATGGCATAGGACATTCCGTATTCCTTGGATGACTGCTTCATCTGTTCACGGCTTATCTTCATCTGCGCGAAAGTCGTTATGAGAGAAAATGCCAGAGTCGCCGCCGTTATCAGCAATGACGGCACCACAAGCTCGGGAGCGTACATCAGGATTTGTCCGATATATGCCAGAGAGAAAACAGATGTGAGCGAAGCCGTGAAGATCGTGTTCATAAGCATATTGCACAGCGAACTCATACTCTGCGATCTCGTTGTCATCTCACCGGAGTTGTATTTCTTGAAGAAATCAGCCGGCAGCGAAAGCACACGCATCATCGTAGCCGCCTGTATGGTCAGCGAAAGCCTTGTATTGATGCGCATATTCATGAGTTTTTTCAGTATTCCTATGAAAACCGAGCAAAGTGTCATGCTGACAAGTGCAACAGCGGCACCTGCAAGCAGCATATTGCTGCCGGTCATTATGACATCGGAGAAAATGAAGTTGTTTATCATAGGAGTAAAGAAACCTACACCCGTTACTGCCGCCGTAATCAGAAGCAGCATAGCGGCATCGGTTTTCGGGATCGTTGAAATGATATACTTTATGAGGTCATACAGCTTCATCTTCTTCATGGGAAATGGCCGGTAGAAAACTATCGCCTCTTCCTCCAAAAGCTCTTCGTTCTTTGATGTTATCTTCACAGAACGTTCGGTCTTTTCGTCTATGTATCTGTATCCCGAAAAGCCGTGCGGCAGGAGCGCAGCCACGCTGCCGTCCGACTTCCGTATGCCGATCATAGCACCTATCGCGTTCCTGTGCCACCCCTTTTCAAGCCTGACACGGCGCGTCATTATCCCGTGGGGGCGCATCTGATAATCTATCTGATCGTTTACATCAGATATTTCGTCTGGCAGCTCTCTCGGCTTCGCATGATAGTACTTGAGTATCCGTTCAATGGCATTTTTCGCTGCTATGCGGTCATCATTCAGGGCTGCGGAGACACGTCTGCCCATGACCGCATTGGCAGCCTCGGCAAGCGTTTCGGCAAGCTCGGCATCTTCCCTTTCGATCCGATCCTTGATCTGACTGTCAAGAAAGGACAATGTCATGCGCCCCCTTTACTCATTAGTCACGAGCTTTGTATAATAACCGCCCTTGGCAAACAGCTCGTCATGCGTTCCGCGCTCTACCACAACGCCCTTGTCAAGAACAAGAATCTCGTCACAGTCGCGTATTGTTGAAAGTCTGTGCGCTACCACCACGCACGTTATGCCGCGCTCCCTGATAGCGTTCACAACATCGTATTCCGTCTTTGCGTCCAGCGCGGAAGTAGCCTCGTCGAGAATGATTATCTTCGGATCCTGTGCAAGGACACGCGCTATCTCCATTCTCTGACGCTGACCTCCCGAAAGGTCTCCGCCGCCCTCTTTCAGACTGTACTTATAACCGCCCGTGCGGTGCATTATATCGTCATGGATCTGTGCATCACGCGCCGCCATTATCATTTCAAAATCCTCGATCGTGGAATCGAACATCTTGATGTTGCTGCTGATAGTGTCCTCAAAAAGCGTGATCTCCTGATCGACTACCGCCACCGAGCTTCTGAATACATTCTTGTTTATATCGGATATCGGCTTTCCGTCGAAAAGTATCTCGCCGCTCCACGGTCTGTAAAGACCGGATATCAGCTTCGACAGTGTGGATTTTCCGCAGCCGGAGGAACCCACCAGTGCTATTCTCTGCCCCTGTTCGACTTTTATGCTGAAATCGGTTATCAGCGGCTTGTCCAGCTTCGAGTAACCGAATGATACGTTCTTAAGCTCAAATTCTCCGGACAGTTTTTCGTAATCGTCGTCTTCGCCTTCTTCGGAATTTTCGCTGACGTCCTCTTTATATCCCATCACGTCTTCGACACGTTCCATTTCGGCTTTCATCTGCTGGATCGTACTGCGCGCCGCTATAATGGAATGCGCAGGACCGGTAAACGCTCCGAGATATGACTGGAACGCCATTACCATACCTATCGTGAACTGTCCGTTTATTACAAGGAATACTCCGGAGACAAGCACCGCTATATTGGCAAGCGAGGATACTATCTCCGGTATGGTGCCGAGATACAGATCTGTCCTGATCGAGTTGTAGGAAGCGGTGTTAACGCTTGCCTGATAACCCGACCACTTCTCAAAGAATCCGTTCTCCGCACCGCAGGCTTTTATCGTCTCTATCATCTCTATGCCGGAGACTGTTGTTCCGGCGAGCTTTCCGCCGTCACGCATCTGCGAACGCGAGATGTTCAGCCGTTTTTTGGATATTGCATTGGACACCAGCATATTTACAACTATAGAGCCTATACCTATCATGGTTAGCGGGATACTGTACCCGAGCATTACCACAAGGTAGAATATCATAAGGCAGGTATTCAGGAACAGCGGTGCCACTGTATTTACGATGCTCCTCGCGATATTCGCGTTTGAATCCTTCCGGCTCAGAACATCGCCTGCCATTCTCTGCGAAAAGAACTCCATCGGCAGGTGCATAATATGCCACATGAATGTCATACTGCCGACTACCGACATCTTGCCGTTTATCTTCAGACTGCTTACGGTGTTTATCCATGAAGCAGTCAGCTGTACCAGCGACATTATAATAAGCGCCGTCATGAACGGCACCAGCCACTCCGGGTTCTGTCCGGTGAGAAGCCGGTCATAGAACACCCGCGAGAATAACGGGTTCACAATACCGATAAGCGTGGTTATCAGCGTTGTAAGCACAACAAATAATACCGCGGTCTTCGTTCCTTTAAGGTGCTGTTTCGCATATTCGAACACACCCTTGGGCTTTCCGCCCGGCTCGAATTTCCCGGTAGGCTCAAACATCATAACGATGCCGGTAAACGCCTTGTCCAGCTCCTCAAGCGTTACAACGACATTTCCTCTTGCGGGGTCATTGAGATACGCCTTGTTGCCCTTGATACCGTCAAGCACAACAAAATGGTTATAGTTCCAGTGTATGATGCAGGGGAACTTTGCATTGTCGCGCACAGTCTCGATCTTTTCCGCACGATAGCCCTCGGCTTCAAGCCCGTAGCTTCTCGCGGCTTTGAGTATCTTGCTCGCCTTCGACCCGTCGCGGGAAACGCCGCAGTCCGAACGCACCTGCTCCAGCGGGATCCATTTGCCGTAATAAGCAAGGATCATCGTGAGACAGGCCGCGCCGCACTCCAGCGCTTCCATCTGCATAACGACCGGCACTTTCGCCGCGCCTTTGGTTACCGGAGACCTGACTGCTTTCTTATCCATTTCCGCCTCCCATAAGGAACGACACCGGCTTTATTTCTTCTATGGTGATAACAGCACCCTCTGCCGATAGTCCTTCGGCGCCTGTGTTCTCGGCAAGGGGGAGTTTTACAAGCCATTCGTTGCCGTCAAATCCGCCGATAGTGGAAATGAGCTGATCTACGGGGCTGCCGGAAGGATCGAGCTTGAACGGGCCGGGTGTGATCTCGGTCACCGTGTAATCCGTCCCGTTCACAGAGACCTTGACGGACTCCCCTGCTTTAAGCATATCCTCCGCGCGGACATAGCATGAAAGCGTTCCGTTGTTATTCACAGCTACGCCCTGTACTCTTGTATAGATGCAGCCGAAAAAGATCCACGCGAACACTGCGCACAGAAACGCGATTATTGCCGCCAGGACTATCCATACGGCAGGGCTTGCCGCCTTTATGTAGTCGTTGAGCTGTTCCGGAGAATTAAGGCTCTCCAGACTGCTTTTTCTGAATACTGTTTTTTCCATATTATCACTATATTGTATATTTCATTAATTGTTTTCAATATTATTCGCCGATATAATTAAATACCTCTTTACCGCAAAGACGGCATTTATGAATCTCGTAATCGTCATCTGTGGGATCGTCCTCTAAATAATAAAGTTCATGACCGACACCCGGGTTTTTGGGGCAGTAATGGTCTGCGGTTCTATAATATGACCTGCCGGTAAAACAGCCTATCTCTTTCCCGTCCGGAGCCTTATCGCCGCACCCGAAGATCCCTCCTGCCACACTGTCGAGCTCGTCCTCGTCGAGCTTTACAAGTTCGTCTTTGCCGAAAATGTCCTGCTCGGTCACTTCATATCCGAGTTCTGCGGCAGCTTTTATAAAGATATTAATGTCACCTGATTCATGAGCTTCGATGCTCGCTGCTTCGATCTTTTTTGCGAGCTCTGCGTTTGTATTGATGTCTTTCTGTAATTGTTTGAAATTTCTCATTGCCATAATTTTTCCTCCGTACAGTTCTGATCTGACGCGTCCGCAGTATCACCCGGCTGTTTTCCGAACGTTGCGACATCTTCCGTCAATTGTTTGAAATTACATTTTGGGGTATTAAATTATACCGGTATTAATATGCGATAAAAGTCCAGCCTTTGCAGTATTTGCAGACATATACTGTCTTTGTGTTGTCACCAAAAACACGCTGACACGGTATCGTTTCACTTGACTCTTCAAAGCAATGTTGTCCCGAAGAATTGCCCGGACATATCTTCGGCAGATCTTCTCTCTGCACATAATAGCAGCATCCGCAGCCCATCTCACGTCCGTTCTCTTCCTTGGCACCGAAGTTGAGAAATCCGCCTGCAACACTGTCGAGCTCATCATCGTCCAGCTTTTCAAAAGCGTAGCTTCCGCCAAGATCCTGTTCCGTCACTTCATATCCGAGCCCGGCGAGTGTCTTTATAAACTCTGCCTTGTCTCCCGACTTGCGCAGCTGCGCATACGGTTCTTCCAGCTTCTTTGCAAACTCCAGGTCTTTTATTAGGTCCTCCCGCAGCTGTTTGTAAGATCTCATTGACATATTTTGTCCTCCTATGATCAGTTTTTATCCTTCCCCGGGAACCGCCCGGGGTATCATACCTATTATGTTTTCCCGCAGACCCGCACGCTTAATGGCATTGCCGGCCGTTTCCCTTATCCGTTCCTCATAACTGCCGAGGTGGAACCTGCACGCCTCCTCGTCTATGCCGAGATTGTCGCCGCCGCACGCCATAGCGTTCACCCTGCACCCGCCTGCGCATTTCAGCCGCTTTTCGCAGGTGCGGCATTTTTCGTTTCTTGCGAAATACTCTCTCATACGGCATGTCATTATATCATGCGCCCGCGACTCCGATAGCGCGTCTTTGAGCGGGATCTCAAGTATATCCGGAAATTCGTCCGCATATTCCGCGGCGATGTATCCGAGACATGGCATGAGCCGGCATTCCGCGGAAATATATACATAATATCTTGCGGAGGTACATATCAGATGCTTCTGCAATTCTTCGTCGGTATTGAATTTCCGTACATAAGGAATGGTATAGATCGTTCCTTTCCTGTTGCAGTTGAACACACCGCCCAATTCGACGGAGACCGGCATTCCGTCCTCAAAGAAATGAGGGATATATTCAAGATAGATCTCCATGCTTTCTTCAAACGAAAGCGCACGGTCATTTCCGACTTTTCTCCATGCACCAAGATTCTGCGGTATCGTCACGCCGACGCTTTCAACACCGATATCCGCAAGAAGATTTACCGTTTCCCGGATGCTTCCCGCGCTTTCACGGTCAATGCACATCGACACCGTCACGGCGAAATCCCTTGATACAAGAAGCCGCATCGCCGACAGCGCCGCTTCTTCCGCACCTTTTATCCCGCGCATACTGTCATGATATCCTATGCCGTCAAAGCTGACCTTGAAATCCGGGCGCTGACCGAGCTTTTCAAGACCGTCAAGCAGCTCCGGCGTTACCAGTCTGCCGTTGGTCATTATCATACTTATACCGATATCGCGTTCGGTAAGCATTTCCGCGATCTGCAGAAAATCCTTCCTCACGAGAGGCTCTCCGCCGGTGAGTGCCACTGATCTTATACCGCACTCGGCAAGCTGATCTGCTATCCTCCGGCAGTCGTCGATGCCGGGTTCCGGGTGTATCCCGTCCGGTGCCGAGAGTATGCAGTGCCGGCAGCGATAGTTGCATTTTCCGGTTACCGACCAGATAACTTCACGGACAAACAAAGCGGGGTAGTATATGTATTTCTGGAAATCCGTCAGCTCCGGGAGCGGATTTTCCGATCCGGTTATGATATCATATTCAAGAGCGTTCCGGATGAGCTCTTTCCCGGACACGGGCAGTGAGCTCTCATCTACGGGTGTTATACCGTCAAATTTCCGTACCGTTTCAAACTGCTCTTCATTGAAGAAACTCGGTTGCCCGTCCGCCGAATAGCGCAGAGATCTGCTTGTTCCGCTCATATCCAGCAGCTTATATTTTCCTAACGCATACGGGAGTCCTTTCCAGCCGCGGAGCGCATACCGGTCGTTTAATCTGTAATACATGATGTTACTCATTCAGCGACCCATTCCCGCTCTCCGCACTTGATGCACTTACGTTCTACGTCCATCCACCAGTCACCGAATATTTTCCCGGGTCTCTTATTTCCTGTTAATTCCCAAACATGATTACTCTGGGTTACATGACACTCCGGGACCGGGTCATACGTCCAACCGCCCGCTACTTCGTCAAGCTCCTCGTCTCCGAGCTTTTCAAACAACATCTGCTTTGCCTGTTCAAGCGTAAGCTCTTTCCCGTTTTTCTTAGCCTTTTCGACTAACATTTCCGCTGTGATCCTCATAATTCCCAAACCTCATTTCATTATTATTTAATGTCTGCTCATCAACCGCGAACAGGCTTCATAGCGCAGCTTGAATCCTGTTCGTGGTTGCAAAAGTGCAAGGAAAATCCAAAAACAATCAAATTTTTCTTGCACTTTTGTCCGACCGTAGGTCGGAATGAGCTTGACATCAAGAAATGTGTCCGCCTTGAAAATACGCTGAAAGTGTATTTTTA
>CACZGM010000061.1 GCA_902780695.1 uncultured Ruminococcus sp. | reverse complement strand
TTGGAAAAGGGGTCTTGACCCCCTAAACAAATGCAGTATTTCAGAGATGCATCAGTGGGTCGCTCTGCAAGAAATGAATGGGGGTTGGCAAAGACTCCATGCAGAAATAGCAGAGTAAAGCTATCCGAGGTGGCGCACTCGTCAATAGAAGAGTGTCGCTACGCAAAACGCCGCGGGGCGTTCCCCGCTGGTCGCTGCTATATCAAGGAACAAGAACCGGGTTCTCGTTTACCTGCCACGGCAGTCCGTACTTGTTCAGCGCTTCCATATACGGGTCCGGATCAAATTCCTCAACGTTGAATACTCCCGCACCGCTCCATACGCCGCTCGCTACCATAGCAGTGCCTATCATCGCAGGTACGCCCGTCGTGTACGATACCGCCTGCGCTCCCGTTTCCTTGTAACACTCCTGATGATCGCATACGTTGTAAATATAGATGCTGCGCTCCTTGCCGTCCTTTATTCCGCGGAATATGCAGCCTATGTTCGTCTTTCCCACTGTGCGCGGACCCAGTGATGCCGGATCGGGCAGCAGAGCCTTCAGAAACTTTATCGGTATAATGTCGCGTCCCTCAAAATGCACCGGAGATGTGCCAAGCATTCCCACGTTCTGTAAACAGTTCATGTGCGTCAGATACGACTGCCCGAATGTCATAAAGAACCTTATGCGCTTCACGTTCGGAATGTTCTTCGCAAGCGACTCTATCTCCTCGTGGTGCAGAAGATACATATCCTTCATTCCCACACCGTCAAAATCGTACTCGCGCTTTATCTCCATGGGCTTCGTCTCTACCCAGTGACCGTCCTCCCAGTATGAGCCGTTCGACGATACCTCGCGCAGATTTATCTCCGGATTGAAGTTCGTAGCAAACGGATAGCCGTGGTCGCCGCCGTTGCAGTCAAGTATGTCTATATAGTGTATCTCGTCAAAGTAGTGCTTGAGAGCATACGCGCTGTAAACGCTCGTTACGCCGGGGTCAAATCCCGTACCAAGCAGCGCCGTAAGACCCGCAGCCTTGAATTTCTCGTTGTATGCCCACTGCCATGAATAGTCGAACAGAGCCGTAAATCCCTTTTCCTTGCAGCGCTTTTCATATATCGCTCTCCACTCCGGATCGTCAGTGTCCTCCGGCTCGTAGTTCGCAGTATCGACATAGTTTGCCCCGCATTCAAGACACGCGTCCATTATAGTAAGATCCTGATACGGCAGCGCAACATTAAGCACCGTGTGCGGCTTGAACTTGTTCATAAGCTCGGTGAGCGACTCAACTCTGTCCGCGTTGACCGTCGCAGTCGTTATCACAGCCTTCGTTCTGCTCCTGAGCTTCTCCGCGAGAGCGTCACACTTGCTCTTTGTCCTGCTCGCAATGAGTATCTCCGTGAAAACGGGATTTTCACAGCACTTGTGTATTGCGACGGTCGCTACGCCGCCGCAGCCGATGACCATTAGCTTCATAAAGAATTCCTCCGCATATCGTTTATTTTCAGTATTTTCCCCGCTTACGGCAGAGAAAATACAATACTTTCAATTATATCTTCGCTCCGCAGTTCGGGCAGAAATTGCCGCTTTCGGGGAGCTTACCGCCGCAGCTTCCGCAGAATACCGGACGGGGCGCGGTCTGCTGTGCCGCAGCCGCATATACCGGTGCCGCCGCCGCCGCTTTCTTCAGCTGCTCATAATGTGCGGCCATCGCCTGCGCTCTTGCAAGCGTATCGTCCGTTTCCGACACCGCCGGCATTTCGGGCATAGGCATATTCTGCAAAGCGGACAGGTCTATGCCGTTCTTCTCCGCCGTCTCCCTCGCCTGCTGCATTGCACGTTCAAGTTCCGCAGCCGCGTATGCCGGGTCTTTCATCTTCTCCATAAGCGCAAGCTGTTCCATCATCTTCGCAGAGCGCTCGTCCGGTTTAAGAGAAATCAGCTTCGCGGTACAGGGCAGCCTCAGCTTCTCCGTCATTTTCTCGGATACCACCGCGCTTATCTCGTCGTATTTTTCCGCAAGCGCACTGTACGGCACCGTGCGGCTGTATTCGTACAGCACATCGTTCAGCGCCATTGCCGCATACATCGGCACGGTGCTTTTTGTGAACTCGTCGTTTTCGCCCGCTTCGGCAAGCACCTCCCACTCCGCAAGCAGATAAATGCTTGTCTTCATGGAATTGTCGAAATACATTACCGGCTTGTCCGCGGTGAATTTCATCTCTGTCATTTCTTCTCGGCACCCTCTTCCTCTTTAAGCATATCCTCCACATACTTCGGCAGCATAAACGAGCCGGTATGCAGATTTGTCGTATAATACCATGTCTCTATTCCGCGGGCGTTCCAGCGCTTCGCGTCAAGGTCTCTGAGCGGGTGGTACTTCTTGGACGCGAAACCGAACAGCCAGTAGCCCGACGGGCAGGTGGGTATGTGCGCCTGATAAACCCTGCTTATCGGGAACGACTTGTACGCCTTGCGGTGCATTGCTCTGCACGTTTCCTCGTCCTCGTCAAAGAACGGGCTTCCGTGCTGATATACCATGATACCGTCATCACGGAGCGCCTTGTAGCAGCTTCCGTAGAACTCTTTCGTGAAAAGTCCCGCCGTATGTCCGAGGGGGTCGGTGCTGTCATTTATGATAAGGTCGTACTCGCCCTGCATACCGCGCAGGAAACGCAGTCCGTCACGGTTTGAGACTTCCACGCGCGGGTCATCGAGACCCTTTGCGTTATCGGGGAAGAACTCTCTGCACACATCGACGAACATCTCGTCCGGCTCGACGACATCTATATGCTCTATTTCCTCGTAATGTGACAGCTCACGCGCGACACCGCCGTCACCGCCGCCTATGACGAGGACATTCCGCACGTTCGGGTGTACTGCCATGGGGACATGGACGATCATCTCGTCGTATGTGAACTCGTCCTTTTCCGAGAAGATAACGCTTCCGTCGGAAGTAAGGAACCGTCCGAATTCCTCGGATTCAAACACATCAATGCGCTGGAAGTCGCTTGTACCGCTGAAAAGCTGTTTTTCAACGCGAATCGACATCTTCACATTATTTGTGTGCATTTCAGAAAACCAAAAATCCATAATCTCTCCTTGCGGCGGCGGCGAACGCCCCGGCGGGGAACGCCCCGCGGCGAAATGCGTAGCGACACTCTTCTATGGGCGAGTGCAGCACCACGGTTAGTTAGTCTGAATGAAATTATTGCCAACCCCACTGCGTTTCAATCAAAAGCTGCCCATAGCTGTACGCTCTGAAATACTGCATTTGTTTAGGGGGTCAAGACCCCTTTTCCAAAGGGGGATTGCGGGGGATTGGGGGGCAGAGCCCCCTCTCTCAAATCTCTCCAAAAATCTCTCGTTAAACGCGTCCTTGGATCCAAGGTGAAACCTTGGCCTGGTCTGGCGCGGCGCGGCCAGCGGGGATTGGGGCGGCGCCCCATCAGCCGAAGGCAGCAGGTATAGCAGAGACTTACAAACGGTGCTGTATCAGCTGCTTTAAATACATTTACTTCAGAACATTAAGTTTTGAGATATCCGGGTCTTCGGGGCCCTGCATGGAACAGCCTTTTTCCTTTGCGTAGAGGATATAGGAGATGATCTCCTCGGTTATCTGCTCACCGGGCGCGAGAATGGGTATTCCAGGCGGGTAGCACATTACGAACTCTCCGCAGATACGTCCGGCGGTCTCGCGTATGGGTATCAGCTCCTTGTCGGAATAGAAAGCCTTCTGCGGTGTTGCCGCGACTATCGGGGAGATATACTCCGCGTTATGCAGTTTCGAGCTTGTGCGCGAATACAGGCGCTTGATATCCTCAAGGGCTCCCACGAGGCGCTCTATATCCTGTATGCGGTCACCGATAGAGATATAGGCAAGGATGTTGCCGATATCACCGAACTCTATCTGAATGTCATACTCGTCGCGGAGCAGGTCATATACTTCTATGCCGGTAAGACCCATATCGCGGGTATAGACGGAGAGCTTGGTAACATCGAAATCGTAGATGCTCCCGCCGTTTACTATATCCTTTCCGTAGGCGTAATATCCGCCTATGGAGTTTATCTCTTTTCGTGCGTACTCTGCCATTGACGACACTTTCTCGAACGATTCGCGTCCGCGCAGTGCAAGATTGCGGCGGGAAATGTCAAGGCTCGACAAAAGCAGGTACGAAGCGCTGGTGGTCTGGGTGAGGTTGATTATCTGCTCGACGTAGCGCGTATTGACGGTGGAATTAAGCAGGAGCAGCGAGCTTTGCGTAAGGCTTCCGCCGGATTTGTGCATGGACACTGCCGCCATATCCGCACCGGCTTCCATTGCGGAAACGGGCAGAGTATCGCTGAAATAGAGGTGTGTACCGTGAGCCTCGTCCGCGAGCACAAGCATTCCCCTGTCGTGTGCGAGCTTCACTATCGAGCGGATATCGGAGCATACGCCGTAATAGGTGGGGTTATTGACGAAGACGGCTACTGCGCCGGGGTTCTCGTCCATTGCCTTTTCTACCTGTGATGTCTCCATTCCGAGCGCGATGCCGATATGGTTGTCAACGTCGGGGTTGACGTAAACGGGCTCGGCACCGCAGAGGACGAGGGCGTTTATGACGCTTTTGTGGACATTGCGCGGGAGGATTATCTTATCTCCTGCCTTGCAGGCGGTGAGTATCATACTCTGCACTGCGGAGGTGGTACCGCCTACCATGAAGTAAGCGTGAGCTGCGCCGAAGGCATCTGCCGCGAGCTGTTCCGCGTCGTAGATGACGGAAACGGGGTGGCAGAGGTTGTCGAGCGGCTTCATGGAGTTCACGTCGAGTCCGACGCACTGTTCACCGAGGAGCTTCACGAGTTCGGGGTTACCTCTTCCGCGCTTATGTCCGGGAACGTCGAACGGGACGACGCGCTGTTTTCTGAATCTTTCAAGCGCCTCATAGACGGGCGCGGATCTTTGTCTTTCGATATCCATAGTAATGCACCGTAAACAAAAAAGTGATACGCTGTCGTATCACTTACAAAATAGTCTTTTTTCCGCTTTGGGTAAATTATTTACCTTGACGCTTTTCGGACACTGCCGTTTCTTATTGACCGTTTCACAAGTGATCTGATTATAAAGTTATCATCTTATAAAATTTGAGCTTCTAACTCAATCAATAACGCGGCTTTACCCGCAGATTCGGCATCTGACCCGCCTGTCCGTATGGGCTTTTTTATCGGTCGTTTGTATTATAACATATTTTACATAAAATGTCAAGCACGGGCGGCGGCGCGGAAGCCCGCGCTGGCAGTCGCTGTATCAAATACTCTCTGCTATGGGTCGCTCTGCGGGAAATGAATGGGGGTTGGCAAAGACTCCGGCTGTTATACGCAAAGAAAGCACGAAACCGGCGGCTCCGTGCTTTCCGGCATTATGTCATGTCATTGCCACGAAATATTCAGCTTGCGCTTATTGGCTACACAGTCGGCAAGATACATATTGATAAGCGTCTGATACGGTATCCCGGAGCTTTCGGCCATTTCCTTGAAATACGCGACAGTGCTTGTATTGACATTGATAGTTATCTGCTGTTTCAGCTTTTCGGCATAGGGATTTTTGCGCGGATTAAGATTTTTGATATCATATTCTTCTCTCATAATACTCACCATCCTTCCGTCTTATTTTCGTCCCATTCAAATTTTATCTCTTCCATACTTATATTATACATATATTATAATTATTTGTCAAGGCTTTTCCTCCGAAAAGATGTCATTGAATGTCATGGTCGGGTGTGGTAAAATGATAGTATCATACAATGACATAAGGAGGTCCCGGGCATGACCGAAAGGCGAAAGAGCTTTATGATGTACGCGGACTACATGGAGTATTTCAACATAATAAGCAACAGAGAGCTTGGCGGCATTATACGGCAGTTATTCCGCTATGCATCGGGCGAAGAACCCGATCTTACCAATTTCACAAAGCAGATGCAGGTCATATTCACCGTCATCAAAAAAAGATACGACAAGGACACCGAAAACTATGACAAGGTCTGCAAAGTGCGTGCAGACTCGGCAAAAAAGCGCTGGCAGAACAAACAGGAGACCGGCACGGAACGCAAAACTTCATACAATACCAGCGAGATAGAGGAGCAGTCGTTCGAGATGTACCGCGATCTGTGATCTCGTTTTATCCCGCGAAAGTGCATTTGCATACATTTGCATACGATATATGATATATGATACATGATAAATGATACATGATATATGATACATGAGCACCTGCCTGCGCGGGGTGCGTCTGCGCGCGCGCAAAAAGCATTTTTCTCCGGTACATTTTTCTTGCGAAAAAACCTTGAAATATCGCAGGCGGTATGCTATAATAGTTAAGGCTATACCGTCCTTTCAATGAAAAACAAAAAAGGGGAAATGAACATTGAAGACTGCCGTTACCGACAGAACACTGTCATATATGAAATACGATCCGGATCACGTTTCCGCCGCATCGCTGAAAGCATACGCAAACGCGGTATTTGCCTGCGGAGCCGACTACATGGAGCTTAACACGCAGACAGCCGCGCTTATGGATATCGACGACTTTTCAGAGAAATATATGCTTACCGTGAATGGCCCGTACGATGCGGGGTTCTGTACATCGAACCCTTTTGCCTATGCCGTTGTACCGCTGAAAAGCACCGAATATCTCAGCTTTCTGCCGGAAGAACAGCCTGTGATCGTCGAGGTAAACGCGGACGAATACAGCGCTCCCGCTATGCTCACGTTTCTGCACACCTTCGGCTTTATCCGCAGGATATCCGCTATACGCGTCACGGGTCTGTTCGGTGACAGCATCGCCGAACTTGTGAAATGGTGCAGGAGAAACCTGTATATCCCGGTGGATTTCTGCCCGCTGAACACGATGATGACCGGCGCTTCCGACGCTGTTATAGCGCAGTCCGCCGGTGCGGAAATGCTTACTCTGTCCTTCGGCAGAGGCTACTACTTCACCGCGCTGGAGAACTTCATCATAAACCTGCACATAATGCATCACTCGCGGATACAGCAGGACATGATAAAGGCTATGTGCATAGCGAGCTTTCTTTTCACCGACCTTTTCTCCGTGATACCCGCGGGTCTTGCGAGTATGCTTGACCCGGGCGGGGATATCGGCAGCACTGTTGTCTGCGACATAGAAGAAGGCGTGACTTACCGCCCGTTACGCGCAGTAAGACGTCCCGCCGAGACACGCACCGAGAGCGTCATTGACCGCAAGATCAGAAGCATCGGTCTTGAACAGGAGATAGAGGACGCGATAATAGATATGCTGAAAAAAGTGAATTTCAGCTTCTACAAAGAGATAACCAAACGCAACCCCATTGACTGATCATCATTACCCGGACAACTCATCTGAATAACGCTCTCTCCCCCAGTGCTGCCGGGGGAGAGAACAACTAAACGGAGAAACAAATGGAAAACGGAACAGTAGCGTACAAATGCCCGGCGTGCGGTGCCGGACTCACATATTCCGCCGAATCAAAGGATTTCCACTGCATTTACTGCGGTTCGCACTTCAACGCCGATATGCTGGACGCTCCGCTGAGCGAGGGAACGCAGGAGGCTTTCCGCCCCGCCGCGGAAGACCCGCAGCTCGAAGAAAAGCGGCGCAGGTTCGGTGACGAGAGCAGGCTGTATATGTGTCCGAGCTGCGGCGCGTCGATAATCACGGACTCCGAGGTCTCCGCGACCGCGGAGTGCTATTACTGCCACAGCCCCGCGGTGCTTTCGGGAAGGCTTTCGGGCGAATTCCGCCCCGACCTTATAATCCCGTTCAAGAAATCGCGCGGGGAGGCGATAATGAAGTTCAACGAGTGGACGAAGTCGAAGAAGTTCTTCCTTGCGAAAGGGTTCGGAAGCCCGGAATCCCTCAACAAGATACAGGGCATATACATACCGTTCTGGCTTGCGGACTGCTGTGTCGAGGGCAAGATGACCGCCGACTGCTACAAGACGGTCTCCTCTGTGAGAAAGGGCGACTACATCTACACCACCGAGGATCAGAGCCTTGCCGTCCGGGACGGAAGCGTGATATTCAACCGCGTACCCGCAGACGCTTCCTCACGCGCGGACGACGCGCTCATGGACAGCATAGAGCCTTTCGATTACGGCGAGCTTACCGATTTTGATATGTCATACCTTTCCGGACACAACGCGCAGCGCTACGACATGGACAAGGACAGCGTGCTTCCGCGTATTTCGGGGCGTGTGTTCTCCGCCGCCGAGGAATCCTTCGCAGCCAGCATTGTCGGCTACAGCCGCGTCAATATCACCTCAAAGGAATTCCGCATAACGAACATCAACTGGAAGCAGGCGATGATGCCGATGTGGTTCCTCACCTACTTCTACAAGGATAAGCTCTACTACTTCGCAATGAACGGTCAGACCGGCAAGTTCGGAGGTCTGCTCCCGATAAACAAGCTGAAGCTCGCGCTTGTGTCTTTCGGGGTACCGGCGCTGATAGCAGTCGGACTGTTCATTCTGATGAAATTGGCAGGTGTATGATAATGACAAAAACGACCATGACCCTTAAACTCTCCTGCCTGTTCGCGGCGTTTTTCATCTGCATCACCGTTTTCTGCTTTCCCGTTTACGCGCAGTCCGGCTCCGTACATATCATAGACGACGCGGACGTTTTTTCCTCCTCGCAGGAGAAGCAGATAAAGGACAAGGCAAATGAAGCCGCGGCAAAAACCGGCTTCAACATAGTCATAATGTCCTCAAATGACATCGGCACGCCCAAGACCGACGCTCACGTTGTGGAGTTCTGCGACGACAAGTATGAGGAGCTGTGCGGCATCGAGACCGACGGCATACTCTTCCTCATCAACTGCGACACGAAGTACGACTACATCTCCACAAGCGGCGCGTGCATCGAATATTTCAGCGACGACCGCATCGAGTCCGTTCTCGACTACATCTGGGAGGACATGAAAGCGGAGAATTTCGGACAGGCGGCAGAGGGCTTCCTGTCCCGCGTAAATTACTACTACGACAAGGGACGGGCGAACAACGACCTGCACACCGGTGAGTACATCGTATCCGACAAGTCCGGCAAGTCTGCTTCCCGCCCCCGTCTTATCGACTCGCTGCAGTTCATTATGTTCGTAATCATCTTCACCGCAATGGTAGGCTCCGGAGTTTACAGCTTAAACAAGAAGCCGTACAGGATAGAGAAGCCCGGCACAAGGAACTACATTCTCAACAACTCGCTCGTGTTCGACAACAAATCCGATGTTTATGTCGGACGTCACGTCCACACCACATACTCCCCGCGCAGCTCGTCCTCCGGCAGCCACCGCAGCGGCGGCGGTCACCACAGCTCCGTCCACCGTTCCCACAGCGGCGGCCGTCACGGCGGCGGCGGAAGACATCGTTAAGAAGTGAATAGTGAATAATGAATAATGAATAATGTTGGTTGCGCGCTCCGCGCGCGAATTTAAAATACTGTATTTCAGAGTTCACGTTTATGCCGGATACAGGCTGAAACGCAGTGTTTTGCGAAAATTTCAAAAATAAAAGACGGCGGCGGACGCGCCGCACCGGACTGCGCGGTTATATTCTTCTGTCGGCGGGTGCAGTGGTCGTATTATGATATACTCTGCTGAAACATAATAAATAAAAGACGGTTGAGTGCTTGACATTCAGCCGTCTTTCTATCTGTAAAACTAACCTTTGAATCTCGTCACGATCCGAATATTATCGCCGCAGGCGATACCACAATTATTCATTATTCATTATTCACTATTCATTAATAGGAAACTACGTCTCCTTCGGAGAGACCGCTGAGTATCACGGTCATGCCGCCCACGGACTTGCCGGCTTCGACAGGTACGCGGATACGCGAGCCGCCGCTGTCAAGATAGCAGTAGGTATTGCCGGAATAGGTCTGCACCGCCTTGTCCGGAACACAGAGCGCGTGCGGGTCATTGTAGGTCTTTACCACAACGGTAGCCCAGCCCGCCGAAACTATGCTGCCGGCTTCCTCGTTCGCCTTTTCAAGCTCGCCCTCGTCAAGCGCGATAACTACGCCGTTTATGCCGTTCTTGCCGCGGCTGTCGGGCATCATCACCACCCTGCCGGTAAATTCGCCGTTCGTGCCGAATTTCATGGTAACGTGCCTGCCAAGCGCAAACGCGTCGCTGCTGCCCTTGACGACAACATATACCTCGTCCTTGTTCGCTATCGTGCAGAGCGGCGCACCGGCTTCCATAGCCGTTCCCGCTTCGTGGAACTTCGAGTCCCATACGACACAGTCATACGGAGCCCGGATCGTGTAGCAGTCACGCTTGTACTCTATCAGCTCCAGCTTGCCCGCTTCTATCTCGTATTCCGCTTTGGCAAGTGCGCTGCCCGTGCTCTGATAACGCGCAAGTGCGCTGTCCGTGAGTATCTTCTGATTCTGATAGTCGTAGTCGAGAGACGATGAGTCAAACACGGCTATAACGTCGCCCTTTTGCAGAACGTCGCCCTTCTTTACATTGTACGACAGAAGATTCGCGTCCGCAGGGACCGTCACCGTGTCTGCATACGGATAGGTCACGTCACCGCCGACCGTGGTGTATTCGCGCATATCGACACGCTCCGCAGCCGCCGTGGTGTAGCTTCCCATGGCGTTGCCGTCAAGTATCGGTATCTTTATCTCCGCGGAGGTGTCCTGCTTCGAGCAGCCGCCCGCAAGCACCGCCGCCGCACATATTATTGAAAGTAAAGCAAGTCTGTGTTTCATATTTTTCTCTTTTTCCCGGACACTGCGACGGGGGCTTCCCCTTCGTCACGATTCAAATCCGCGCCGTAAGGCGCAACCACCATTTTTCACTATTCATTATTCACTATTCACTATTCACTGCTTCAGTTCATGTATTCGCCGTTGTATTCGAGGAGTGTGACGGAGGTAACGCCCTCTATGCCCTTGAAACGGGAAAGTCCGGAAGTGTCGTTGTTCTTCACTTTTATCTCAATGGTTATCTCGTTGTTTTCGCCGGTCTTGGTCTTGTTCTTGAGGCGGTACTTCATCGCACCGAGGACTGCGTTCACGTTGTCCTCCGCAGCGTCGGTGTAATGCACGATAAGGAGGTAGTTGCGCTTTGTCTTTTTCAGCATGGAGAACACGATGTAAATGACCGCTATCAGCACAGTGCCGAGTATCGCGACAAAGTACAGTCCCGCGCCCGCCGTGATGCCCGCGGCTATCGACCAGAACAGGAAGCCTATGTCAAGCGGGTCCTTTATCGCGGAACGGAAACGCACGATCGAAAGCGCACCGACCATACCGAGCGAAAGCACGACGTTCGAGCTTATGGTCATGATGATGAAGCCGGTGATAGAGGTTATCATCACGAGCAGGATGTTGAAGTTGTCGCTGTAAACCACGCCGCGGTAGCAGAAGCGGTAAACGAGATAGATTATGACTCCGCACAAGAGCGACGACAGCATTGCCGCGATTATCGCGGGGGGTGTGAGCGCGGAGAAGTTGAGATCGTCTCCGAAAAGCTGAACTGTGTCGCTGATTATGCTCATAAGCCTTGGTGTCATTGTTGTTTTCCTCCGTAAGAGTATTTGAAAGATAGCCGAAATTCAATATTTTGCGTGCGTCTATTTGCGCGGTATTGCCTTAATATTTTGCGTGCAGTCTGTCGCTGCAGATTATGTATTTTGAAACCGATTCCTGCGCCGCAGAAATTCCCGTAAGCACCTGCATGATGTATTCGGGGATATAGCTGTCGTACTTGACCTCAAGCACGAGATCGTTGTCCTGCATGACGTTCTCGTAAACGTTTCCTCTGTCGAAGATATCGAACCCGCTGACACAGGCGGATATCTTCATATCGAATGTTATGCGCACATTTCCCGCGCGGCAGATATACGGCTCGCGGATATAGTCCACGATGACCGCCGGTGTGAGATGCGCCGCCGAGTCTGACGCGAACATATCCCCGCCGGAGGTATCCGCGTACTTTTCGTCCGCGAGGAACGAGAAATCGCCGTCAAGGAGACTGCGGTACTGCGCCTCGGTAAGCGGTATGCTTTTCTTGTAGCCCACATTGTCGTTCTTTATCTTTTCTTCGAGATTTATCACCGCGGGTGACAGGTCATAGGCGCGTATGCGGTATTTCTTGCGGTTGAGGGCGCCGTTCACCTTATCCTTGTATGCCGTCCGGTAGATGTCGTCGAAATACAGGCTCGTGACGCGGTACATTCCCCCGCTTGTGTGGGAATCCGGCTCCATTATCGCGCGGAGCCGCTGCCGCAGTATATGGTAAGTCCCGCCGTTTATGCGGTATTTTATTTCGTGGCGGTAGATGTTATCGCTTTTCTTCATCACTGATACTGTCTGCTATTATCTCCGTTATTTCCTCAATGCTTTTATTGCTGCACTCGACGCGGATATCGGCGTATCTGTCATAGTACGCTCTTCTTTCCGCGAATATTTCCTCTATCGTCATTCCCTTTGGCGCGGCTATACCGCGGGTCTTTATATTCTTCAGCCTGCGTTTCAGCTCCTCGCAGGGTACATCGAGATACACGCAGACGCCGGTCTGTTTCAGAAAATCCATTCCGCGTCCGCAGAAAACGGCGCTCCCGCCGGTAGCTATGACCATATCCTCCGTTTCGGTGACGGACAGGAGGGCTTCTTCCTCCATTTCACCGAACCGTTTAAGCCCGTACCGTTCTATCAGCCTTTGCAGGACATCGCGGTTACGGTGCTGTATTATAAGGTCGGTATCGACGAACCGCATACCGAGTGTTTTTGCGAGGACAACGCCGACGGTGCTTTTACCGCACCCGGGCATTCCGACAAGTATGATGTTTTTCAAGTGTATTTCTTCTTCCTTTGTTACTCTGTCTGTTCTTCGCCGAACAGGACGAGCGGTGAGCCGCCCTGCACATTAAGTACGATCCCTTCGTTGTAATATCTGACGCTGCCGTCTGTGTCCGCGATAGTATCCGATATGACAATATTGCCGTTGAAATCGACGTTGTGGGTATAGCCGTCGTTATAAAGTGCTTTGTCAAACATGGTGTATTGTCCGGTCTCGGCGTCGATAAACCGCAGCTTTATGTATTTTTCTGCCTTAAACGGCAGATAATCTTCTTCGACTATGGGGCTTATCAGATAGAGATACCCGTTTTCGTCTATGCTTTCGTTTGCAAACTCATAAGTCCCGTTACGAACCATAATGCCCGAGACAAGCTCGGCAGCTTTTGTGTCCACGCGAATATAAGGTATATATGCCCCTTGGAGACACAGTACCAATACCACTCTGCCCTCGTCGTCACATTCGTCTCCGAGATACCGCAGCGTGTACCCGCCGCCTTTGTATATTATACTTTTATAGTAGCTTGATTCGTTTATGTTGTTTTTCAGCTCGGATATTTCGCTTTCGAACTTTGCGTTTTCCTGCTCAAGATCATGTATCTGTGCGTTAAACGACTCCTCGGCGCTTTCCTTGTCGCTCTCCGCTTTGGCGAGCTTTTCCCGAAGCTCCGTGTTTTCTTCGCACGCCTGTTCGTATTTTTGCTCATACAGACCGAGCTGTGCTCTGAGTCCCGCAGTCCCGCCGTTTTCCGGCTGTCCGCACCCGCCGAGCAGCATTACCGCCGCAAGTGCAGCAGCGGCAGCAGTTTTGTATCTCATCTTTCTCTCCCGTTTATTAATACCACGTCGGGACAAGACCCTCGAAGCGGTTGAATTCGCGGACGGTCTTTTCCGCTGCCGCGACGGCTTCCGCAAGCAGGCTCCTGCCGTGGTCGTATGCGTCGCAGATGCGGCGTATCGTATCGGCGGCGGTGTAAAGTCCGACAAGGGCGAAGAAGTCGCCGGGGATGTTCCCGTCAAAGTAGCCGTTTATCTGTCCGCGGGCGAAAGGTGCGCTGCACGAACGGCTCACGCACTGGAAATCCATATACGGGTCGCCCCAGCACCAGCGCCCGAAGTCGATTATGCCGAACTCGCCGCTGCGGTCAACGATGAGGTTGCCGGAGCGGAAATCGCCGTGGAGCGCGGTCTGCGGTCTGCCCTTGAGCAGCCCCCTGCTGTTCTCGATGTAGTTTATCGTCTCCGCGGAACCGTCAAATCCCGCGCCTATTATGCGGTATCTGCCGAGCATTCCGTCAAGCTGCTTATTGTAATACTCGTCCCACGGCAGAACGTCGTCGGGAGCCTCCACGCTGTGTATCTTCCTGAGCAGAACGCCCGCCTTTTCACCGAAACGCGCCTGCTCCGGGGTATGCATATTGAGTATCTTCGTATCCGCGTCGGTACCCTCGACCCATGTATAGAGCGTATATGCGAGGGTATCTCCGCCGCAGGCCGCAACTTCAATGGGCAGGTTCATATTAAGCCCGAGCCTGTCGTGTATATACTGCGCAAAGCGTGCGCTCTCGCAGTGCCGCTTGTAGTGTTCGATACCGGACGTGCGAAGTATCAGCTCGACACCGTTGCAGCGTGTTATGTGGTATTTGTTCTCGCCCGACAGACCTATCTCTATCGGCTCTATCTCTATCCAGTTCGCACTGTCGGATATATCCGCGAGCTTTTCGTCAAGCTGCACCGGTACTCCCCCTTAATCAGTTCATTTCCGCTCGGAAAGCGGTATATAGCCCGTTCTCGGCTGTACGTTCAAATACGCGGGACGGATTATCTTCTTGCCGTTGACAAGCTCCTCGATGCGGTGAGCCGACCAGCCGGATATCCTCGCCGCCGCGAAAAGCGGAGTGTAAAGCTCCAGCGGAAGTCCGAGCATAGAGTAGCAGAAACCGCTGTAAAAGTCGATGTTCGCGCTTACGCCCTTGTATATGCGGCGCTTCTTTGCGATAAGCTCCGCCGCCAGCTTCTCTACCGACGCGTACAGAGCAAATTCGCGCTCCATCTGCTTCTCGTTCGCCAGCTTCTCAACGTATTTCTTGAATATCTGCGCTCTCGGGTCCGAAACGGAGTACACCGCGTGACCCATACCGTAGATAAGACCGCTCCTGTCGAAGGCTTCCTTGTCAAGCAGCTTCTGAAGATACGCCGTTATCTCCTCGTCGTCGTTCCAGTCCTTCACAGTGCTTTTCAGCTCGTCGAACATTCCCATGACCTTGAGGTTCGCACCGCCGTGCTTTGGTCCTTTCAGTGAGCAGAGAGCCGCCGTTACCGCGGAATATGTGTCCGTGCCGGAGGACGTTACAACGTGGGTGGTGAAGGTGGAGTTGTTGCCGCCGCCATGCTCGGCATGAAGCACCAGCGCCACATCGAGCACCTTCGCTTCAAGCTCGGTGTATCTGCTGTCCTCACGAAGCATATAGAGGATATTCTCCGCAGTGGAGAGGTTTCTTTTCGGACGGTGGATAGTTAGTCCCTCGCCGTCTATATAGTAGCGTTTTGCGTTGTAGTTATAGACCATGAGCATCGGGAACAGCGCGATAAGTTCAAGCGACTGCCGCAGCACGTTCGGAACGCTGAGGTCGTTCGGATAGTCGTCGTAGGCGTACAGCGAAAGCACGCACTTTGAAATGGTGTTCATCAGATCTGCGCTCGGATTTTTCAGCACGATATCCCGCACGAATGACGACGGCAGCCGTCTGAACGAGCCTATCATATCCGTGAACTCACCGAGCTCCGCTGCATTCGGGAGCTTGCCGAACAGCAGGAGGTAAGTCACCTCCTCAAATCCGAATCTTTTGTCCTTTATGAACCCGCTGATAAGATCTGCGACGTTTATGCCGCGGTAGTAAAGCTCACCCTCGCAGGGAACGAGCTTTCCGTCAACGTTCTTCTTTGAAACTATCTCGGATATCTCCGTAAGCCCCGTAAGAACGCCCTTGCCGTCGAGGTCGCGCAGACCGCAGTAAACATTGTGTTCGAGGTAAAGCTCGGGGGAAATATTGCCGTTCCCGGTGCAGAGAGCGGCAAGCTCTTCTATCTGCGGGGTGACCTGTGAAAAAGGATAATGCGAAGCCATATCTTTCCTCCTTGTTTTAATTCGTATAGTAATACACTTTAATATTATAACACAAATCTCTGCTGATTGCAAGGCTTATTTTAAGGCTGTACCGCAAAAAATAAGGCCATACCGCACAGAGAACGTGCGGTACAGCCATGACCGATCTTATTTGCCTATCGCCGGCGCATATCCGATGACCCGGGAGGTCTTCGGTCTCTTCCAGCCGGAGACGTTCCCGAACTCGCCGCTGTCACCGATCTCCGGGTAGTCTTTGCCCTCCGAAAGCGTGTTTTCGGTATCGGAAGTAAACACGCACGCGGTGCATACGTTCCCATATACGGCAAAGTGTATCGAGCCCTTGATAACTTCGGGATTGCTCCCCGCTATATTCTCAAGCAGCAGCTCCTCACCGGTGTCAAGCTCTTTCAGAATGAGATCGGTGTATGCGCCGGAAACTTCCTCGCCCCAGCGTACCGTATTGCCGGTCTCAAAATTGGACGGGTCGGCAGCCGTGAGTTTCCACTTGCCGCCGGATACCGTGATGTCAAATTCCTGCATCCTGCCGTTCTTCATGCCGTAGCCCTTTGTGTCGGCTTCGGTCAGTACCGATGTTACCTCGGTCTTTATCCTCTTTGCCACGGTGTCGGCGGCAGCCTGCTTTGCCTTGTCCACATATCCGAGCAAAGGCGGCATAAGTACCGCAACGCTTACGACTGCCGGAGATCACGACAGCCGCTACCGAAAGTCCCTTTGAACCGGCATTCTTCTTCGCAAGTCCGACAATGCCGAGGATAAGTCCCACCGGCGCGAAGATGAACGCAAAGATGAACGCGCATATCGCTATCGCGGAGCTTTTCGGCGGTTCCTGCGGCGGGTACGGCTGCTGATATGCCGGCTGCTGATAAACCGGCTGCTGATATGCCTGCTGCTGAGGCTGCTGATATGCCTGCTGAGGCTGTTGATATGCCTGTTGTGGCTGCTGATATGCCTGCTGAGGCTGCTGATATGCGGGAGCCGTCTGCGCTCCGCAGTTTGTGCAGAACTGCGCTCCGTCCGGGAGCTGTGCTCCGCACTTTGTACAAAAATTAGCCATTTTATTTATCCCTCCGATTTTCCCGTGTTACTTAACGCTGAAAAGAATGTCGCCGTATGTGGGTACGGGCCAGAAGTCGTCGCCCACAAAAGTTTCAAGCTCGTCAACGACCGCGCGTATCTCGTTCATCTTCGCG
>CACZGM010000060.1 GCA_902780695.1 uncultured Ruminococcus sp. | reverse complement strand
GACACATTCCTTGATGTCAAGCTCATTCCGACCTACGGTCGGACAAAAGTGCAAGAAAAATTTGATTATTCTGGGATTTTCCTTGCACTTTTGCAACCGCGAACAGGCTTCAAGCTGCGCTATGAAGCCTGTTCACGGTTGATGAGCAGACATTAAATATACCGAAGATTGGGATCTGGACAAAAAGCGTTCTGTAGCAAAGAAAATAATCAGTGATGAATATATTACATACATTGCATTGGAAAATGATAAAGTTGTTGGTTTTATAGGACTGTTAAGGCAGTTAAACGGTCCTTACATGATTCTTGATATGATGCAGGTGTCTTCTGAATACAGAGGGCAAGGCATAGGCCGGCGATTATTTGAAGCCGGGAAAGATGAAGCAAGAAAAAATGGTGCGGAAGCTTTGTACATATCTGCCTGTTCTTCAGAGGAGACGATCGCATTTTACAGAGCAATGGGGAGTAACCTGGCAAGTGATCCTATAAAAGAAATTGCCGAAGAGGAACCATTTGACCTTCAGATGATTTGTCCTGTGAAAGATTGATTGTCAGCCCCATCATTGTCAATGATGGGGCTGCAAATTCTGATTCAGTAACTGTATAAAATACGAATGCCCCGAAGCGCTTTGAAACACTTCGGGGCAAAACTTCTATATTGGCATCGGTTTTACGATGTCCTTTCCTGATCTGTATTGACCGGATTACTTTCTTTTCTTGGCTATGATGAATGCGCCGCCTGCTGCAAGAGCAAGACCTGCAACTACTGCAACGTCCTCAATACCGGTGTTCGGAGAACCCTTCGCCGAATCTGTAGCTGCTGCAACATCACCTGTTGCGGGAGCTGCTGTAGTTTCTGCCGCAGCGGTTTCTTCGGCTGCAGCGGGAGCCGCAGTTTCTTCTGCTGCCGGAGCAGCTGCCGCAGCGCCGCCGTCCTTTGCAGCACCTGCTGTGAGGTTTCCGTCACCGTCAAATGTAGCCATAAGAGCGCCGGACTTATCATAGATGTCAAGGCTCAGTACCTTTGTGTCGGAGAAGAGCTCGTTGCCCCATTCCTGGAACGCGATCTGTACATAGCAGTCCTCTGCGGCATAGCTTTCTTCCTGTACACAGTTGGTATTGTCGATGTTTACGGTAAGAGTGTAGGTATAGTCGCCTACGATCTCTGTATGTATCGGGTTTGTATCGTTTTCGGGATCACGTCCGAAGATCTCCTTGTCCTCGTCGTAAACGCCCCAGAACTGCGAGCTTACCCAGTTGTGATCTTCGGGAGCGCCGTTCTGCGGACCGCTGGAAATAACTACCGCACCGCCTGTGCCGCCTTCGAAGTCCTCGGGAACGTCGGGAGTGATAGTGAATACTACCTTGCCCATTTCACGGGGATCGATGCCGAAATCAATTCCCTGACCGGGAACGTAGATCTGCTGCATCCACATACCTGCTGTGCTGCTGAAACCTGTGTTAGTTGCGCTCGATACAACGAGTGCTGCGCCGGAAGATACTGCCAGAGCGGAAGCTGTAACTGCTGCCGCAGCTATACCGGAAATGATCTTGTTTAATTTCATATTGAGTTGACCTCCTTAAAATTCTGTACGTTCGTACACTGCATATAACACTATATGCGCACAATAATATTATATTAAATTGCAGGCAATGCGTCAATATGCATTTTTACTAAATATAGCATATCACAATTATCTAAATTAGCTTTACGAAAGCGTTATTAAGCCAATTATTTACTTAATTTTCGCTGTCAGTTAATTTCTGCGCGGTATTGGCTTATGTCCGTTTTATTTAAAGCTCTTCTTAACCGTAATTTTTACAGCGCTGCCGATGATCCCGACAACAACGTCGTCAGCAAGATTTGCGACCAGCGATTTCTCAAGCTCGTCCCATTCCTCAGTATTCTGCTTTGCTTCGTCCCTGTACTGCGAAAGCGACCATACACTGGTATGATCGAGCGGGTCGCTGAACATTCCCATATCATAGAATGCATACGGAGACTCACTGTAAACGATGCTTGTTGTTCCCGCTGTCTGCGCGTAATTTGCGAGCATTATCTCCGCCGCTATTCTTATCTTGTTCATTATGCCCTTTGCCGCTGCATTCTCGCCGGTGCTTGAAATCGCGAGTATGCGCTCTCTTTCGATCGTCGGAAGCACATCATCAAGTTCAAGGTTGAAGTGCAGTTCATAGTCGTCTCCCTTTGCTTCGATCCAGAATTCACCCGCGCCGTAGCAAAGCAGATTGGGCAGCATTTCCAGAAGCTCCTCGGACAAAAGATTGAGCCTTAATTCCTGCTTATGGCTGAGTCCGTTATAAGCAGCGACCTTGTGTACCTCACCGCTTATGCGGCTTACCGATGCCTCGCCTTTTTCAAATTTATAAACATCGCTTTTCATATTATGAACGTTCCTTTCGTTGATATAATACCGTTTTTTCAGCACCTGACTGCACGCGGGACTTACTCTGCGGTCTTTTGAATCATTATATCACAAAACTTATTATTTATCAAGTAATTTTCCGTATTTTTCCTGTAAATAATAATGTGTTCCCCGCCAATGACTGAGGAACACATTGATTTTTCTGTAATTATCCGTAATTTCAGACAGCCTGTATCCGGACATTACCGCCGGCGGTCATACCTTGAAAAGAGCCGAGACCGCATCCTCGTTCAGCTTTGAGCCGATAACACAAAGTCTGCCGATAGTGCCTGCACTTCCTGAGCGGACATCGGGAATACCCGGAACGTAGTCGAAGTGTATCCAGTTTCCGTCCGTTCCCGCAACTATGCCCTTTGCGCGGAGAACAGTTCCGTATTTCTCCTCGTCGGAGAGAGCTTCAAGGCAGGCAGTTATCTCATCTGCGGTAAACGGTCTCGCAGTTTCCCTGCCCCAGCTTGTGAATATATCATCGGCATGATGATGGTGATGATGCTCATGCTCGTCACCGTCATGGTCATGGCAGCAGCAATGCTCGTGATCGCGGTCATCATCGTCGTCATGATCATGGTGGTGGTGATGCTCGCACTCATGATCATGGTCATGATCGTCATCGTCATGGTCGTGATGATGATGTTCATGCTCGTGGTCGTGCTCATCTTCGTCGTGGTCATGGTCGTGGTGGTGATGATGATCGTGCTTTGCCGCTTCTTCGAGCAGCTCTTTCAGCTCGTCATCTATAGTATTCTTCTGCGTCATAGCATCGGTAAGCTGCTTTCCGGTGAGCTTATCCCATTCTGTCGTTACTATCGGAGCCTTCGGGTTCTTCTCGCGCAGGCTCTTTACGCAGTCGTCGAGCTTTTCCTGTGAAAGTCCCGTCGTATGACTCAGAATAAGGCAGCTCGCGTAGGTTATCTGATTGTCGAAGAACTCACCGAAGTTCTTCATGTACATTTTGTACTTCTTTGCGTCAACTACGGTCGTGAAGCCGTCAAGCTCAACGTCATGAAGGTCGATGTTCTGCACCGCCCTTATAACATCGCTCAGCTTGCCGACACCTGAGGGTTCGATCAGCACGCGGTCAGGGTGGTACTGCTCCAGCACCTTTTCGAGTGCGGTCTTGAAATCTCCCACAAGGCTGCAGCAGATACAGCCGGAATTCATCTCGGTTATCTCTACTCCGGAATCCTGCAAAAATCCTCCGTCAATACCGATCTGACCGAATTCGTTCTCGATCAGCATGAGCTTTTCGCCCTTGTAGCCCTCGGCTATCAGCTTCTTGATAAGCGTTGTCTTTCCCGCGCCGAGGAATCCCGAAAAAATAGTTATCTTTGTCATTTTGATATCTCCTGTCTTTATTCTGTTCATACCCCGTCATGTCTTACACACGGCAGGATACATTGTTGACTTATCATGTCCGTACCCGCGCTTATATCATCGAAACGACCTTTTCTGCCGGCGGCTCGGCATCTTTAAGCTCATATATATCCATTACAGGATAGTCGATGTTGTAGGCCTTGTCGTGCTGTACCTTTATGCCCGCGGTAATATTCACCCAGTGCTCTTCTGAACGCGGTCTGAAATCCCTGTTGCCGTATGAAGCGGCTATCCATGCGAACTGTATATCCTCCGCACAGCAGTTCATGATGTATCTGCCCACCGCAAATGTACCCTTAGGGAACCGCGGCTGCTTCCTTATCATCATCTTTACATTGACTTTCCTGCCGTCGTAGTTTTTGGTATTCTCCATTATATCGCTGAACCAGAGCCCGTAATGCTCGTCGCTTATGGTGATGACAGGCGCGTTCATATCGAACGGCATCGGATCGACAATATCGTCTATCTTCATCTCGCCGTTATCCGATTCGTAATATATCGTAACGCGTCTGTTCACAGTGCGCACGGCTTTGTGCAGGTCTTCGATCTGTGCATTTCCCTCATATCTGTTGAACACAACAAGATCGGTGAAATTGATCTTTTCGATAACAAGCGGGCGGAAACTTGTGCTGTACTGCATGAACGTCGCCGCGTCCGCTACCATAACCACCTGGAAGATATTCCAGTCCTCCGGCATATTCATAACAAGGTCGCCGAGACTCCACATCCCGTTGTATTCTATTACAACGCAATCTGCTCCGCACTCCTTAACGAGCTTGTCAAGATTTTTCTTTGTGAGCTCCGAAACATCGTCAATGACCTTCATCGTGATCTTCGCGTTCCCGCTTTTTGACAGGTCATATTCCTCCACACCCTCCTCACACACAAGAAGAAGTATGTTGTCACCCGCCGCAAAACGCTCATCGTCGAGCGTTCTCTGTACGAATGTCGTCTTGCCCGCCTCAAGAAATCCGAGGAACATATATACGGGTATCGTTTTTTCCGCCATTTACTGCCTCCGAATTATTTATCCGCGGTGCCGCATTTTCCGCACTTTATGAGGACTTCGATATCCCCGTCCGGAACTCCCGCGCCGCATCTTGTAAGATCTTCCTTTATTCTTTTGCCGTTTTCGCCGTCAACGCTGTACACGCTTCCGCAGACGCGGCACCGCATACTTACGCCGTGCCTGTCGTCCTCCGCAAGAGAATAGACATTCTCTCTGCTCTCGACATTCACGTCCTTACGCACCACCCCGCATTTTACGAGATCGCGCATTATCCTGTACACTGTACTTTCCGAGGGAACATTTTCTCCGCGTTCCTCCGCGAGCATTGCGGTAATATCCCTCACCGTAAGCGATTCACCGCCGTGCGCCCGCAGGAAATCGAGCAGCACGGCTCTCTGCACCGTATTATATACTGCCATAAAGTCCTCCGTGATACGCAAAACAAAAATGACAATCATTTTCAAATTGGTATTATACCACCTTTTATCCGGTTTGTCAAGAGTTATTTTACGCATATTTTCCTGCTTTACAAATCCCGGCTGCTGTGCTATAATAGCTTGACAGCATCATGAACGGAGGCGTAAGAAATGACGAAGAAAAAGCTCGCGGTCATTATAACGGCGGCAGTCCTTTTCATCGCCGCGCTGATATTCACGCTTACCGCACTTTTGTCGGGATTGGAAAAACACATCGCCGAGATCACCTCCGAAGGGAATGTGATACGCGTGATAGACCTCAGCACTGCACCCGATGAGACCTTCAGCGTTGAGAGCGCCAACGGCACAAATACCGTCACGGTAAAAAACGGCACGATATCGGTAACAGAAGCGAGCTGTCCGGACAAGATCTGCGTAAACCACGGAGAACTGCGCACGGAAATGCTTCCGATAGTCTGCCTGCCGAACAGGCTTGTGATTACGCTGAAATAGATGTTTTCTGCGACAATACAAACTTTATTTAAACGGCGGACGCGCCGCGGCGTTTTGCGTAGCGACATTCTTCTTTCGGCGGGTGCAGCACCTCGGTTAGTTATTCTCAGCTATACATGGGTAAAAAGTAACCGCACAGACTAACAATCTGTGCGGTATCTTGTTATTTAGAAAAGGAATCTTCACCAACCCCACTGCGTTTCAGTCAAAAGCTGCCCATAGAAGAAAGCTCTGAAATACAGCATTTATTTAGGGTGTCCAGCCCCCTTTTTTAAAGGGGGTTGGCGGGGTCGCAGGGGCAGAGCCCCCGTCTCAAAGCTCTCTCAAACTATCTCCGAGTGATACTCCTGCAGAGACTTAACACCGATATGGTCGTTGCTCTTCAATGCGCGGATACCCTCGGCACTTGCCTTTGCGGCAGCCATTGTGGTAATATACGGAATTCTGTGCTTTATCGCGTACTGGCGGATATAGCTGTCGTTATGCACACTTGTCTTGCCGGCAGGAGTGTTGATGATAAGCTGTATCTCGCCGTTCGTGATACAGTCGGTGATATTGGGTCTGCCTTCGTAGAGCTTGTTTATGCGTTCTGCCTTGATACCCGCATCAACTATCATCTCGTAGGACTTGCCCGTCGCGAGTATGTTGAAACCGAGCTCCTCAAACGCCTTCGCTATCTCGATAAGTTCGCCCTTGTCGCGGTCACATACGCTGAGCAGAACCGTTCCCTCGGACGGGAGCTTTGTCTGTGTAGCTTCCTGTGCCTTGTAATACGCTTCACCGAACGACTTCGATATTCCGAGCACCTCTCCCGTCGAACGCATTTCGGGTCCGAGTACCGGATCGACCTCCTGGAACATATTGAACGGGAATACCGCTTCCTTAACGCCGTAATGCGGTATTTTCCTGTCATGCAGCTCCGGAACGGGCGACGGTCTGCCGGTGAGCTCCGATGTCATGATCTCGGTAGCTATCTTCACCATATTTATGCTGCACACCTTCGATACGAGCGGAACGGTACGCGACGCACGGGGATTCGCTTCAAGCACATAGACCGTGTCATCCTCGATAGCGTACTGCATATTCATAAGTCCGCATACGTTCATCTCTACCGCTATCTTGCGTGTGTATTCCTTGATAGTATCTATGTGTTCCTGCGACAGATTCTTCGACGGGAGTATGCACGCCGAGTCGCCGGAATGAACGCCCGCAAGTTCGATATGCTCCATAACTGCCGGAACAAAGCAGTGCTTTCCGTCGGATATCGCGTCTGCTTCACACTCGGTCGCATGATGCAGGAAACGGTCTATCAGTATCGGTCTGTCCGGGGTAACACCTACAGCCGCTGACATATAAACCCGCATCATATCGTCGTCGTGAACGATCTCCATTCCGCGGCCGCCGAGAACATAAGACGGACGAACCATTACCGGGTAGCCTATCCTGTTCGCTATTTCAAGCGCTTCGTCCACATTTACTGCCATTCCGGATTCCGGCATAGGTATGCCGAGTTTGTCCATCATGGCACGGAAATGATCTCTGTCCTCTGCAAGGTCTATCGTCTCGGGGGATGTGCCGAGTATCTTCACGCCGTTCTTTTTCAGGGCTGCCGCAAGGTTGAGCGGGGTCTGACCTCCGAACTGTGCAATAACTCCGGCCGGCTTTTCCTTTTCATATATGCTGAGCACGTCTTCAAGCGTCAGCGGCTCGAAGTACAGCTTGTCCGAGGTATCGTAGTCGGTGGACACGGTCTCGGGGTTGCAGTTTACGATTATCGACTCGAAACCGAGCTTTTTGAGCGCGAGAGCCGCGTGAACGCAGCAGTAGTCGAACTCAATTCCCTGCCCTATTCTGTTGGGACCGCCGCCGAGTATCATTATCTTCGGCTTGTCGGTATTTACGGGGCTCTCGTCCTTGTCGAGATGATATGTGGAGTAGTAGTATGCGGAATTTTCGGTGCCGCTTACATGGACACCCTCCCACGCTTCCTTTATGCCGAGTTTATATCTCTCGACGCGGATATCGTCCTCGGAAACGTCCAGGAGCTGCGAAAGGTAGCGGTCGCTGAAGCCGTCGAGCTTTGCCTGCTTCAGAGCATCAGCGGACGGGAGACTTCCCTTGCCCGCAAGGAGCTTCTCCTCCTCTTCAACGAGTTCCTTCATCTGCTCGATGAACCAGTGTTTGATTTTTGTGAGATTCCACAGTTCATCAACGGTCGCGCCCTTGCGCAGAGCCTCATACATGATGAACTGGCGCTCACTTGTAGGATATGTGAGCTTCATGAGCAGCTCTTCCTTCGTGAGGTCATGGAAATTCTTCGCAAAACCGAGACCGTAGCGTCCTGTTTCAAGGCTTCTTATCGCCTTCTGGAACGCTTCCTTGTAAGTCTTGCCTATGCTCATTACCTCGCCTACGGCGCGCATCTGCGTACCGAGCTTGTCCTCCGCACCCTTGAACTTCTCGAATGCCCAGCGTGCGAACTTGATAACAACGTAGTCTCCTCCGGGAACGTACTTGTCGAGTGTACCGTACTTGCCGCAGGGAATGTCCTTGAGCGTAAGACCGCAGGCGAGCATCGCGGAAACAAGAGCTATCGGGAAGCCGGTAGCCTTCGACGCAAGTGCCGAAGAACGGGAAGTTCTGGGGTTGATCTCTATGACAACTATGCGTCCGGACTCGGGGTCACGCGCGAACTGGCAGTTGCAGCCGCCTATAACTTCTACGGAGCGTACTATTCTGTATGAATACTCCTGAAGCTGCTTCTGAACATCCTCGGGAATAGTGAGCATAGGAGCCGAGCAGAAGGAATCACCGGTGTGAACGCCGATAGGATCGATGTTCTCAATGAAGCAGACAGTGATGACGTTGTCTTCGGCATCGCGTACAACTTCAAGCTCAAGCTCCTCCCAGCCGCTTATCGACTCCTCGACAAGCACCTGTCCGACAAGGCTTGCCTGTAAGCCTCTCGCGCAGACGATCTTAAGCTCGTCAACGTTATATACGAGACCGCCGCCTGCACCGCCCATTGTATAAGCGGGACGCAGAACCACAGGATAGCGCAGCTTCTCGGCTATCTTCACCGCCTCGTCAACCGAATAAGCTACTTCGCTTCTCGGCATACCTATACCGAGCTTCTCCATTGTATGCTTGAACTCGATACGATCCTCACCGCGCTCGATTGCGTCAACCTGAACGCCTATCACCTTAACGCCGTACTTGTCGAGAACTCCGGCTTTCGACAGCTCGGAGCAGAGGTTGAGTCCCGACTGACCGCCGAGGTTCGGCAGCAGAGCGTCCGGACGTTCCTTCTCGATGATCTGTGTGAGCCTTGCGAGATTCAGCGGCTCGATATATGTGATGTCCGCGACATCGGGATCAGTCATTATCGTTGCGGGATTGGAATTGACAAGCACGATCTCGTATCCGAGCTTACGCAGAGCCTTGCATGCCTGCGTGCCGGAATAGTCGAATTCACACGCCTGTCCTATGATGATCGGTCCCGAACCGATGATCATTATTTTGTTGATGTCCTGTCTTTTTGGCATAAGCCATTCCCCCGTTCATTATTGCGTTTAAACATACTAAGATATTATATCACAGTCTCCGCCAAAATGCAAGATTTTTTTCTGAATTTTGCAAAACAAAACGTATTAACTTTAAGTCTATATATCTGCTTTTTTACAATATGTAATATTCGCTGCCCGCCCAGACATACAGAAAGCACCGCACGGAACGCGTGTCCTGTGCGGTGCCGCATAGCCTATCTGCGTTTTTCCCGGGATACAACGGCTGCAAGTCCCGATGCTGTGGGCAGGAGCAGCGCAGAGCAGTCCGAGCCTGTAGCAGGATTCTGCTCTCCGGGCATTACCCTGACCGAGATAGTCGTTCTTACAGGTCCGCCAAGTTCATCTGCAGATGCGGAGATGTTTATTACGCCGCCTGTCTCGATATCCGACGCATCTGCACGGAGAGTTATCTTAAACTGTGCCTGCTGTCCTGCCGCAAGCGTCTCACCGGAATATACTTCAATATCCTCAAAATAAACTCTGAGATTTCCGAGATCGCTGCCGCCGACGTTGTCTGCCGTTATCATTACAGTGAATTCGTCACCGACAAAGCATTCGGTGCAGTCGGCTTCGGCTGAGAGAGAAAGGCTGTAATTCGCTGCTTCATCGAACGCGCCCGTTTTCATAACAATACCGTCTGCGGCATCATTACCGGATTCCCTGTTATCCATAGACGAATATACGGCACTTACCGGCGCAGACAAATACGCTCCCTCCGCACAAGCGGCGAACGAAACCGCGTACAATGCTGTGGCTGCGGCCGCAGCAAAGGCGGCTGCTTTTCCGGACAATTTCATTCTATACACTTCCTTAATAGTATTCATAGAAATATCAGAACTTTCTCATATCTCTCCGGAACTGTCGGTTCCCTCTCCCGACGTTTCGCCGGAGAGGATACTCATAATGTCTGCGGAGATATCGTGTTTCAGATCCATTATCGCATTGAGGTCTTCCTTTACGCCGAAACGGTCGTAATAGAAGTACAGTATATCGCATTTACGGTACGCGAGCTCATGATCTTCAAGCTCGCTGCCGCGCCGCTCTATCGTATTGATATAGTAGAATACCGGTTTGCGTGTATCGGTGATCTCACGCTCAAAGAGCTCCAGCCAGAACTCGTAAAGCTCCTTGCGGGTCTCCGCGAAAGGTATCGTGACAAATCTGTATATGAGCAGCTTGTCCGAACTCTTTTTTTCAAGCTCGCGTGCAAGCATAACCTCACGCTCCACGCTGTTCTTTGTGAAGATACCGTCGTCCGGTATCGTTCCCCACCGCAGCAGTATCTCCGAAAGCGGCATATCCACGCCGATTATCGACTCCGGAATCCGAAGTCTCGCGCGGGTTATGCTGTGATTTTTCGACTGCATTTTTCGGCGGATATCTTCCTTGAATTCCTCTGCGTTGTAATATCCGACATCATACATTCCCATGCGTCCCGCACGTCCGGCGATCTGCTTTATCTCGTTTCCATGCAGAAAACGGCGTTTTCTGCCGTCGAACTTGTACGATTCAAGAAAGACGACGCGCTTTATCGGCAGGTTCAGTCCCATACCGACAGCGTCCGTGGCTACCACAACTTCCGTATCGCCGCGGACAAACCGCGAAACTTCGCTGCGCCTTACGTCATACGGCAGGTCGCCGTAGATCACGCTTGCCTTTATGCCCACTGCACGGAGCCTCTCCGCATAATTTAGCACGCTTTTCTTCGAGAATGCGATAAGCGCGTCCTCCGGCTCAACGTCACGCGGGAAAACGAAGTCCCGATCGTCGCATTTCAGCGGCACGGAGCGCTTGTGGTATTTTATCTCATAGCTGTCGCCGCACAGCTTAATCAGCGATATAAGTATATTTTCCGCGTCCTCGGAGGCGCAGAGATGTATCTCACCCGACATGAGTCCGAGCACAGCCGCAGTCCATGCTCCGCCGCGCTCCTCGTCCTCGATGAGCTGGCATTCGTCCACTACCGCCACATCATAGTATTCCGTGGTATTTAGCATTTCTACTGTCGATGACGTATGCGTAGCGAACGGAACATCTATCTCTTCTTCGCCGGTTTTCATACGGCACGGAACGCCTTCAAGATTGAACTTTTCGCAGATCTCGTACGCAAGCAATCGCAGCGGAGCGAGATATACGCCGGTCTGCGCGTTCCTGCACGCGATGAGCGATTCATAGGTCTTGCCGGAGTTAGTGGGACCGAGGTGCAGTATGAAATGACGGTGCATTCCACGCGCACCGGGATACAGCTGCGTAACATCCTCGGGTATTTCCTTTAATATCAGCTTATGTGCGTTTTCGGCATTTTTCAGCTGTTCACGCATGAATTCGACGGTATTATTATAGCCCTCGCCGGATGTTATCAACGCGGTGAGCTTCTCACGGCCGAACCTTGCGGTGACCGCCGAATAAAACATTCCGAGACGCGGGCAGGCAGGACCTCCCCGCTCAATGAAATCGCGGATTATGCTGTTTCGCGTGGACTCGCCGTAATCCGTTCCGTCAAGGATCCTGCGTGCGGCAAAACCTCTCGCAAGCTCGTTCATATTCCGATACAGCGGTCCCGACATATAAATAACATTGTCTATGCGCTTTTTGTTCAGAGCAGCTTCGTCGTACAGCCGGCGCATGAATTTGCCCTGTATGTTCTCGGTCACGAATTCGCTGTTGGCTTCTTTCAGGAATTTTGCCGGCAGCACACGTCTGATATCCGAATAATGTTCGGCAACAAGAGCGCATACTATCTCAACTATCCTGCGCTCGTCCTCCACTGTATAGACGAAGTCCATATACTGCCGGAACAGCTCCTTCCGCTTTTCCTGCTTGTTCTTTTTGTGATTAGCCTTTTTTCGGCGTTTTTTGTTTTTTCTGCGCTCCGCCGCGTTTTCGGTGTCCTGCTCCATTCCCGCGATATGCTTTTCGTATGCACTCACGACACGCGGTTCGGCAGCGGCGTTTTCCGAGCACAGCAGCTTATAGAACCTGCCTGCTTTCATTGCCGCTTCCACAGCAGCTTCACCCTCGGGAGTGCGTATATATTCGTCAGCTCGCTTCTTCAGCTCTGCTGCATCGGCTGTTTCGCTCTTTTTCTGCTGTTCATACCGGCTTTTGACTGTAAGAACGGCACTTGCGCGGCAGTTTACTTTCCCGCGCTCTATGAACTCTTCTATTGTCGGTACCGCCAAGTCCGCACCGTCCTTTCCTGTATTTTTGACCGTCCGGTCATTCGCTTATGTGCTCCATTCCCTGCCCGAGTATCGACCTAACATGGTCGTCCGCAAGCGAATAGAACACGGTCTTTCCCTCACGGCGGAACTTGACAAGGCTCGCCTGTTTCAGAATGCGGAGCTGGTGTGACACGGCTGACATACTCATACCGATAAGCGTAGCGATGTCGCAGACGCACAGCTCCGCCTCAAACAGAGCATACAGTATTTTTATGCGGGTGCTGTCACCGAATATCTTGTACAGCTCGGCGAGGTCGAACAGAGCCTCCTCGTCCGGCATTATCCTGCTTATCATATGCACCGTATCCTCATGAACGTGCTGAAACTCACAGGACGGCACCTTTTCAACGATCTCTTTCATTGTCTCACCGTCAATCCGTGAATACCTGTACCCAGTAATCCATTCCGCCAGAAATGTAATGACCCACACCTATCTTATAATAATCCTTTGACAGGATGTTTGTCCTGTGTCCGGTGGAATTCATCCAACTGTTCATTACCGCCGCGGCAGATGTCTGTCCGCCCGCAATGTTCTCGCCGGCATATCCGTAATTAATGTTCATCTCATCAAGTACGGTGAAATTACTTGAACCGTCGGGACGGTTATGCGCGAAGTGCCCGGAAACTTCCTCCGCACGCTGCGCGGCAGCCTTGTCAAGCGCGGGATCCATGATAAGCGGAGTCAGTCCGCGGCTTTCGCGTTCCTTGTTTACCAGTGCAACGACATCCTTCAGTGCCTGGGGTGCTCCCTCGTCCGCGAAAACAGTATCGTCACCGCCTTTATCACCTGTGAGCGCCCCGTATTCATCGGAGGCAAGGTAATACGAGCTGATAGCGCTCGCTTTGAAGCCGGACGCGTAAGCACGGGCTTTTATATTCATTCCGCGCTTATACTCTATCGCACCGGAATATTTTGAAGAGCTCTTTTTGGGTGTGCTGCCGTCCGTTGTGTAATATATCGCCGCACCTGCCGTTGCCGACCTGAGCGTGAGCATGATCCTGCCGTCCTTTACGCTCTCGGTTATCACGGGCTTCTGCGTGCGCGGAGTGATCGTGATCCTGATAGAGGCAACGAGCTTTCCGCCCTTGCTGTATTCCAGAGCGCGGACCGTAGTCTTTTCAGCCGCGGCAAGCTGCATTTTATATACCGCTGAGGACTTTGTCGGCTTCGTGTTATCGGCTGTATAATATATAGTGTCAGAGCTGTTCTGCGGTATAAAGCGCAGTTTCACATATTTTCCGGAGTAGCTTACCGAATAATCTATTATCGACGCAGCCGATGCATTTACCGGCGGTATCAGCACAAGGACCGCTGCCGCAATTATAAAAGCTGTTATAATAGCTGTGATCTTTTTTATCGTATTACTCATGTTGTACCTCCTTGTAATTTCAAAGGACTATCTTTCTTGCTTCCAGATAAAACCTCTTATCGGCTGCATGACCCATTGAGAAGGTCTTGCGCGGGAGAGCGCCGTCCTTGATGACGGTCGGGAAAAGCTCGGTCTTCTGCATATCCGGAAGTATAAAGCCGATGCTTCCTTCCCTGCGGGAAAGCTGCTTTACGACATCCGCGCCGTGGATATAATCCACCTTTCCGCCGTTTTTGGCTATATACTCGTCGATGAAGTCCTGAAGGCTGCCGACGGAAAGCTCGGAAGTGCGGTTGTGTATGTAGTTGAGGCGTTCGCTGCCGTTTATTACGGAAATGAAGCGCTGTGACGACAGAGCGCCGTTAAGTCCGAGCTTCTTCTCCGCTTCCGCCATGAATTTGTCGGTATCCACGCCCATGACGATACGCTGTATAGCCTCAAAACGGATAGCACGGCTGTGCAGATTTACAAGCTCGATAAGCGCATACCTTGCCGGATGATCTGAGAGATCCTTGCCCGGATTCGCGGCTTTCAGACGTTCATAATACTCTTTCGCCGTCGCGAGTGAATGGTTGCCGTCACCTACCGCGAACAGCAGTGTCGGATATCCGGAGATGCCATACTTCTTATTGAATTCGGCATTGTCATTGAGCTTTTCAAGAGCTTTCTCAACGCGCTGCTTCTGTGCGTCGTCAAGCAGGAAGCCTCTGATCTTTCCGCCGCCTTCCATAAGAGTGGTGTCATATATCGGCGCTGTGCGTTCACGGATCTCCTTGCAGGGGTCAACTACCGTTCTCTCCGGATCGTCGATAAGCACGAGAACGTGCGGAAGCTCGATCTGCGCGCCCATTCTGACTTTGAGACGCGGGGGTATGCGTTCCGGAACGGTGGCTTCGGTAGCGCGGACAGACGAGCTGCTGCCTTTGTGATAATCGTACTGTTCAAGGTCGAGAGCGCCGACTATGCCTCTTCTTACCATACCGTCGGACTGGGTGCGCTCGACATATATCATGGCGTTGCTGTAGTAGCGGAAAAAGCCGCTTTCGAGCATACCGCGCATATTTTCGTGTATTCTGTCTATTCTTGCGTCAACGTCGTTTTCCTCAAGATATACCTCCGGCAGTATAAGTCCGAGCGTAGAGGGAGAATCACCCACACGGTTCTCGACTCTTGCCCAGTATTCGGGCTCGCCGGTATATTGGTCACACGCCGCGACCGCCCATTTTTCCATATCCGCTTTTGCCGGCAGGAGTATATCCGCCGTACCGAATGCAGTTTTCATAAAAAGACACCTCCGAAATTGTCTGTTTGATTTACACATATACAGATTGATTATATCACAAAAAAACGATCAATGCAATATTTTTTTGCCCGATGCGAAAAAAATATTAAGGCTATACCGCACGCTCTTTGTGCGGAATAGCATTAATGCACTTTCAACAAAATATTTCTTGACAAATAGTGCAAAATATGGTAAAATATGTGCGTGAGTACAAGCCGGTGCTTGTACCGATAATACTGACGCCTCGGTGAGAGGCGCGAAGAAGGAGTTTTTATTATGGTTTATTTGGAAATCGTTGACGTTAAGGGAAGAGAAATTCTCGACTCCAGAGGAAATCCTACAGTAGAAGCTGAAGTTGAACTCGCAGACGGAACAATTGCACGCGGTACAGCTCCCAGCGGTGCATCGACAGGTGAATTCGAGGCTCTTGAGCTTCGTGACGGCGATAAGGGCAGATACCTCGGCAAGGGCGTACAAAAGGCTGTTGACAACATCAACAACATCATCTGCGACCTGCTCGTTGGTATGGACGCTTCCGACACATACGCCGTTGATAAGGCTATGATCGAGAAGGACGGCACAAAGGACAAGTCCAACCTCGGTGCTAACGCTATCCTCGCGGTTTCTATCGCTTGTGCAAGAGCGGCCGCTACAGCTCTCGATATCCCGCTGTACAGATTCCTCGGCGGCGTTCAGGGCACAAAGCTCCCCGTTCCTATGATGAACATTCTCAACGGCGGCGCACATGCTGACAGCGCTGTTGATACACAGGAATTCATGATCATGCCTGTTGGCGCTCCTTCTTTCAAGGAAGGTCTCCGCTGGTGTGCAGAAGTATTCCATAACCTCAAGGCTCTCATCAAGAAGATGGGCGACGTTACAGCCGTAGGCGACGAGGGCGGTTTCGCTCCCAACCAGCTCAAGAGCGACGAAGAGGCTATCGAGAAGATACTCGAAGCTATCAAGGCTGCAGGCTTTGAGCCCGGCAAGGACTTCATGATCGCTATGGACGCTGCTGCTTCCGAGTGGAAGAGCGAAAAGGGCAAGGGCTTCTATCATCAGCCCAAGTCCGGCAAGGACTTCACAACAGACGAGCTTATCGCTCATTGGGAAGCTCTTGTTGACAAGTACCCGATAATCTCTATTGAGGACGGTCTTGACGAAGAGGACTGGGAAGGCTGGCAGAAGATGACAGCAAAGATCGGCGGCAAGGTTCAGCTCGTAGGTGACGATCTGTTCGTTACTAACACAGAGAGACTTGCAAAGGGTATCAGCCTTGGCGCAGGCAACTCTATCCTCATCAAGCTCAACCAGATCGGTTCCGTTTCCGAGACACTCGAAGCTATCAAGATGGCTCACAAGGCAGGCTACACAGCTATCTCTTCTCACCGCTCCGGTGAAACAGCAGACACAACTATCGCTGACCTCGCGGTAGCTCTCAACACCTGCCAGATCAAGACAGGTGCTCCGAGCAGATCCGAGCGTGTTGCTAAGTACAACCAGCTCCTCCGCATCGAAGAGCAGCTCGGCGACAGCGCTTGCTACCCCGGAATGGGCGCTTTCAACGTAAAGAAGTAAGTTTTATCCCGTAATAACGACCGACAGGAGTGCTTTCATACGGAAGCACTCCTCTGTCTGTCAAAAAAGTAAATTTTTTGACAGACTTGTCCAGACTTGTCCTGCGCGGACAGCGGCAGGGCTCTGCCCTGCACCCGCAAGCCCCCTTTGGAAAAGTGGGCTTGACACCCCAAACCAATGCAGTATTTCAAAGCGCCGGTTTATGTCGGGTGCAGACTGAAACGCAATGGGGTTGGTAAAGATTTCATACCACATAAATACAGAATGTGGTTTATTGACAAGCTGAGGAGTGCTTTCATACGGAAGCACTCCTGTTTTGTTTAAAAGCATAATCAAAATTGTATAAAATAACCAAAAATTCAAAATATCCTTGAAAATCTGCTTATTATTTGATATAATATAACCACTATATTATGTGCAGAAAAAAAGACGTTGTATCAAGATATCGAGAGGTGTTAGAATGAATGACAGTCTTACGGGTCTGCTCCAGTTTGAGGATTTTCTGTCACAGGCGGGAGTTGTTATCTGTGACAAGAAAAAGGCATACCTGATCGTTGCAGCCGACATCAGCGATTTTCACTTCATAAACTCAAATTACGGTTACGATACAGGTGACGATGTGCTGCGTAAGATTGCGGAGTTCATTACAATGTATCTCCCGAATATGGTCTATTGCTGCCGTTCCCATTCCGACCACTTCATAGCCCTAGTGTGTATTGAAAATGTTGACACCGAACGTGTGTTTCAGGAGACGCAGCGTCTCAAAGAGAGACTGAGTTCCATTATCGCGGAGACCGTTCAGGGTGTAGCGCCGAACATAAATGTGGGTATCTATTTTGTGCGTGAAGGAGATACGAACATAATAGATGTTGTTGACAAAGCAAATATAGCCCGCCGTACAAACAAGGGCAATTATAATATACCATGTGTAGTCTATTCGGAGCATCTTATGGATATAAAAGAAAGCAGTGCAAAAATTCTTCCTCTTTTCGAGAATTCGTTCAGAAATGAGGCAATAAGAGTATATCTTCAGCCGAAGATCTCTTCAGAGACAAAAAAGGTAGTCGGCGCGGAAGCTTTATCGAGACTTATCGATTCCGACGGAAACGTTATCCCGCCGGTGAATTTCATTGCCGCGCTCGAAAAGTCCGGCAAGATCGTCGAGCTCGACTTCTATGTTCTTTCGTTTATATGCAAGCTGATCCGCAAATGGATAGATGAGGGCGTAGAGCCCATTACGATCTCGTTCAATCTGAGCCGCATACATTTTTACAGCAACACCGTCGTCGAGGATATATGCAAGCTCGCCGAGGAATACAACGTACCGCCGCAGTATATCGAGATCGAAGTTACGGAGTCCGTTTTCTTCGAGGCTTCGGAGATGATAGTAAGCAAGGTGAACGCACTTCGCGACTACGGTTTCAAGGTTAGCGTCGATGACTTCGGTACAGGCTATTCATCACTCAGCCTTATCGGCGTTCTGCCGGTCGATGTTGTAAAGCTCGACAAGAGCTTCGTTAAGGAGAGCCTTAAATCCTCCCGCGGCAGCGACCTTATGAAGGGTATCATAAAGATACTCAACGAGATACATCTTGAGATCGTCTGCGAGGGCGTCGAGACCGAGGAGGAAGCGACCGCCGTTTCCGAATACGGCTGCGACGAGATGCAGGGCTATCTTTTCGATAAGCCGATACCCACGGACGAATTTGAGAATAAGTATATCAAATCATGATCTGTCGCGAAGTGACGACCAACATTATTCATTATTCACTGTTCGTTATCCGTCCCGATTTTTCAGAACCATAAAAAGACCGCTGTTTTTTCAAATAACAACGGTCTTTTTTAATGCCGGATCTTTATACGGACAATTATTATTTTCCGCCGCCTGCGGAGGGAAAAACGACATTGATGAAATTTAATATTCCACTCCGTACGCCGCACGGTAGTCCTTCATCGCGGAGAGGTATTCCCTGCCCTCAACGACACCGTTCTCGATAGCGGAGATTATGTCATTGATCGTAACTATCGAGTACACCTTTACGCCGAACTCGCTGTACGCGGACTGTACCGCGCTCATATCACTGTCAAGCGCCTTCTCCATGCGGTCAACGGTTATCACCATTCCTGTGATGTTCACGTCCGCCGCACCCTTGAGTTTCGGAAGCACTTCACGCAGCGCTTTTCCGGAGGTCATTACATCCTCGATTATAACTACTTTTTCGCCGTCGGAAAGCTGCTTCCCGACGAACATTCCGCCCTCGCCGTGATCCTTTGCTTCCTTGCGGTCAAAACAGTAGCTCACGTCCATGCCGAACTTGTCATAAAGTGCTGTCGCAGCGCTTACGGCAAGCGGTATGCCCTTGTATGCCGGTCCGAAAAGAGTATCGGCTTCTATACCGTTCTCCTTGATGCACTCGGCATAATATTTGCCGAGCTCCGACAGATGTCTGCCCGTCTTGTAATTACCGGTGTTGATGAAATACGGAGCCTTTCTGCCGCTTTTCAGAGTGAATTCTCCGAATGTAAGCACTCCGCAGTCTGCCATAAATCTGATAAAGCTTTCTTTGTAGGTCATTGTGGTCGCCCTTTCTGTAATTAGTAGCTATATTATACCATATAATAGTGCATTTGTCTACTCTATTATATGAATTCCTTAGTAACAATTCTCTGTTTTATCCGATTTGACTGGGTTTCAGAGAGTTGTTGGTAGATAATATAAACGTGAATCACATTATTTTTCTACCATTTTTTCTACCAAAATCACACGTTTTTTGATTTCTTTTTCTTGATTCCACTTTCGTTGATTATATTCTATAATGTTGACATCTGCGATTCTCCCGTGCCTTCGGGATTATCGCTTTTCTTTTTTCTACCGCCAGTCTTTTTGGGCGGTGTTTTACTTGCTGCCTTTGACGTTGACTTTCTTCTCGTGGTCTTTTTCTTTTCGGCAGGCTTTTCAGCTTCGGATTTATCCTCTGACTTACCGCCGAGAACCCTTGCGATCGTTTCAGCCGAGTTGACCTTTGCATTGTATTCCAAATGACTATAAAGATTCGCCGTGATAGAAAAATTACTATGTCCGAGCCACTCCTGAATAGCCTTCATCGGAACATCATGAGCAAGCAATAAGCTCGCACAAGAATGGCGAAGATCATGGAAACGCAGTTGCTTCAAACCGTTTCGGGTAATGACGTAATGGAAGTGCTGTGTCACATAGCCTGGCGATAGCATATTACCATAGTTGTCACGGCAGATAAATCCGTCAAATTCCTTGTTGTAGCTCTTTCCGCAAGCCTTTTTGAACTTGACTTCCATTTTCTTCTTTTCAAGAAGCATCTCCTCGATGTGAGGGATCAGCGGAAGTGTTCTTCTGGTGGAATTGGTTTTTAGCCTTGTTTCTACAAAGATCTTCATCTCACCGTTATCGTCGTAGTCGCTTACTATCTTACGCTGAATGGTGATGGTCTTGTTCTTGAAGTCGATCGCATCCCACCTCAGACCAAGTATCTCACATCTTCTCAGACCATAATACGCTGCGATGTTCACCACAAGCTCCAGTTTGTCTCCTTTGAAAACCTCAAACAGTTCATTCAGCTCATCAGCATTGTAGAAGGTAGCTTCATGCCTTTCAGCTCTCGGTACTACTAACTTGTCCATAGGGTGCTTTGGTATCAGTTCCATTTTTACAGCGTAAGCAAATGCAGAATGCAATGCGAGATAATACTGCTTTGCGGTACTGCCCTTGCAGCCACTATCCAGTTTGTAGTTGAGATAGTTCTGAATGTGGTTATGATTGACCTGTCCAAGTGTAAGGTTCGGATAGTTTTCGTTGATGTATTCCATGTATCTCTTGCTGACCTTGCGATAGCAAAGATGGGTAGTACGAGCCACATTCGGTTTGATGTATGTCAGCCACTCGGTAAAGAAATCATCGAGCAGCATAGTTGAAGCGGTTTCATCACTCATAACAGCATACGGCACAGCGTTTGCAGACTTGACAGCGATTTCACCTTCCGAAATGCTCTTATCAAACTCTGCGACGATTGCTTCAACCGCTTCTTTCAGAGCTTTCTTTGAACACTTCACAGGCAATTCCGTGTTTACCCACTTACGCTTACGCTTTCCGCTGTGATCCTTATAGTCAAAGACAACATAGTTCTTTCCGTTCTTTACGGAAGTAATATATTTGTAAGGCAGACTTGCTTTCATATCTTATATCCTCCTTTGAGTTGAAAGCGGTAGAAGTCTGCTGTTGACTACTCTATTATAGCGCGTAACCAAATATAATGCAATACGATCAGACCGCTTTTATCCTTTTTTCGGCGCTTTACACTGGGGAATTCTCCGATTTTTGTAAACTTTTTTCCTTTAGCTCAATCACAGAGGATTTTGTCACTCTGACGATACGTCCCAAGTCAAGCCTTATGAGCTTTCCCTGCTTTACTAATAGGTATGCGTAGTTACGGCTGACACCGAGCATTTCGCATACTTGTGGTATAGTTACCACATCAGGATATTTCCTGAACATCTGTCTAACGGATTTTTTCGGCATAACGCTCCTCCTATCTCTCAGGAAGAAGAAAAAGAAAACAAATAGCGTTGATGTTTCATATTCAGTTTTCAAGATGCTGTAAATACATCGTCTGTCGGTTATTTTTATGCCCAAAGATTGATGTACTGTTGGCAGCTCCTACTCCGAGGAATAGAAGCTCCCGACGGCACATCAGCCGTCGTTCAAAACAAGGAGGTGTGTGAGAAGCACCATAGGCAGTACCCGATGAACGGATACTCCCGACAGCGTTTCAGCTATCGTCCTGCTCGATAAGCGGCAGGATACCTTCTTTCTTCAACTGTTCGTAAATGAACATTCTTCCACGCTGCGTCCACTGTGTATTAGGTTTGGCAATGGAATCACCGTTCTCGTCCAAGACAGTAAAAGTCTTTGACTTAACGTAACCACGATCAGCATACTTCTGATACAGAAGCCATACCTTGCCGAGCTTATACTGTATGCCGTGTTCATGAAGCCACTTGTTCAGCCACTTTGCTGACTTTCCGTAGTCCTTTGCGATAGTGGTTATGGGCATAAGCCCTGCGGATTGCAGAACCATATCGCAATATGTCGCCTTCGGCTTCATTTCCTCGATCTGCTTTGCCTGAATCGCAGTTGTCTCAATGAGACTGCCGTTCTGCTGCTTTGCAAGCTCCAGCCTCTGGTCTGCTATCTGTAATGCTCTCGCCATGACCGCATCGGGACTGTTCCATTGCTTTTCAAGGTTTATGAAGTATTCACGGCAGCGCTTGCCGATCTCGGTACGCTGTATCATGCAAAGCTCCTTTGCCATATCAATGGTGAGCTGATGATCGGTTCTCGGCTTTCCTGCAAGTCCGTCCGACCTATTATTCAAAAAAGAATAATAGTCTATTCCCTCAGAAAAACCATATTCGCACATTCTATCAAACCATATTGAATACTGCGTCCTGACCTCAAGGGCGGCATGAAGCTCCCGTCCGCTGACGGTAGGATTATCATTATCGTATTTCACAGCAATTGTGATTTCATTCATATAGAACACCCTCTCTCTATCTTGTCGGTGTTTTTGTTTGTGATTTACTCCTGGAATGTCGGGAACGGAGAACCGTCCCCGACGCAGGAGTGGCAGTATGCCTGCCAATATGAAAATAGGAGAAATGGAACTGTCGCATTCAGAGATGTTTTAGGCAGAACCCAAGCCGTCAGCTCAGGCTCTCCCGACAGCATCTCTGCTGTCGTAGTGAAAGGAGTTTCGATAGAGCATCGAAAAATGAAAGAAAAACGAACCTCCGGAAACGGTACAGCCTGAAAATGGACAAAGTAGCTATGCCGTTCCCTCAGCTCAAAGTAAACCTTCGTGTAGGAAGGAGGATAAGAGAGCTTGTTGGCTCATGGAGCGAACGCCCTCTATAATATCAAGCACAGAATTTGAAGAATCGGGCAAGATTTTCACTATTTTTTTCATTGGAAAAAGAAAAATCGTTATTGCGCACAAATTCTACTCCTTGTTTTCGTGCATGATGATGTATAATTTCAGTTTCTCTTTTGCTGACTTGATTCGGTAGCGTACTGTTTCAGTGGTCAGACCGTGGCGTTTCCCTAAATCCGCCATAGTGGTCTTAGTCTCTGCGTAGTAATACTCTACGATAAGCCGATAAAGGTCGGGATAGTCAGCTTTAAGAAGGTTGAGAGCAACAGGAAGATATTTCAGACGCTCGTTATGAAGTCGCTCCCGCTCAAGTTCAATCTCGTTAATGGGAAGAGTGGCAGGATCAGGACATACAGTGATAACATCTTCAAAAGTAGCTGTCTGGATGCGATACTTCTGCTCCTTTTTTTCAAGATACTGTTCGTGAAGGAGAAGCCTGTTATACTCCTTTTCAATGTTCTTAGGCACATCATCACCGAAGTGCATATAGAAAAATCCCGTCATCACTTGCCCTCCTTCGGAGGGAACAGCGGAGTGAGGGACACTTCTCCGGCATCGACCAGACGCTGATTGCAGAGTGCGACCGTATAGCTTTCATCATAGAAGCAGCCGTCAAGGAACTCCCTGATGATGTACGCTCTGTTTCTCTTTCTGCCACGTTCGTCAGGCATCTTCCAGTTGAGCATTCTGAACAAGTGCCGCTGTCTGCAAGTTTGCAGTCTGAGCGCGATGCAGATAGCACAGAGATAGTCGGGATCGTATTTCGCCGTACCATTACGGTAACGGGAGATCGTACCCTTTGGAATGCCCGTAAGTCTGGACAGCTTTCTTGTGCCGACCTCCTTTTCTTCCATATATCGGCGGATCGCAGCAGCTACAGTATCTTCGAGCTGTTTACGCAGACTCCTTGTGCCATAGACTACTATATCATAATCGGTCTTGCCCCTACGGTTGGTGTTCAGCTTCACCTGGGGATCATTATATGTAGTTTTCATAAAACATCTCCGTCCTTTCCTGTCGGACGGAAATGTGCAAATGAACACAGTGAGACTGTCAATCGGCATAAACCGTCCGACAACCAAACATCACTCGTTCATTTGATCGTACCATATTCAATTCCATACAGTGATCGAGTAACCCCTTGCGCAATAGGTTCACTATACGGCTATGCACACCTCGGTGCGCATACTTCTATTATGACCTATCACACCCGAAAAAGCAAGATATAGCGCCGTTTCAGGGTGTCTCATTTTTGAAACGCCCTTTTTTTAGAAAACCGCCTATTCTCCACAAAATCTAAGGTTTTGGATAAAATCTTTCAATCTACTGTCAATCTCATTAAAACTGCGTATCTGCGATGAAAGTTCAAGTTTCTTCTCTGTAAAAAGCGTTTCCGCTATCACACAGTTTTCTCCAAATCATCACAATATACACATAGAAAAAAGGGCGGCCTGTAACTGCACAGACCGCCCTTATGCCGTTTGAAGCCGCATACTACTTCTCAATTTTTGTAACAGCATAGATATTCCGCAAGGCAATCAATGCAGAGCGTGATCTATTGTCATTGTCCAGTACACATTTACCACCTCCCATAGAAAAATCTCTTTCGATTCGTCTGTATGGAACTGTCAATGAACTTACAAAAACCGAGCTGTATGCTTGTCTATCCTGATTATACCAAAACAGTTCGACAGAATTTCCATAACTGGAATAATTCTTCAAATTCTTTTATTATACCATTTTAGATAGACGAAATTTGTACTTCTGAGAGATTTCGGCAAAAAAGAAAGAGCCGTTGTGTAACAGCTCTCTGAGGTATTCGTTATAGATAGTATTTCTTGATGTAAGACGAAACATCGACACCACTTTCCATGTACCTTAGCAGTATCTCCGCACAGGCGTGGGCATCGCTGTCCGCCTTATGATGATCAAGGGCGATACCGTAGTGATCGCACATCACATTGAGGTTATGCTTCATATCGGGAAGAATACGCCTGCCGATTTGAACCGTACACAGGTATTCAGCAGAGGGTTTCCATGTAATGCCGTAGCTTCGCAGGCAGGAACGCAGGACACTCATATCAAAGACAGCATTATGGGCAACAAGGATACCTTTGCTCATGATCGGCTCTATCTTCTTCCAAAGCTCTGCAAAGTTCGGAGCGTTCTTGACTTTATCAGCATCTATGCCCGTAAGCTGCGTGTTGAAGTAATCGAAATGCGTTTCGGGATCAACGAGCGAAAAGTAGTTAGCGACGATCTTGTTATCTTTTATCGCTGTTATGCCTATCGCTCTCATACGGTCGTTCGCACGATTTGGTGTTTCAACGTCAAATACTATGTAAATAGCCATATCCTTATCCTCTATCAGTATAGTTCCAATTTGCAGTCATATCCTGTGTCATTATGGTCAGCGATATTATCTATGATAGCTAACATTATAGTATCGCCAAGTTCCTTTCTGCTTTTCTGAGAATTGAGCCACTTTATCACAAACGGCTCTCCCGGTTCATGGCAGCCAAAACCGCCGTAAAGAATATCTCTGAAAGCATTAAGATTGTGTCCGGTCTTGAAACTAATGCCTTTGGTCATGATGAGGTCTATCTCATCGTAAAATCCTTCAATATTTGAAAACTTATTGCCGTCTATTATGTAAGTCCTCATCATTACCACCTCTAAGATCATCGTATAGGATAATTATACCATAGTGCGGTCAAAAGGTCAATCAGCAGAAAAGAAAATGAGCCGTTGCCAGTAGCAACAGCTCACACCCGACTTTGATTCCATTGGATTCAAAGTTCTGATATTTGTTGTAACAATCTCAATATGTTTTCTTCAATCTGAGAAATCACACGCTGAAACTCCGCATCATCTTTACCCGTCGGATCAAGCAAGCCCCAATCATCGTCAAACGGTCTGCCAATAAACGGACAGCCGACATCGCAGCCCATAGAGATCGCAATATCCGGCGTGGAAATATCGCTGACGAGCTTGCTGTATTGTGTCTGCTCCATGTCGATGCCGTAGAGCTTCTTCATAAGACGGACTGCATCCTGGTTGATCTGCGGTTTTGTTTCCGTTCCTGCCGAATAGCTCTCAAAAACATCTCCTGCAAGGTGCTTGCCGAGTGCTTCTGCGATCTGGCTGCGACATGAATTATGCACACAGATAAATGCGACCTTTGGTTTATTCATCATATACACTCCGACTTATCCGTTATATCGCTTATCATAGCTGAGATCTCCGAAGGCTTCAAAACCCTACCCACCGATACGACCTTTTCATTTATCACAAGTGCAGGCATTGACATTGCACCGTACTCCATGATCTTTTGCAGATCGGTGACATACTCGACCTCGATACCCATACCCTCCACAGCTTTCAGAGTGTTGTCATAAAGCTGATGACAGGCTTTACAGCCCGAACCGAGGACTTTGATACAGCAGATACCATTGACCTTTTCTCCACAACAGGTCGATGTGACCTCACTTGCAGACTTTGAACCTCCGCAGCAGCAGGATGTTTCAGCTTTTGCTTCTTCTTTTTTCTTTCCAAACAGTGACATGATATATTCCTCCTAAATGATATAGTTTTGAATGATATTGAAGAAATATCCGACAAGGATAATTCCGACTGAACATATAGCAATGAATATGCCAAGCAGCTTCGGTTTGATCGCTTTTTTCAGCATGATCATCGACGGCAGCGACAGCGTGATAACGCCCATCATAAATGCAAGAACAACGCCGAGTTTTGCGCCCTTTGCGACGAGTGCTTCTGCAATGGGGATACACCCGAATATATCTGCATACATCGGTATTCCGCATATCGTGGCAATGATAACGCCGAACGGATTGCCAGTACCGAGCAGCTTTATCACCCATTCTTCGGGTATCCAGTTATGGATAACTGCACCGATACCTACACCAACTATGACATAGGGAAAGACCTTTTTTACCGTTCCCGTGACCTGTTCCCATGAGTATTTCAGCCTGTCACGCTTTGTCAGCTCGTTCTGCGGAGTGTCAATGCTCTTGCCGTTGCGGATAAACTCCTCGACCTCACTTTCAAGGTGCAGCTTTTCGATCAGCGTACCGCCGGCGACTGCGATCACAAGCCCGACGATCACATAAACCACAGCGACCTTCCAGCCGAATATGCTCATCAGAAGAATAAGAGAGCCGAGGTCAACCATTGGCGATGAAATAAGGAACGAGAATGTCACACCAAGCGGCAGTCCTGCACTTGTAAATCCCATAAACAGCGGTATTGATGAGCATGAGCAGAACGGTGTGACCGTACCAAGCAAGGCGGCAATGCAGTTCGCACCGATGCCGTGAAACCGTCCGAGTATCTTCTTTGTCCTCTCAGGCGGAAAGTAGCTCTGAATGTAGGATATAAGGAATATCAGCACTCCGAGCAGCACCATGATCTTGATCACATCATAGATGAAAAACTGCACACTTCCGCCGATTTTTTCGCTTGTATCAAGACCGCAGGCATTCAGCAACGAGCCGATAAGCCTGTTCAGCCATTTCATACCGAGAATCTCGTCTTGTATGAAGTCCCAAATTCCCATAAAGCACCGCCTTCCATAGATAAATTGAAATCAGTCGATTTATTTACGGGATAAAAAGCCGTATTTTTCATACGGCAGAATTATTCGTTTATCAGCTTTTCTGCGATCAGCACGGCACTCTCTATCATCTTCGGACATTCTGTTGCATACAAACCATTTGCCCTTGCATAAGCCTTGCCCTCATCAGTGGAAATATCGCAGTCAAGCAGCTCACGGCAGATATAAGAGCCGTTTTGTTTCGCAAATTCATCAAGAAAACGCACGGCATAGCTGTTTGCTCTCTCTTTGCTTTCTAAGTCACCGTCTTCGCACATACCGTATTTTAGCCCTAAAGCCATAAGCGCACCCGTACACGCTCCGCAGACCTCAGCCTTGCACATACCGCCGCCGAAGCAAGCGCCGACTTTCAATGCCTGTTCCTTCGTCATTCCAAGCTCCTCGGCAAATGCCGCAAGCACCGCCTGAGAGCAGTAATACCGCTTTGAGAAAAGCTCACTTGCAATTTCTGTGTGTTTCATAGTTTACCTCCAATAAATATATTTGAATTTATCTATACATACTGCAAATAAAAATTCCGAGGTACCACGGACATTTTATTTACAGCAGCATTCTCCGCTGTCAGACACTTTTGTCAGCTCACGCAGAGCTTTCACGGCTTCTTCCATACCTTCCGCAGAAATGGAGTAGTACATCCACTTGCCCTCTTTTCTGCCGTTCACAAGACCACTGTCGCAGAGTATCTTCATGTGATGCGAAAGCGTAGGTTGGGTACACTGCATTGCTTCAAGCAGCTTGCAGGCACATTTCTCGCCGTTTTGCAGAAGCCTGAATATCTGCACCCTGTTCTCATCGCACAGAGCCTTGAAAATTACGGTGATCTGCTTGTTTGTCAGTTCCATTTGCTCACCTCATATTGATGATTTTCTATATTATAGCATACAGATCGAGATTTGTCAATATGTTTTTTGAAATTTGATGTTCTGTATAAAAGAAACCCTCATCGCTGAGGGCTTCTCATTGCAATTATGCCGTTTCAAACAGGCTCTTGAAATTCTTTTTGGAGAACGAGGTCAGCCTACCATTGCTCACCCATTCTATGAATACATTGTCGAGATCGTCGATGTATAAGACCGTGGCGATGCTGCCGACGGGAACGCTATCACTTATCTTCTCTCTGAGCTTGACCTTTGCTCCGGCTATTACTTCATCTATCATTGCTATGACCTCCTAAAAACACGCTTGTATTATTATACAACAGCGGAACAGGAGTGTCAAGCTCTGCTATTCTTTTATCAATAGTTTCTTATAACTCCTGTCGATCCCTATCGCCCCAAGCGGAGCTGTGATCAGTATCGCAAGCACCGCCACCGATAGCACGATCTTTCCGCATGGCAGACCAAGCGACAGCGGCACCGAGCCGATAGCCGCCTGCACCGTCGCTTTCGGAAGATAGGCTATCACGCAGAAGATACGCTCCCTTGCGTTCAGCTCCGTACCGAGCAGACACAGACACACGCCCACAGCCCTGAAAGCAAGGGCTATGAATATCATCAGCACCGCCATTCCGCCTGCCGACAAGGTATAACGCACATCTACCGCCGCACCCACAAGTATGAACAGCATGACCTCAGCAGCTATCCACAGCTTGCCGAACTTCTCGGACAGCCGTGAGGATACTTTGCTGTCCGTTTTCAGCTTGACAACGCAAGCCATAGCCACAACAGCAAGCAGTCCCGATAATGCAATATAGGGCTTTACAAGCGATTCAATGCTCATCAGCAGAAACGCAGTACCAAGCAGGATAATGACCTTCGTGCTGTTCCTTATCTTGTGCTTGTGCTGATATGACCGATCAAACAGCAGATACAGTCCGCTCCCGACCACCGCACCGAGCAGAACGCCAAGCACAATGGATATGGGGATATTCAGGAAGTCCGTGACCTTTGCCGAGCCGCCCTGTGCCATAGTTACAAATGTGGAGAACAGCACGATCACAAAAATATCATCGCAGGACGCTCCGGCAAGTATCATCTGGGGTATGCTTTTTTTCGTACCCCATTTATCCTCAATCAGCTTCACCATTCGTGGTACGACCACCGCAGGAGACACCGCACTCAGCACTGCCCCCATGACGGCTGCTTCGATACGATCTACCCCAAGCAAGATAGGTGCAAAAACAACATACCCGACTATCTCACAGCAGGCAGGCACAAAGGACATCAACACCGCAGGTCTGCCGACTTTTTTCAGGTCAGACAAATACAGCGAAAGCCCTGCCTTTATCAGTATGATGATGAGGGCTATCTGCCGAAGCTCAGAGGATATACCGAGTATTTTCGGATCGAGAAGATCAAGCACATAGGGGCTTACAAGAATTCCAATAGCGAGCATACCGATGATGCGTGGCAAGCCTATCCGTTCAAAGAGCGCAGCGGCAGAAAGCCCGACAAGAAAAATGATCGCAAGTGATAACAGCATAGAAATTCCTCCAATAAAAATAAAAAAGCCGACAACTATTGCGTAAAACGCAGAAGTCATCAGCTTATGATAAGCGGTTTCGGTTTCCCGTGGGAGAACATCATTCCCGATATTCAGTTTATATTATGATTATACCACGGAACTATCTATAAGTCAATCTGTTTTTTCTTCTTTTTCAAACTCTGGATACGCACCGAGCATTTTTCTGACCTCAGCAAGATACTCACTGCGAGTTTTCACGGGAGACAGCAGCTCAATACCGTCACCGTAGCTCATTACCCAAAGAAAGAACCTCTGATTGACACCAACATGAACGGTAATTGTCACACTCTCGTCAGTTTCAGAGTATGGGGAAATTGAAGCATAGTCCCCGAAATGTTCAAGCATATCGTCAAGCAGATACCGTTTCACTCTGAGCGTGACATACTCAAAGTATTCAGGCTCAAACATATCAGTCACCAAGCCTTCGGGCTTTTTCTCCTTTGGCAGCCGAGTGTGTGAAACATCACCTCCCACGATACTCCTCATACGGTCAACACGATAGATACGCCAGCGTTCATCTGCTTCGTTATAGCATTTCAGGTAGATACGCTCATTGAAATATACCACCCTCACAGGCAGAAGGTCACGCTTCTTCTTGTAATACTTTATCTTCTTGTCAGTATCGTACTTCCCGTACTCAAAGTTTATCTTCCTGCGGTCAGCGATCAGTCTGTGTATCAGGTCTAAGTTTTCGAGCAGATCAAGCGACGGCGAACACTTTTCATTGAGAGTGATCCTGCTGATGAGCTGTCTGATCTCGGCATCTGAACACATACCCTCAAACTTCTTGATGAGTTGCCGTTTTTGCTTTGAAGTCAGGAACTTGTTTATGGAGATAGAATCCACAATGAAGCGTATCTCATTGAACGAGAAGCCTTTATCTATCAGTGCGTAGTAAGCTGTATTATGCTCACGGTTATATTTAACGATGTGATTACCCGCATTGGTGAGCCTGTCAAGGTCACGGCGAATGGTCACATCATTCACCCTTGTCAGATTACAGACATTGGCAAGGTGGTCTTGAATTTCCTTGATAGAAACCGACTTCTTTTCATCAGTGTATCTTGACAGATAATCGAGTATGTATATAATCCTCTCCTGGTCCATAGAAAGCACCTCCGCATACAATCAAACGCCCTGTCCTAAATTCTTATTTGGACAGGGTGAATATCATCAACAGACCTCGCTGTTCTGAACCCTCAGATGGGTGAGGTTCTTTTATTATTCTATCATATTGCTCAGGCGACTTCAATCGGGTTCGGTATATACCACCACTATGTTCGGTAAGTTGTAGTATTCTGCATTTTGAAATGTAAATTTTCTGTGAACTCTCATACTTTTCTTGCCCGTTTTTCTATTAAATGTACTTGATAAGTGAGGGGCTTTTTCAGCCGCAGTCGCAAAGCTCCAATTCCTCTAACGGAGAGAGGAAACTTCCAAGAGCCGCAGGCTCAAATTGAAGTCACGCACAGAGGGCGTGACTCAAACCCAGCAAGCACGGTATCTCCGCATTACAATTTCTGAAAAATTGAATGTTCCGATACACCGCTTGCAAGAGGGACACCCCTTGAACCCCGAAAAGAAAGGAGAGGATAAAAATAGCAGAGAACGAACCCCACAATCGGTATATGCAGATACGCCTAACCGAAGCAGAGTACGAAGCCATTGAACGCAAGTTCCGAAACAGCGGATTGAAGTCACGGAGCGAGTTCATCAGGGCGATGATCTTTGAGGGCTACATCGTTCATTTTGACGAGGAGAAGTTCGACAAGATATACAAGCTCATTGGCAGTATCTCCAACAATGTGAATCAGATAGCCGTGAGAGTGAACAGCACGGACAAGATCTATGCCGAGGACATCGTGAATATCAAGGAGGGGCAGGACAAGATTTGGCAACTACTAAACTCTTTGCAATCAAAACTACTGAGGTTAAAGCGTTAGCCTATATCGCCAATCCCGAAAAAACCGACAACGGCAGGCTCATATTCACATACGGGTGCAGCTCTGATCCTGCACAGGCAAGCAAGGATTTTGAAGCCGTCCGAGCTGGTGGAACGGGACTGAACACCGTCCTCTCTCAGCACTATATCCAGAGCTTCAAACCTTGCGAGATCACGCCTGAGCGAGCATTGGAAGTCGGCAAGGAATTGTGTGAGAAATTTCTCAAGGGCGAGTATCAGTATTTCCTTGCAGTCCATACCGACACCGACCACATTCACCTCCACTGTATTTTCAACAATGTGAGCCGAGCAAACGGCAGAACATTCGAGTCGAATATGAATCAGGGCAAGGTCAAAGACCGTGCGTGGAAGAAGCTCCGTGACCTGTCGGACGAGGTGTGCAAGCGGCACCATCTCTCCGTTGTCGAGCGTCCCGAAATGGGCAAGGGTAAGAGCCATTGGGAGTGGGATATGAACCGTCAGGGACTATCGTGGAAGGCAAAGCTGAAATTCACGATAGATCAGGTCATAAAGGAGAGCGAGGACTTCGATGATTTTCTGCGGAAGTGCGCCGATTTCGGAGTGCTTGTCGAGTATAATCCTGCCCACAAGATCGACCTGAAATTTATGCTTGCGGAGCAGAAAGAACGCAATCCGAGAGCGAAGATGACCAGAGCGAAAACGCTTGGGTGGTTTTACGAGACTGAAACGATCAAGAACCGCATCGCACAGTATCAGGGCGGTTGGATCTATGTGCCGAGGACGAAGATAAAAGAACGGACGGTAAAAGCCCCGAACA
>CACZGM010000059.1 GCA_902780695.1 uncultured Ruminococcus sp. | reverse complement strand
GCGCTTTTGGCGGCAATACCACGGCTTCCTGCCGTGACCGTCTACTGCGTCAAGTCTCCTCACCGGGCGCCAGCCCGCTTTCGGCGCCTTTCCTTGTATACGACACGCCTATCTCATTTTCTCTTTTCAAAGCGGTTTTTAGAGGTACCCTTTAATGAATAGAGGGCAGCAAATACTCCGTGCAGAAAAACGAATAAACCCCTTGACAGCTGCTTCCGGTTATGCTATAATAATGTTACTAATAGTAACATAGGAGGGATAAGTATGGATCATATAATTCTTGGACTGCTGATACTCAGCAGCCGGACGATCTATCAGCTGCGAAACCGGATCGACAAAGGGCTGAATCTCATGTACAGCAGCAGTACGGGGAGCATACAGGCGGCATTAAAGAAGCTCCTTGACAAAGGATATATAGATTGCCGCGAGATCGGCGGCAACGGCAGGAATAAAAAAGAATACTTCATCACCGACGCGGGCAGACAGGAATTCGATAACTGGATCAACAGTCCCGTTGATTGCGGCGGGACGAAATGCCCCGAACTGTCAAAGATCTATTTTATGGGATTTTCAGATCCCGAAAACCGTCTTGAAAATATTCGTGAATACATCAATGATTTGAAGACCAAATATAAGGCATTGAAGCTAATCTGTGATGAAGCCGAATCGTTCATTCATCCGGACAGCTGCGAAAAGCTGAACGAACAAGCGAAGGAGATCATCTTTTTCCAGCTTGCCGCCGCACGTTTCGGACGGGATATGATGTCTTTTACAGTAAAGTGGTATGAAGATTTTCTGAATGAAATGAGGGGATCGAATGAATAAAGAGAGAAGAGCGGTCATTGAAGCAAACAAAGTATCGGCGGTCGAAGAAATCGTTCTGGGAGGTTATCCGCAGAAGGTGCTGACAGAGGGAAGATCCGATGATCTGCCCGTTGTTGTCACGCTGCACGGCGGTCCCGGCACGCCTGTCCCGTTCTGTGTCGGAGCAAGGGGATTATTCCCGCAATTCACCGATAAATGTATCCTTGTATCATGGGATCAGTACGGCTGCGGCATAAACAACGCCCGGCTGCCCGATGATATATCCGTGAATGATTTTGTAAATATGACGGTCGATCTGATAAAGTATATAAAAAACAGATTTCCCCGTAATGCGGTCTGGCTGTTCGGAATGTCATGGGGGTCAGTCTTATCCGCTCTTGCCTTGAAAAGCTGCCCCGGTCTTATCGACGGGGTAATTGCATACGGGCAGGTGCTTTATAAGCTGATGCAAAGCCCGGAAGCCATAGAGGCAATAATGAATTCCAAAGCTCCCAAGCATATAAAAGCGTCAATAAGAGGCGCCGAGTCCGGAATATACGATAAAGAAACAGCAATGAAGATCAGCGCCGTTATACGGAAATACACATCCGGCTATAACAATCCCGATGAACCGAAGGCCGATACCGGAAAAATTATCCGCGGCATTATGACAAGCCCCGATTACAGATTCAGGGATTTCAGGGCAATAGTTATGAACGGTTACGCCAAAAACACAAGCCTTATTAAAGAACTTTCGGAGATCGATCTGCGCGAAACGCTGAAAAGCGTGTCTGTTCCGTATCGCATAATACAGGGAGAGACGGATATAGTGACCTGCACGAACAGTATAGTATCTTTTGTTGAGGAAGCCGGGAATCCATACCTTACCTGCAAGGTAATACCCGACAGCGCACATATCCCCGGCGTGAACGGGATGCAGGCAGTATTTGAAGAGATATGCGGAATAAGCAATATATAGGATAAGTGTCGCTGTAAAAGGAAAGCATACCAAACTGAGCGCCCTGCGTGTGCAGGGCGCTCTTGCTTTTCAACGGTTGAAAGCGAATTTGTGCAATGTGTACAAACTGCGTGTGGCTGTTTTGAAAGTGTGTACAAATTTGTTCTTTTATCCCGAAGTTGTATTTACAAATACCATAAAATGTGATATCATTTATACAAAGAAGTATTGCTTGGCGTATACAACCGGAAAGGAGAGCTGATATGGAGGATTATAAATACCTTGCCATTGTCGATTGGGTCAAGAATTATATAGCCGCTGAAAAGCTCAAGCCCAATGACCGCTTTCTGACCGAAAAAGAGCTGTGCGAGATACATAATGTAAGCAGACAGACTGTCAGACAGGCGCTGCTCAAACTTGAGGGCGACGACGTTATCCGGCGTGTCCGCGGAAGCGGCACATTCGTCAGCGGAGCACAGGCGGCCGCACCGCTGCGCACTGCTGCCGGGAATGTGGGCGTTATTTCCACATATTTCAGCGATTATATCTTTCCGCATATCATCACCGGCATCGAAAGCGTGCTGAATGACGCAGGCTGCCCGATACAGCTTGCAATTACGCATAACCTCGTTTCGGAAGAAACGTCGGCACTGAAAAGTATGCTCGCCAACGGAGTGCGCGGGCTCATTGTCGAGCCTTCCAAGAGCGCTCTTCCGAATCCGAATATCGAGCTTTACGATCAGATAAAGAGCAGCGGGATACCCCTTATTTTCTTCAACGCGAAGTACGAATGGTCGGATTTCCCCTATGTCGCAATGGACGATACAGCTGCCGGAAGGATAGTCACCGACTATCTGTTTGACCGCGGACACACAAAGATATCCGGGCTTTTCGTTTTTGACAATATGCAGGGTCACAAGCGCTACCGCGGCTTTGCGGAAAGCTGTCTTGCACACGGAAAAACGGACGCGGAGCAGAATGTGCTGTGGTATGCGGCGGAGGACGGCTCGAAGATGTTCGGCTACGATAAGCGGCGCATACTCGATATGCTTGAAAACTCGACAGCCGTTGTCTGCTTCAACGATATGCTCGCGCTGGGAATGCTGAAATTCTGCCGCGACAACGGGATAAGAGTTCCGGACGACGTTTCGGTTGTGGGAATAGACGACTCAAAATACGCCGCTATCTGTGATATACCGCTTACAACCGCGCATCATCCGCACGGACGGCTCGGTGAAGCCGCGGCAGAGGCGCTTCTGCGGCGCATGGAGACACCTGATCTCATACAGCACGATATTCTCTTCACGCCGGAACTGGTCGTAAGAGAATCGGTAAAGCGGGTATAAGGCAGAACCCGCAAAAACGGAAAAGGAGGGAGAGGCATGGCGGCAACGGCGGTAAGAGAGACCGCGGGCGATATCATCAGACCGGACACGGACAGGATAAAAGAGCTTCTGCGCAGCGGCAGCCTCGACTCCTGCGGACAGGTACTTGACGATGTGCTGAAACAGACAGGGTTCTTTGGGATCCAGTCTTTTATGGTGAGGCTGTACATTTGTATGGACATATTTGTCGCGGCAAAGGACTTCGCATCGGAGATCGGCGTGACCGATGAGCAGTTCACCCGCCGGTTCGGTACGGTGAGAGATATTGAGAAGAAGATGATCGGTGCCGGTAAAATGGCGGAATACCTGTACGAAACCATCAGCCAGTGCATAATCTGGCGCGCGGAATCGGTCAGGGACAGCGTTTCCGACTCCGTTGAAAAGGCAAAGGCCTATATCGACCGCAACTATATGAATTACGACATTTCTCTTCGCAGCGTTGCGGATGAGGTGGGGCTGAGTCCCGCGTATTTAAGCGGTCTGTTCAAGAAAGAGGTAGGTCAGAACCTTTCGGATTACCTTACCGACGTAAGGATAAACAAGGCAAAGAGCCTGCTGTGCTGCACGTCGAAAATGGTGTATGAGGTAGCGTATGAGGTCGGTTTCCATGATTACAAGTATTTCAGCCAGATCTTCAAAAAGCATACCGGTCAGACACCGAGGCAGTTCCAGAGCAGCGCAAATGTATGCTGAATGACCTGTTTCGTAACAGATGTTTGTCACATTTATAACAAATCTTAATATCTTCGTAAAATATTAAACCTTTGTGTAAAGATTGTAGGTATAAATGTATGTACAAATTGTTTATAATGAGAATACAAGTTATTAACGAGGCTGAGGTTTCGTTATAATAAAGTTCGACAACTTTGATCAATTGGAGGAATGTTTTATGAAATTAAGAAAACTTTTATCGGCTGCCGCAAGCACAATGCTCTGCATGGCAATGGTCGCAGGCTGCGGTAATTCCGCTCCCGCCGCTACACAGGCTCCCGCTGCTCCCGCTGCTGACAACACGGCTTCGAGCGGTAAGCTCATCAAGGTCGGCATCATCAACAACGACCCTAATGAGTCCGGATATCGTACAGCAAACGATAAGGATCTTCAGAAGACCTTCTGCAAGGAAAACGGATTTGACGCTTCCTTCGCATACTCCCTCAAGAACGACGAGCAGATCACAGCGGCTCAGAAGTTCATTCAGGACGAGGTTGACTATCTGCTCCTTTCCGCTGCCGATACAGCAGGCTGGGATACAGTGCTTAAGGATGCACAGACCGCAGGCGTAAAGGTTATCCTTTTCGACCGTACGATCGATGCCGATGAAAGTCTTTATGAAGCTTCCATAGTTTCCTATATGGCTAAGGAAGGTCAGACCGCGGTTGACTGGCTCGTAGGTCAGGGCCTTGACAAATATGAGATAATCCACCTCCAGGGTGTTATGGGCTCCGCTGCACAGAAGGGACGCTCGGGCGCTCTCGATACAACAGCCAAGGAAAAGGGCTGGACAATAGTAACACAGCAGACTGCTGAATGGAACGCAGAGAAGGCTCAGCAGATCGTTCAGTCCGCTATCGACTCCGGCAAGTCCTTCAACGTTATCTACGCGGAGAACGACGATATGGCTAAGGGCGCTGTTGCGGCTCTCGATAAGGCTAACATCTCTCACGGCGTAGGCAAGGACGTTATCGTAATGGGCTTTGACTGCAACAAGTGGGCTCTTGAAGAGCTTCTCGCCAAGAACTGGAACTACGACGGTCAGTGCAACCCGTTCCAGTCCTCCTACATCAAGGACATCATCGACACGATCGAGAGCGGCGGAACAGTAAGCCAGAAGACCATTATAATGGACGAAAAGGGATTCGACGCATCTACTATCACTCAGGAAGATGTTGACAACTACGGTATCTGATCGCAGACATACGGCGGTAATTCAATAAGACGATGAAAGTGCGGTGCGGCATATAGAGATCTGTATGTCCCCGCACTTTTTGTACGATGACAGGAGGAAAAGGAATGCGCGAAGGCTCACTTTTGGAAATGCGCGGGATCTATAAATCCTTCCCGGGCGTAAAGGCGCTGCAAAATGTTGATTTTACTCTTCGCGAGGGAGAGATCCATGCTCTCATGGGAGAGAACGGTGCCGGCAAATCCACGCTGATAAAGGTGCTCACAGGCGTTCATGTAAAGGACGAAGGCGACATCTTCATCAAGGGTCACGACGGCGCGGTGCAGATACGCTCGCCGCAGGAGGCACAGCGTGTCGGCATAAGCACGGTATATCAGGAAATATCACTCTGCCCGAATCTGTCGGTCGCGGAGAACATCTTTATCGGCAGAGGCAAGGGTGCCGGTGTCAACTGGCGGGAGATGAACAAGCGCTCTGCGGAGCTGCTCGACTCGCTCGGCATAGCGGTCAGACCCACACAGCAGCTTGCGAGCTGCTCTATCGCGGTTCAGCAGATGATAGCAATAGCAAGAGCCGTTGATATGGAGTGCAGCGTGCTGATACTCGACGAACCGACATCTTCACTTGACGAATCGGAGGTCGCAAAGCTGTTCAAGCTGATGCGTCAGCTTAAAGAACGCGGAGTCGGGATTATTTTCGTAACTCACTTCCTCGACCAGGTGTATGAGGTCTGCGACAGGATAACCGTACTGCGTGACGGACAGCTTGTTGGCGAATACGAGATCGAGAACCTGCCGCGTGTACAGCTCGTATCGAAGATGCTCGGCAAGGAGCTCGACGATATGGCGGATATCAAGAACGATTCCGCGGGTTACAAGGACGACGGCAGCACACCCGTATATGAAGCGGAGAACCTTTGCAGCACCGAGGGTATCAAGCCCTTTGATTTCAGGATAAGAAAGGGCGAGGTCAACGGCTTCACCGGACTTCTGGGTTCCGGACGAAGCGAGTGTGTCCGTGCTATCTACGGAGCCGATACCGTAACGAGCGGCACCGTGAAGATGAACGGTAAGCCGGTAAAGATAACAAAGCCGAAGGAAGCAATGAAGAACGGCATCGCATATCTGCCTGAAGACAGAAAGCGCGACGGCATCGTCGGTGACCTGTCCGTGCGTGAGAACATAATCCTCGCGCTTCAGGTAAAGACCGGATTCTTCAAACCCTTCTCCAGAGCGAAGGCTACGGAATTTGCCGACAAGTACATAAAGCTGCTCGATATAAAGACCGCGTCCGTTAACACACCCATAAAGTCGCTGTCCGGCGGCAATCAGCAGAAGGTAATACTCGCAAGGTGGCTGCTCACAGATCCGAAATATCTGATACTCGACGAGCCGACAAGAGGAATAGATGTCGGAACGAAGGTCGATATACAGAAGCTCGTTCTTAAGCTCGCATCGGAGGGTATGAGCATAACGTTCATCTCGTCGGAAACGGACGAGATGCTGCGCACCTGTTCAAGGCTGCTCGTCATGCGCGACAGAAAGCTCGTCGGAGAGCTTACGGGCGACCAGCTCACACAGAACACTATCATGGAAACAATTGCCGGAGGTGACAGGAAATGACAAAAAGACTCGACCCCAACGGCGGAGGCTCGGTCATCGCGGGACTGTTCAGAAACCAGATCTTCATACCGTTTGCCGCACTGATGCTCCTCGCGATATTCAATCTTGTTGCCGACCCGTCATTCTTCGCCATTACCTTAAATAACAACAGCGCGGGCTACCCGGTACTTTCCGGACAGCTCATAACGATCATAGACAACGGCTCGGAGCTTGCTATCCTCGCTATCGGCATGACGCTCGTAACGGCGTCGTCGAGAGGACAGGATATCAGCGTGGGCGCGGCTATCGCAATAAGCGGAAGCGTGCTGCTGCGCGTGCTCTGCGGTACGGATACCCGACCTGAGACGATGCAGGCTCCCATAATCGTTGGCTTTATTGTGGCAGCAGCTGCTTCTATGGCATTCGGCGCTTTCAACGGCGTTCTTGTTGCCTACTTCCGCATACAGCCCATGGTCGCTACGCTGATACTCTTCACGGCGGGACGCTCTATCGCCGCATGGATAAACAACAACGAGCTTCCTATCGTTCCCGGCGAGGAATTCAAGTACTTCGGCGGATATATTCCCGGAATACCGATACCCACACCGTTCATCATCGCCATACTCTGCTTCATACTGACATGGCTGATGCTCAAGTTCACCAACATCGGACTATACTCACAGTCCGTAGGCATCAACGAGCAGACCTCCCGCTTAAACGGACTCAACCCTGAGCTTATCAAGCTCTGCACATACGTTATCCTTGGTCTTTGCGTAGCGGTAACGGGACTTATCAAGGTCAGCCGTCTTTCGACGATCAACTACTCCGTTATAGCCAAGGATATTGAAATGGACGCTATCCTTGCGGTAGCGCTCGGCGGCAACTCGCTGAGCGGCGGTAAGTTCAATATGGCGGCTTCGATACTCGGCGCTTACGTTATACAGTTCCTTACCACAACGCTGTATAAGTTTGATGTCCAGGCCACGGCGCTTCCCGCTTACAAGGCTGTCGTAGTTATCGCGCTGGTAGTTTTCAGCGCTCCTGTGGTAAGAGAAAAGATATCAAGGCTCGCAAAGAAGCTCCGCGCTCCGAAGACCGCGGAAAATCATGCGTAAGGAGGTAACCGTATATGTCAACAAAAGCTATATCCGGCAGACGCAAAGGTCTGCTCGGCAATATGACGGATACCAACCTCCTTACTTCAATAACTGTCGCGGTATTCATTGTTATGTATGTCTGCGCGGTCGCGTTCCTTCAGGAGGGATTCTTAAAGCCGCAGACACTGTTCAATCTTCTTAATGCGAATGCGGCGCTGATCATACTTTCGTGCGGAATGACGCTCGTTATGATAACCGGAGGTATAGATATCTCCGTCGGCGGTGTCACCGCTCTCGTAAGCATGAGCTGTGCTGTGCTGCTCGACAAGCAGGGCGGCGACGTGATAGGCGCGATATTCCTTGCCATAGGCATCGGACTCGCTTTCGGACTTGTTCAGGGATTCCTCGTTGCCTACCTCGAAATACAGCCGTTCATCGTTACTCTCGCGGGAATGTTCTTCGCAAGAGGCATGACCACTATCGTAAACAAGGATCCGTTCAACGTTGCGAATGAGGGCTTTGTGGGACTTAAGGAAACAAGACTTATCATACCGCTGCTCGGCTCCGTTAACAAGAAGGGCAACTACGTTGACGCGTATGTTGAGATAGGCGTTGTAGTGGCTCTGCTGATAGTCGCGATACTGTTCGTAGTCCTCAAATGGACAAAGACAGGACGCAACTTCTATGCCGTAGGCGGCAACAGACAGAGCGCACTGATGCTCGGTATCAATGTAAAGCGCACAACGTTCATGTCCTACGTTATCTGCGGACTTCTTGCGGGTATCGGCGGCTTCGTGTACTTCATGCACGTCGGTTCCGGTTCGCCGTCGCACGCTACAGGTGCGGAGATGAACGCGATAGCTTCCTCCATAATCGGAGGTACCATGCTGACGGGCGGTGTCGGCAACATAATCGGCACACTGTTCGGAACGATGTCCCTTGCGCTGATACAGACCATAGTTTCCTCAGTCGGACTCGATCAGGCATGGTGGACGGGAATAACCATTGCGGCTATGCTGTGCATATTCCTCGTTGTACAGAGCGTTATAATATCGCGCCGCAAGAAGAAGAACAATTCGTCAAAGGAATCGGAGGTCAAGGAGAGTACAAATGCAGCAGACGGAAAAGATAAATGAGATACTTGACGGCAAGGCTGTCATAGGCATTGAATTGGGCTCGACGAGAATAAAGGCTGTACTTATAGACAGCGGCTTCTCGCCTCTCGCGTCGGGAGTTCACGACTGGCAGAATGAGCTTGTTGACGGCGTATGGACTTACTCGCTCGATGCGGTGAAGAACGGGCTTCAGTCCTGCTTTGCCGACCTTATGAAGAACGTAGAGAGTGAATACGGCGTGAAGCTGACAAAAGCCGCGGGAATGGGTATTTCCGCGATGATGCACGGCTATCTCGCTTTTGACGGGAACGACAATCTGCTTGTACCGTTCCGTACATGGAGAAATACCATGACCGAAGAAGCAGCGGATAAGCTCACTGCCGAATTCGGGTTCAATATCCCGCAGCGCTGGAGCATAGCACATCTTTATCAGGCTATACTGAATAAGGAACCGCACATCGGAGATATCCGCTTTATGACTACACTCGCAGGTTATGTGCATTACCTGCTGACCGGCAGGAAGGTCATAGGCATAGGTGACGCGTCTGGTGTCTTCCCTATCGACCCCGATGCAAAGAACTACGATGCGGAAATGGTACGGAAGTTCGACAGACTGGCCGGAGACACGGACTTCGGAATGAAACTGCTCGATATACTGCCGGAGATAGTTCCCGTCGGTGAATGTGCGGGAACGCTTACCGAAAGCGGTGCCGGACTGCTCGACCCTACGGGGACATTCGGCGCGGGAGTTCCGCTCTGTCCGCCGGAAGGCGACGCGCAGACAGGTATGGCTGCCACGAACAGCATTACTCCGCGAACGGGAAATGTCTCTGCGGGAACATCTATCTTCTCTATGATCGTGCTCGAAAAGAACCTGTCCTCCGCGCATAAAGAGATAGACATAGTCACCACACCAAACGGTGACCCTGTCGCAATGGTGCATTGCAACAACTGCACCACCGACTTCGACGCGTGGGTAAAGGTGTTCGGCGGACTGCTCGCAAAAGCGGGCGCAGATATGCCCAAGGGAAAGCTGTATTCTATGATTTACGAGCTTGCGGCGGAGGGCGACCCGGACTGCGGGAATATCATTTCGTACAACTACTACGCCGGTGAGCCGGTGACCGGCACATCAAGCGGAAAACCTCTCGTTATGCGCGACCCTGATTCCCCATTCACAATACAGAACCTTGCGAGAAGCCTTGTTTACTCGTGTGTCGCTACACTCAAGACGGGAATGGATATTCTTACCGGCGAGGAAAAGGTCGCTCTCGATATGATCTATGCGCACGGCGGTCTGTTCAAGGATCCGGTACCGAGCCAGGGCATACTTGCGGCGGCACTCAATACGGATATCACGCTTATGAGCAGCGCCGGAGAGGGCGGCGCGTGGGGTATTGCCCTGCTTGCGGCGTTCATGGGGCGCAGTGACAAGGCCGAAACACTCACCGGCTTCCTCGGCAGCCGTGTATTCGCGGGCATGAGCGGAAGCACCGTATCTCCGCAGCAGCGGGATATCGACGGCATCAACGCGTATATGAAGTCATACCGCTGCGGACTTGCCGCAGAAAAAGCCGCCGCGGCATTCTGACCGGAACACGGAAAACAATACTGCCTGTAAAAAAGTGCAGGATCGTGCTCTTTCTTGCGGCATAGATTTCTGGAAAACCTCTTTCCAAAAAAATCAATTGCTTCGCAGCAAAGAGAGAAAGTTATCTGTACAGAAAAAAGACTGCTGAAAAATATCAGCAGTCTTTTATATTTTGCTAAAGATGTATTACGGTCCTCGAAAAAGGGAAGTACGTTTCTTTAATGTCTTGGATTGGATTTTACGAACATAACAGCCTTCGTGATGACCCGTATGGCTTCGCTTCGCATCTCAGCTGCGGTGCGGTTGACCTCGTCCGCGTCGGATTTCCGCTTTGCACGGACTACCCGCTCCGGCAGGTTCTTAAGACATTCCGCGGTGACTGCCGAAATGCAGATATCGCAGGTGCAGCAATGAAAGCGCTCCATAATGCTGCCGACCTGCTCGTTTATCAGCAGGAAAGGGATATTTACAAACTGCGTCCCGTTCTCCGATTTTACAAACACCGTCGGCACCGCTTCCCTTTCGGGTGCCTTGAAAGCGGGATTTGTCAACGCTGCCTGCCCCTGTGTGCCGTCGAAAAGTCCGAGTACCTTCCCCGTTTTTGCCGTGTGTGCCATTCATATCCCCTCAAAAAACATATTGTCCCGGAATACTTTCCGGTCAAAGATGCCGGACTGAGTCACTCCGCGTCTGAGATCCCGGTATTATATCTGTACCGGTCTGTTTTTGGGAGGACGTCCGCGTCCGAGCTTCTGTTCGGTGCGCTTGGGCTTTTCAAGTCCGAGTATCTCGTAAGTGAGATCCATATACTCCCGTGCGGATTTCGATCTCGGTGCGTACTCGATTATCGTCTTTGCGTGCGCCGGAGCCTCCGCTATTATAACGCTTCCGCTTATCTTCTGCTCAAATACATCGGTGTCGAGCTGCTCCGCGATGATGTTCGCAAGTTCCTCGACCTCCTTCGTCAGCACAAGACGCGGTGAATACTTGTTTAGCAGTATGCCGCGTATTTCCAGAGCGGGATTATAGTACTTCTTTACCGCGAATATCGTCTCTTTCAGCTGCGCTATTCCTTGCAGCGACAGTATTTCCGGCACCATCGGTATCACAAGCTGATTTGACACCGCATAGGCGTTTATCGTGAGTATCGAGAGCGCCGGCGGTGTATCGACAAGCACATAGTCGTATTCGTCGGATATCGTGGAGAGATGCTCTTTGAGGATATATTCGCGCCCCACGGACGTGAGTTCGAGCTCCACACCCGACAGGAGTATGTTCGCCGGTATGACATCACAGCAGTTGCAGTGCTGCACCGTGTCGTATATATCGGCGCGGCTCTTGAACACGTCGTATATCGTGTATGACGAATCCGTATCGGCTCCGAGGCTGAAACTCAGGTTTCCCTGCGGGTCGAGGTCAAGCGCGAGCACTTTCTTGCCCATTCTTGAAAGACAGCCGCAGAGCCCGGCGCAGGTCGTGGTCTTTCCGACTCCGCCCTTCTGATTTGTGAATGTGATGACTTTTGCCATAGTATCCTCTCAATGCTGAAATAAAACACAAGCGGCTGCGCTCTCACACAGCCGCGTAACGTGTCATACTGTAATTAAATTGAAGAAGTGTAGTTACCTTCGAGGTTGCTGTCCTCGGGTTCGTAGATATGATAGTTGGCCTTACCGTTCTTCTTAACGAAGTACATCGCGGCATCGGCGCAGCCTACGAGTTCCTTAGGATCCTGGCTGTGCTCGGGATAGATAGCAATACCGATAGAAGCCTTGATGTTAAGGGTCGTATCAACGGACTTGGAGTAGTAGCCGCTGTACAGGTCGTCGATGATATCCATTGAAAGAACTTCGACATTCTCTATCATATTCTGGTCGGGTACGCAGAGAACGAACTCGTCTCCTCCGAAACGACCCGCAAATCCGGACTCGCCGGTCTTGCTCTTGATCACGTCAGCAACGAATCTGATTACCTCATCGCCGACAGCGTGGCTGTAACGGTCGTTGATGAACTTGAAGTCATCGACGTCTATGAACAGCGCAGCGACCTTCTTGCCGGTGCTTCTTTCGATCTCTGAAGCAAATTCGCGCTCGAATGTGTTTCTGTTATACAGCTGCGAGAGGAAGTCGAAGCTTGCACGCTCCGCGAGTTTGAGTGTCGCGTTCTTCTCGCTTGTGATATCCGTGAGGACTCCGATAACACGGAGAACTTCGCCGAGACGGTCGGTGATGCAGCGGGCTCTCATGGATACCCACATATCCTGACCCTGCGCATTCTTGATCTTGTACTCGCCGCCGATATCGCCCTTGTCCTTGAAGAGGTTGTTCATGTCTCTCTTGTACTTCTCGGAATCATCCTCGTCCATGAGGGAGTCGAGGAACTTACCGTTATTGAGCGTAACACCGCTTACGTTGAGACCGATGCGCTCCTTGAAGTTGTCGGATACGAACATGGATTCCTTTGCGAAGTCCCATTCAAACAGCATATTGTCGGAAATATCCGATACTGTCTTGTGAAGCTCTTCGCTCATCATCGACTCGTCCATCATCTCATTGAATATGTTGGACATTCCGGCAAATTCCTTGCCCATACCTTCTGTGTTGATACGCTCGCTGCGGTTTCCGGAGTTGATCTCCTTCATTGTCTTGAGCATACCGAGCATCGGGTCGATGACCTTCTGTGTAGCTATTACCATTACAAGTACGCAGACAAGGATAAGTGCTGCGATTATTACCATACCTACGATGAATATCAGCATTACCGAGCTTGTAGCCTCGGAAGCGGGATAGAGGGAGATCCATACCCACGGTGTGCCGCCCACATGACCGTAAGCACCGAGGTACTCGCCGCCGGAGAGCTTTTCACCGGCATCACCGACAGATGTGGAGATCATAGACGCAACGTCGGGCTGTACAACAGCGGAGAGATCGCCGCTCGCAGAGGTAAGATTTCCGTTGTAGTTGAAAGCGTTGTCCTTGTCCGCGATCACAAGGTAACCGTGTCCGAGGAAAGAGGAAGCGCCGATAAGATCGCTTATCTTGTTTGCGTCAACAACTATGGAGACGAATCCTTCGCCCTCCGAAAGAGGAGCCGTTGCGGCGAATACATTCTTCTTGTAGGTAGCCTCATTCAGGAAGAATTTGGAAACAAAAGCGGAGGTCTTTGATGCCGCGCTGTCGTCTATCGCGAAGAAGCGTGATCCTACTGCCGCCGCGCCGCTGCTGTAAAGAACGCTGCCGTCTTTTCCGCTGACAACCACGTCAAGAACGGAACCGCCCGCTTTTGCAGCCGTGCTGATAGTGTCGAGATCGGCTTTTGCGGCGTTCATGTCCGTGACAGAGGAGTTAAATACGGTCATTCCCGCATAACCTGCCGCGTCGCTCATGTACTCGCCGGCGATATTCGCTATCGCTGCACTCTGTGCGGCACCGGCTGTCGCTGCCTCATCACCGATCACCGTCTTCGAGAATCCGAAGATCTGCGTTGCCGCAACTATCGCCAGAATGACCAGCGGTAAAACGGTGGAACCGATAAGTATTGCCCTGAGGGCGGTTTTTACTTTGATATTCATACCCATACCATTCCTATCGTGTGTATTCGGCAGATGTTTTGTATCTGCCGTACCCGGCTTGTGCCGGAATGCTCCCGCGGTTTCCCGTTAAGAGCCTTTTATCCGCTTCTGCGCCTCAGAACGCCGGAAATCTCTTTCCAGCTTTTCCTGACGCTGCTGAAGCTGAATATTATAGACGAGCTTTGCGAGAAGCCCCTCCATTTTTTTATCGACGTTTGTGAACTCGCAGCCATACCCCTCAAGCCGCCCGTCGTAGAACAGCTGGAGCCGCAGCACCCTGACCACCGCGCTTACGATCTCCCTGTCAACCTTGAAGTTGAGCAGCAGGATATCGTCCTTGCGGAACGGCGGGTCGGTCCCTTCGATGAAAACTCCGCCGATGCTGACATTCTTGATCACGGCGATAATAGGCGACTCAAGCTCAAACGTCATATTATCACGCTCGTAGCCGCTTATCACGCATTTGAAGTCGGACTGTACCTTGAAGTATTTGCGCCTTTCCTCCATAAGAGTGCTGGTATCGTCCCTGATCTGGATATTCAGCTGATTTTCCAGCGACATCTTGACACGTCCCATATACCGGATACGGTCGCCGTTCTTCATATTCGCAATGACATATACTCCGAGATCCGCATCGTACTCCGGCATATCCTTGCCCTTTATCATAATGATATTGTTTACTGGGACGTTATGCACGAAAACTCTTGGAAAGGAGAAGTGCTCACTGTCTGTTTCGAGCATCAGTCGGCCGTCGAGTCCTGTAATGCGGACACTGACTATTCCGCTCGTATCAAGCATGCGCATCCCTCCTTCCGCGCACTCAAGACGCACCCGCACGAAACATGCGGGCACAATCGCTTATTATTAATTATACATTAAAATGCACAAAAAAGTCAATAGCCGACCGCGATTTTTTTTGCCGGAACGCAAAAACCGTCATAAGTTACAGAATATTCGTCAATTTTAACAATTTAAGTCTTGAATTCAAATCGAAAAAGAGAGGAATTTTGTTTAAAATGCTTAAAGACATAAAAATTTTTAAAAACGCTGTACAAACGGAACAAAAAATTGTATAATATATTAAATATAGGTATATATCCCGAAATGTGAACTTGTCTCTCCGCTGCGGCGGCAGCAGACGTAAATCCCGACGATAATGAGGATCACGGCCGGCGGTCGGATCGGAACGGAGGTGCGGAGGTGCGGTCGTACTTTCACTGCCATACTTCCCGTTTCGCACGGCGGAAGGCAGTATGGCTCACGCTTATCGGCTCGGTCTTTGCCGAAGCCGCTGTCATATCGTTTATCATATTGTTCTTCGGTATGTTCGGTTCCGAGAACTCTGCGCCGTCGCCCGTACTCGCGTTCGCCGCGGCAGGCTCTGTTATTATCGGGCTTGCGCTGTGCCTTTTCACCGCATTTTCCGCCGACAGAAAGGCGGCGCGCCACAGCAGATACACCTACGCGGATATCCAGCTGAAGTTCGCGGCGGTGAGCCTGTATGCCGGCGATGCCCGCATAAACGGGTATCCTACCGTATTCCGGGATCTGTATGTGATACCGTTCGGAACTTTCGTTTCCGCGGAACCCTCCGAGAACGGCAGGAACATAATGATCCGCGGAAAGATACGGAAATACTCGATGGACAGCGACTTTCTCGGATATCATGTCCGGGGCGGAGACTGCGAGTTCGACAGAATGTGGCTGAACGTCGGATGCTTTGAGGAGCTGGACGAAGCCGTGATACCCGCCTCGTTCGGCAGACCGGAAAGTCTCTGCAAGGCTTTGACGGAAGCGAAAAAGCGGTACGGCGAGATGCCGCCGCCGAAAAAGTACGTTTTCAGGGAAGCGGATTTCGTGCGCCGCAGGCCGAAAAAACGTGTCATGCCGGACAATCTCGATTACAGCAGAAACTGGAAATGATCGGAAAACGCAAAAAATTACACTTAATGTGTTGAAAATAGTCACGATATGTAGTATAATAAATCTATATGCGGCACAACAGACTGTGTTCATGTGCCGCGCCGGTAAAATACGGAGGTCACAATGGCACTGTTTGACACCAATTCATTCCGCATAGCGGAACAGGGGCTCTCGCTCCTTTCAAAGCAGCAGGCAGTCATCGCACAGAATATAGCCAATCAGGATACGCCCGATTACAAGGCAAAGTACCTGTATTTTGCCGGCGTTCTGAAGGACAAGCTGGACGAGGCGGGCGAAAAGACGGGCAAAAAGCGTCTGGAGCTTGCGTCTGTGATATACACGGATGAGAAGGTCGCGGACCAGCCGGACGGCAACAACGTTGACGCGGATACGCAGGAGGCTCTTTTCGCGAAGAACGCGATACAGTACGAAGCTCTCATCAATCAGATAAACTCCGAATTCAACATGATGAGAACGGCAATGAGAAAATCATAAGCCGTGACACGGGAAAGGAGCTTTAAATGGCATTTCTGAGCAATCTTGACATAGCCGTTTCCGGAATGATAGCGGAACGCGCGAGAATGGACGTAATAGCGCAGAACGTTGCGAACGCGGACACCACACGGACGGCGAACGGCGGTCCTTATGTAAGGCAGAACGTCGTATTCACCGAGAACAGGACTTACCGCAAGGCTCCGGATGTGAGCCTTACCTCGATAGAGTTCGCAACGGTGCTCGGCAAGCGTCTTGAGGAATACAGGGGACTTGCCGGACGCGGCAGAACGCAGACCTTTGAGGGTGTGCTTCTCACCGAGGTGGTGGAGGATCAGACTCCTCCGACTCCGGTTTACGATCCCACCCACCCGGATGCCGACGAAGACGGATACTACTATCTGCCGAACGTTGACGTGGCGGAGGAAGAGATAGATATGCTTGCGGCAACGCAGTCCTATTCCGCGAACCTTACCATATTCAACAGTCTTAAATCCATTGCGAACAAGGCGCTCACCATCGGCAAGCAGTGATTTGCGCTCATGAAAGGACATGACTTATGCAGATAATACCAATGTCTCCGAATATACATACGATAGCCGCCGCTGACAAAGCGTTCGGTGACGGTGCCGCGTCCCTTAACAGCGTGACCGGCGCTGCCGACGAAAACGGTATGCCCAAAACGGGGACTTTCCTCGACGCGCTTACGGGGCTCTGGGACCAGGCAGCCGACGCGCAGGCTCAGAAGAGCGAGGATATGATGAATATAATGCTCGG
>CACZGM010000058.1 GCA_902780695.1 uncultured Ruminococcus sp. | reverse complement strand
CCTGTTCCCGCCTGTCTGTACGCTTCTGTCATGAGCGGCTGGGTGTAGTTCGCGCTCTTTCTGAACGCGTTTTCGTTCGGGCGGATCTTCAGCGCACCGGTAGGGCATATGCTCACGCAGCGCTGGCAGTCAACGCACTTTTCGTCGTGCGACAACATCTTGCCGAAATCCGCATCGTACCAGTGCACTTCGTTCGCGCACTGGCGCTCACAGGCGCGGCACTGAATACATTTATCGTAATTGCGGAGGACTTCAAACTCCGCGGGAAAGTAATTCACAGGCATTTTCTTCTGCCCTCCTCGTTGAGAGTGATTATGACGGGCTCGCCGCCCTTTGGAGAACGGACATTCTCGCAGTCGGGGCATATCGCTCTTATCGCGCATTCCTCGCTCGCAATGAACGTCGTGTCGCCCTTGTCGGCAACGACCATTGAGCGCAGTTTCAGTCTGTCGTTGAGCGCCATAAGACCGCCGGTGTAGCCGAGGATGATTGAGAACGGACCGGTTATCAGCAGCCCGGACATCGCCTGCCGCAGATACCTCAGCTTTGCAGCCTGCTTCGGGTCGGTCTTTTCGAGCTTGTCTATCTTGCTCCAGAACGGCGCCGCGATGACGCTTGCGATATCTTCAAGCGGTAAATTCTGCTTGCGGTTGAGCCAGTCGAAAATGTACGTTATGACCTCGGTATCGGTGAGAAGCGTGCATTTGTAGCCGAACATTTCGATAAATCTGCGGTTCGCGTCGTAGCTTGAGATCTCTCCGTTATGCACTATCGAATAATCAAGCAGTGCGAACGGATGGGCGCCGCCCCACCAGCCGGGTGTGTTCGTCGGATAGCGTCCGTGTGCCGTCCACGCGTAGCCCTCGTACTCGTCGAGCCGGTAGAACCTGCCGACATCTTCCGGGTAGCCCACCGCCTTGAACACGCCCATGTTCTTTCCGCAGGAAAAGACATACGCGCCGTCGAACTGGGTGTTGATGCGGATAACACATTCCACCACATATTCTTTCTCATCGAGCTGTGAAGCGGCGAGTTTGGTAGGACGGGGGTCAACAAAGTATCTCCAGATCATGGGCTCGTTTTTTATCTCGGGAAGGTGGGTGATCGGGATACGGCTGAGATTCACAATATCAAAATGTCTGTCGAGAAAATCCTCAGTCTTTACTCTTGCGTCCGTCGTGTCATAAAAAACATGGAAAGCGTAATGGTTCTTATATTCCGGATAGATACCGTAACCGGCAAATCCTCCGCCCAGACCGTTTGAGCGGTCGTGCATATACGAAATGGACTTGATTATGCTCTCACCGCTGACTCTGTCGCCGTTGCGGTTGATAAATCCGGTTATGGCACAGCCGGACGGTATGCGGATTTCTCCTTCTTTATGGCTCATATAGCCGTTCCTCCTTGAAATGATTTGCGCGTCAAATTTCACTTAATAAGAAGATTTTATCATTTGTATGTATAAATGTCAATTAAAAATGCAAGATTGTGCAGCGCATCTTGCATTTTGTTCAATCTGCAAAAACAAAACAAATATGTCGCAGATCAATATGTGATTTCGCACAACGGCTGTTTTATATATTATTAATAGTATCGTATATGTGCTTGAGCACATAGGCGTATCATGAACAGACTGATCGCAAATCAGATTTTTCAAATTTTATGCACGAAACAGTTGACAAAATTGCAAAAATGTATTATAATAAATACAGCAAATGATCGGCAAGGGCGCTGACCGGAGTTTATCCTGTCTGCGCCTTTTCATATATCCGCTTTTCGGACACTCAATGCGAAAAAGCGGAAAGCATCGCGCTTTTGGCTGAAAACGGCGCTGATCGCTTCTTGGTTTGATGTCCTCTCTGTGTCTCTGCGTTCGCAAGGACGTAAAGACACGATATATCTTGTTGGCTGAAAAGGAAGGGCGCGGTGCTTGATTGTGCCGCGCCTTTTCTCTAGTAAAAAATGTGCCGCGGCACATCGGATTGTACGATTTGATGTGCCGGAGCACTTGCGGAACGGGGTGATGAAATGTCAGCAACACTTGCGCAGCTTTGCGAAAGTATTATGCCCAGATACGGAATGAAGCCTGCCGCCGGTCAGAACGGAATGGACAACATCGTGCGCTGGGTGCATATAATTGAAGATCCGGAAACGCTTTCCATGCTTCGCGGAGGTGAGCTTGTCATCACATCAGGCGTCGGACGTTCCGGAACGCAATGGCTCGCGGATTTCATCGGGGCGCTGAAAACCGCGGGAGCAGTCGGTGCCGCGATAGTAGTCGGAGCAAATATCCCGGCGGTACCGGAAGACGTTACGAAGTTCTGCGAAGAGACAGGATTTCCGCTGTTTACTCTGGAAGCGGGAGCGGATATACTTGACATTTCATACGAGCTGTGCCGCAGGATAACCGGAAGCGAAAAGCATGAAAGTGCGGTAAACGACGCGCTGAAAGCGCTGATCTCCGACCCGTCCGCTCTGCGCTCATATCACAAGATACTCACAAGATCGGAGTTCCTTGACGACAGCACATATACAGCCGTAACGGTTTACGGATTCAAGGGCGGGATACCCTCCGCAGGCGCGGGAATGGCTCTTCGCCGCAATGTCAAGAACACTGCTTCTCGTTCCGCGCTGTTTGTTTACAAGGGTCTGATGGCGGCGATATTCCAGAACGGGACAGACAACGAGATCAAGAGTTTCTGCAAATGTGCGTGTGACGCTTTCGAGGATAATATTTATATCGGTGTGTCCGATCCCGTTACGGGGATAGCCGGTATAGCCGCCGCTTATGAACAGTCGGAAGCCGCGCTTGTCTCGTCGATACTCGGAGAAAAAGAAAGCACCGGCGGCGGAGGCGCGGGCGCCATCCGGCTCATAACCGGTGTAAAGGACAGGAAAATACTGCGGGAATATGTCAAGGAGCAGCTCGGTGTGATAATCGAATATGACCGGGAACACGGCACAGACCTTGCGCGGACGCTGCGGATATATCTCGAAAACAACAGCAGTGTAAACGAAGTCGCGTCTATAGTAAAGGTCCACAGAAACACGGTCAACAGCAAGATAAGAACGGTCCGTGAACTTATCGGACACGAACTCGACGACGTGAGCAAAAGCCGTCTGATACTTGCGTATCTTGTAAGTGATGTACTGCGAGTATATGACGAAAAACTGAATCCGAAAGAAGCGTGATCTGTATGATACAGTCCACGCTTCCTTTTGTATATTGCTCTTCCCTGCATTCAATATTGATACCTGTCTCTGTTTTTCTTGACAAGCTCGGGCTCTCACCGTAGCATTACCCTCATATCAAAATCGGCTCGGAGCGCATTTTTCGTCTGTTCCGGACCGCACAAAAAAAGGCGCAGAGCCGAAACTCTGCGCCTTTTGTTATTTTTACTTGACCTTTATGCTCTTGCGGTCGCTCTTGGTAAGCTCTGTTTCCTTTCCGCCCACTACTGCCGATACAGAGTAAGTGTAGGTCTTTCCGGGCTTGCCGGTGAAGCGTACTGCTGTCTTTGTCGTCTTGGCGACGAATTTCAGCTTGCCGTTAACTACTTTGTAAACCTTGTAGTACTCGGCGTTCGGAACCGGATTCCAGCTTGCCGTTATCTTGCTGTTCTTCTGTATCAGCTTCAGAACGGGTTTGTAGTAAACCTTGAGTTCTGCTGTGTAGCCTGCGGGAGCATCAACTGTCTGTCCGCTTATAACGTATTTCAGCTTGAACTTGTAAGTGAAGTTGTTCTTCGCGTTCCTGATCGTGACCTTGTTCTTGGTTGTCTCGATGACCTTAACGTTCTTGCCGTTCTTTTCATAGTACAGACCGTACTTGGACACGCCGGTGATCTTATCCCAGTCAACCGTAAGGCTGTTGTCAGCATTCAGCTCTGCGCGAATCTTCTGAGCCGTTTCGGTCTTGGCGCTTACATCAGAGGAGGAAGAAGAGTGAGAAGGTGTTATGCTTGTGGACGAACCGCCGGAAGGTTTGGGCTTATCCGGTCCGAGTGGCTTGAATTTTGCTGAGATCTCAACGTCTGATGCGGGCATCGTGAATGTTGCAGTTCTGCCTTCTATGTTTTCAAATTCAACAGGTACATCTGAATCCCAGCCGCAGAAATACATATTGCTCAAAACTTCTGTCCGTATGTGATAGCCGAAGCTGTCGGAACGGCTGTGATTGTTGGTGTCGTCTTTTCCGCATAGGTGTAGGTAAATGTCTTATCGGCACTTACTACTGCTTCCGTTGTGGGAACGGTGTCCCACGAACCCGCCTTATAACCGTTGTCCGGTTTTGAACCGACAGCGGGAATGTCCGAGGATTTCAGCCCAAGTGCTAAATCCATATCAGTCGCGCGAGCCAGAACAACAGTTTTCTCTGCATCCGTCCCGTCGTCCCATTTGCCGTTCACTACAATGAATTTTACATAAAAAGCCAAAATGCCAAATTCGTTTGTCTGGCTCTTGAAAGTCGTGCCTTTCGGGCGCTGAACGAACTGGTAATCCGTTCCCGGCGCAAGTCCCGTGAAAGTCGGGCTGTCCTGCCATGTTTCGCCGTTGTCTTTGCTGTATTCATAGCCGGTGACTTCTACAAGCGTGATGCTGTCCGCTGTCACGCTTTCTGGTCTCGGCATCGGAATAGCAGTGAACGTGAAGGTCGTTTCCGCGCCTTCGGTCGAAGAAGATACCGAATAACCCACGGGGCATTCTATGCTCCAGTTGTTGTTCGCCTGCGTAAGCCCTGTCACGGTATTGCTCCACGAGTTTTCTGCGTTGAGCGTGTAAGAATCCACACCGGCGAGCGTCGCGGTAAGTTCTTCGGGTATATTTACCACAGTTTCGCTCCAGACAACATTCACGGTCGAGGAAAATGTCGCTGTCGCATCGGGTACGGTCAGCTTCGCATCGTTTGTGGGAGTACCGGAAACCGTTACTGTCTGCGCGTCTGTTCTTGTTGCCGTAATGCCGTTAACGGTAATATCGGCAAATTCCTCAAAATAATAACCGGGGTTCGCGGTATAAACTACCGTTGCCATGTCACCGTAAATATCTGTCTGCGAAACTCCTTCCGCGGGATCGGGTGTCGCGTTCGCTCCGCCGGTGAGGGTTACCGAATATAATTCTGCCGCCTTTACTGTCATATACTTCCAGCGGTTTGTCGCGTAATCGGTGCGCACGGTTGTCGGGTCTGCGCTGAAGTCGCCAAAAACCGTAAGACCGTCTGCAACGGTCAGGGTGCCGCTGATAGCCGAAGATGTGGTGCCGCTGGCGATAACTTCGCCGCCGTTGATCGTTACGCCATTCGCGACATTAATGCCATAATTATTACCGCTGGCGGTCACTTCACCGCCGTTGATCGTTACGTCCGTCGCATAAATGCCGCCGTCATAACCGCTTGCGGTCACTTTGCCGCCGTTGATAATTACAGGGTTGTCACCATTATAGATTCCTGTGTCTGTATAGTACGTGTTGGTGAGTGCTGTCGCCTGGATATCGCCGCCGTTGATCGTTATTATGCGATTACCGCCTCCGTTGCCGATACCGTAACCGTCATCCTCGTTGTATGTTGCGATCAGTTTGCCCATGTTCTCGCCGGCACTGACATAGAGAAGCGTGTTATTTCTTTCATACTCACCGTGCGTCTCGATTCCTGCTGTACTGTCTTCTGTTATATATGGACAATAATCTTATCCGAAGCGCGTTTGTACAACGAGAAAAGCTCCGGAAAATCGGTACATACAAATTTGACTTGCAGCGTACAATTTTCCGGAGCCTGTAATAATGCTTAATAATTCAGTTTCGCAGAAAGACGATATTCTTTAGGCGACACACCGCTGAACGCATGAAAACGCCTGCTGAAATACAGCCTGTCTTCAAAGCCGAGCCGGTTTGCTATCTCCCCGATCGGCAGGAGCGTTGACCTGAGCAGATACGCGGCGGCCTGCATCCGGTGCGCGTCATGGTATTGCTGCATCGACATACCGTACTCCGCCTTGAAGATAACCGCCATACGTTTATAGCTCAGATAGAACTCTTTTTCAAGAGCCTCCGTACTGAAAGGCTCCGCATAGTGCTTTTCAAGCCATTGGCGTATACGGCGCGTTATTGACCAGTCATTTTTATCCATATACTTTACAAGCGCGATGTCGGTCAGAAACGAGAAGAACATTCCGTTTATCCTCATGCGCTTAAGGTCGTCCCCCGCTCTGCAATAGTCCACCAGCTCCGCAAACCTGCGCTCAATATATCCGTTTTTCAGACCGCTCAGTTTTTTAGGAAGGACCTCATAAAACCGCAGCGGCTGATTCAGGACCAGCGGGCTCCGGTCCGGTTCAAACTGCGGTACGTCATCACCCGGCTCTTCAAGATAAAAATGCGCATAATACCACGATGTCCCACGCTGGGTCTCCTTTACCCCATAATGACGCACATGGTGTTTCAGGAAAAGAAGCTCACCCGCATTTATGTCATAGTCCACGCCGTCCTCGCTGACATACATGGTGCCCTCGACAACGTAGATAAGATCGTTGAAGTCAAGTACGCGGTCAAGATGATAAAACGGTTCGTATGCAGCCAGATAATCGCAGGCACATACAACCGGCTGATAAACGGATGAGAGTATTATCTCGTTCAAGATTATCCTCCATATTGTCAAGAAAATTGTCCATTGATTTACACTGTATGATACAATTATAATAAAAACATACGACGCTGTCAATACAACATTTTTTTTGATCGGTCATTAACATACAAAATCCGGGGGCAGTCGTTTTTTACCGGGTTTTATATAGGGTACCTCTAAAAACCGCTTTGAAAAGAGAAAATGAGATAGGCGTGTCGGATACAAGGAAAGGGGTATTGCCGCCAAAAGCGCGCAGGACGCGCGCATACAAAGCGGCATAAAGTGCATAGCTCATTTTCTCTCAAATAGGGTTTTTAGAGGTTCCCTATAGATTATTATCCCATTTCACCGTATAATCACACATAGGAGGCTGAATTCAACAATGGCAGAACAGAATCAGATCAAGCAGAACGCCTATCGTTCGGACGGGTTTATCGGTAAGTATCAAAGGCTTGTGAGCGACACCGTAATACCGTATCAGTACAAAGTACTGAACGACAAAGCCGAGGGCGCGGAAAAGAGCCATGTCGTGCAGAACTTCATAAACGCGGGAAAAGCCGTGCGCGGCGAAGATCCGGGCGACGGTTTTTACGGAATGGTGTTCCAGGACAGCGACGCGGCAAAATGGATCGAAGCGGCGGCATATTCACTCGCCAATTTCCCGGATCCCGCGCTCGAAAAGCAGGTCGATGACCTTATTGATATAATAGCCGCCGCACAGGACGAGGACGGATATCTCGATACATATTTCACCATAAAGGATAAGGACAAGCGCTGGATGAACCTGCTCGAAGCCCACGAACTGTACTGCGCGGGACACATGATCGAAGCCGCCTGTGCTTATTACGAAAGCACGGGAAAGATGCGTCTGCTCGATGTTATGCGAAAAAATGCAGCCCTTATATATAAAGTATTCGTTGAGGACGGCCACGGCGGTTTCCCCGGACACCCGGAGATAGAACTCGCGCTTATGAAAATGTATCACCTGACGGGCGACAAAAAGTGCCTTGCTCTCGCGGAATACTTTATAAATACCCGCGGTACCGATCCGGACTATTATCGCCGCGAGTGTGATGCACGAGACTGGAAGGTGTGGGGCAATGACCCGGGCAACGGCGAGTACCAGCAGAGCAATATCCCGCTGCGGAAAGCTGAGCGGGCAGCAGGACACGCGGTTCGTGCCGTATATCTCTATACGGGAATGGCAGATCTTGCGGCCGAGACCGGTGACGGAGAGCTTTTTGGTGCCTGCCGCCGTCTGTGGGACAGCATAACAAAGCGGCAGATGTACATTACCGGAGGCATCGGCTCGACAGTTCACGGCGAAGCGTTCAGTGTTGACTTCGATCTTCCGCCCGATACCGCTTATGCCGAGACCTGCGCTTCGATCGGACTGATGTTCTTCGCGTCGCGTATGCTTGAAAACGAAGTGAACGGCGAATATGCCGATGTTATGGAGCAGGCGTTCTACAACACGGTGCTTGCGGGAATGCAGCTCGACGGCAAACGGTTCTTCTATGTGAACCCGCTTGAGGTCATTCCGGGGATTTCCGGTGTTTCGCCCACGCACAGGCACGATCTTACACAGCGCCCCGGCTGGTACACCTGTGCCTGCTGTCCTCCCAATGCTGCAAGACTGATATCCTCTTTCGGCAAATACGCATACGGCGAGAACGATGACACCGTATTCTGCCACCTGTTTGCGGCGGGAACGGTAAGTTTTGAAAACGGTATGGAGCTTGTCTGCGAGACCGGCTATCCCTACAGTTTCACAGTGAGATACAAGGTCACGGGAACAGGTAAAGTCGCCGTAAGAATACCGCACTGGAGCGCAGAATACTCTCTTGCGGTGAACGCAGAGAGCTTCAACGATGCGCCCGTTGACGGATATGTGTATATCCCCGTTCACGGAGAAGCGGAGATAATACTTACTCTTGACGGTACTCCTCGCTTCGTTTACGCTTCTCCGAAAGTGCCTCGTCTGACAGGATGCACGGCGGTGTGCAGAGGTCCGCTGGTCTATTGCTTTGAAGGTGCCGACAATGACGGCGATGTGCTGTCCCTGAAACTGTGTACCGGCGGCAGCATCGGCGTTACAGAAGACCCGGGACTGCTCGGCGGAACCGTAAAGCTCGCAGTCCCGGCAGTACGCGTTTCACAGACGGAAGGACTTTACACAACGAGCAAACCCACAGAAACGCCCTGCACCGCGTATGCGGTTCCATACTACGCATGGGGCAACAGAGGGGAAAACCAGATGAGAGTATGGCTTCCCGTTAATGAATGATCTGTCCGATAACGCTTTATTCAGGAGGAATACGATGAAAACATTAAACGCAGCAGTAACCTAAAAAAGAATTTAATCTGCTCCTTTTGTGCTGTGCTGTAATGATTATATCGGGAGAATCCTCACTGAACGTCCCCTCCCCTGCATCATCATCGTCCTCGTCATACTGCGGAATTTTCGTCTGCTTCAGCTTTTTCCCGGAAATCCTGAAGCAGCAGAACGCACTGCCTCTCTTATCGATTTTCGGCATCTTTGGCAGATCACGTTCCACAACATCATCACGGGAATACCTCATAAGAGGAGAGATCGTTATAATTTGCTTGAGTTGAATTCATTTTTACTCATTAATTTGTATAAATTAAACATAAAGCGCATCTTCAACTATGCCGATTTTAACAAAGATAACATCCGATATAAACATTTTAACTAAATGCTATTGCTTTTTAGCAGAACGTGTTGTATAATATATATAACAAATCGTAGTATTTGATTATACGCATATTGCCCTATAAATGCAAAAGAAGCTGCCGATACGAGGAACTTTCTGAGCTGTGCTTTTTCTGTATTTTTGAGGGATCTATGATGTTCGGATGATCATGCCAAGGCATTTTCATAAAAAAAACACAAAAAGGAGAACTTCTATGAAAAAAAGAAGAATTCTGGCACTGGGACTTGCGGCGTGTCTCGCAATTACATCGCTTGCCGCACCGGTATATGCAGAGAATGTGACAACTGCCACAGCTGCCGCAGCTGCACCAAAGTCGTACAAGATCACAAGAAGGAATATCCCTACATATTTCTTTGAATACAAGTCGGAAGACAACAGGAAGATACCGCTCTACTACATGAACGGCACTGATGTTCCGTATTTTGAGATCACGGATATGGTATCTGTTTATAAAACGATACTTAATCAGTGCGGAAAGCCTGAATTTGATCTTGAAGTCAAGAAAGAAGGAGATAAAGTCACTCTTACAAGAGAGAATGGTTTTTTTACTGTTCTGGATTTTGAAGACGACACTATTTTTTTCTGGGATTATGACGGGTTCTTTACATCGAGCAGATCCAAGACGCTTCTGGATCTGATCATGCCGGTTTACGAAACCACGGATTTCACTTTTATGCTGAAGACTCTGGCGTCTAACGAACGCACCGGAAATACAGTTACTCTGGATGCAGGTGATTACGACATTGATTTTGTCCGCAGAGGTAATAAGTATTATATCCCTGTACAGACTTTCTCCGATATATTCCTTTCCAGCTGCGGCGCGGGTGTGGCACTTTATAATACCCACTCGCTGATCTTCTATCTCGACGGAATAGAATCGCTTTATGACAACACAACAGGCAAATACACCAAGCTCGGCAAGGTGTATTACGGTAAGGACGGCAAATACGCGACAGGCAAAGTCAGTGAAGCCATGTCCGAATTCAGCGTGAATGAATTCTGCTTCGCTATGGACACGCTTTATGGCCTTAAGAAAGAGCATAATATCAATTCATTCAAAGAGGTCATCGTTCAGCGCGATACCGGACTCGATATGTACAGTACAAACGCGAAGAAGATCGACAGAGAACTATGGAACCTCATTTATCAGAATATCGACGATATTCACAGCAGATATGCTCTGAGCTCTTATGCTGCCGGTGCTGATTACAAATGGAAGCTCCACGAGAAATACGGACAGGGTTACGCGAGAGATTTCATTTTTGCGTTCGATGAGGAACTTAAAGAATTAAGAAAGAAGTACAATCCTGATCTGAAAATATATGAGGAGCACGGCGATACTGCATATATCACATTCGACGGTTTTGACTTCGATCTTATCAGTTTAGGGGATCTTTTCGGAGATGAAATCGGAAAATCCAATAATATTACGATGGACAGAGTACATGATACAATAGGTCTGATCTCATATTCTGTTCAGCAGATACTTCGCAAGGACAGCCCGATAAAGAACGTTGTTCTCGATCTCTCTATAAATGGCGGCGGAACTGTTGATGCGGCGGCTTATGTTGTCGCGGCATTCCTTGGCAAGGCTTCATTCAGCGTAGAAAACGCTCTGAGCGGTTCCCTGATCACAAATAATTATGCCTGCGACATTAATTTTGATACGAAGTTTGACGAAGATGAAACGCTTGCAGGCAAGGGACTCAACCTTTACTGCCTTACCACGAAGGCGAGCTTCTCCTGCGGAAACCTTGTACCCTGCGTATTCAAGGAAGATCCTCATGTATCTATAATCGGACAGAAGTCAGGCGGCGGCGCCTGCACGATAGGTACGATCTCTACAGCTACCGGTACTGTCCTGGATATTTCCGGCAATACACGTCTGAGCTATATAAAGAACGGCTCGTTCTATAACGTGGATCAGGGTGCGGAACCCGATTTCACGATATCCAAATATGAGCATCTGTTCGACAGAGAGTGGCTTACGGAATATATCGACAATCTTGCGTGAAATTAAACCGGCCGGCTGCTATATGAGATGGTACTCCCCTTTTCTCTGATACCCGACGACATTTGCGGCAACAAAAACAGGCTCCGTTTTCGAGCCTGTTTTTTGTTATTGCAGCAAATACATTGTATCCGCTCAATACTTTCTTAACTGTGTCAGTCAGGTAATATATATATCAAGCCCGTATTTGCACTGGCTTTTCTTGTTATTCGGAATCCCCGGTTTCCTGCGCATCGGGAAAACCCTCGCCGACAGTCCCCTTCCGGCAGATTTATGTATTGACAAATCATAACTATTGTGCTATACTGATAAAAAATCAAATAGTTGAACTGCCACCGGGTAGTGTATGCTTTAAGCATTCGTTCGCACATCGTTAGGTCTTTGAAGATGTGTCTGCGAGTGCTTTGTTTTTTGGAAAGGATAATGCAATGAAAAATCCGATTGCTAAAGGTTATTTCACCAAAACGGAACTCATATTGTGGAGCGTATCATCGTCTTGTGTTATCATTGCTTTCTTCATCTTCGGAGGTTCTGACATATTATCGCTCACTGCCTCTCTTATCGGTGTTACCTCGATATTATTCAGTGCAAAAGGCAATCCGGCCGGTCCTCTGCTGATGATCGTTTTCAGCCTTTTGTACGGCTATATCTCATTCTCTTTTTCATATTACGGTGAAATGATAACCTATCTGGGAATGACAATGCCGATGTCGATATTTGCCCTTGCCGCATGGCTGAGGAATCCATATAACGGCAACAGGAGCGAAGTCAGAATAGGACAGATAAGCTGCAGAGGTGAGATCATCGTGATGTTGCTTATTGCCGGTGCGGTAACAGTGCTGTTCTTCTTTATTCTGAAAGCATTCAATACCGCAAATCTGATACCGAGTACGCTTTCGGTAACAACAAGCTTTATCGCAGTTTTCTTGACTTACAGAAGAATATCATTGTTTGCTCTTGCATATGCCGCAAATGACCTCGTTCTGATAATATTATGGGGACTTGCCTGCACAGAGGACAGTCACTATTTTTCTGTTCTGGTATGCTTCTGCGCATTTCTTGTCAATGATATATACTGCTATATCAGCTGGACGAAAAGAAAAAGTCTGCAAATAAAAGCTGCTGAATGATATTCAATATTTATTGATATCTGATCGTAGGATAAAAATGGAATTAATAATAATTGAGCATGAATTGTCTGTCTGCAAACTGAAAGATATTTCCGGAATTGATCTTACAGAGGATTTCTATTTTATCGGGAAGACAGAAGAAGAACTTTCGCTGGTGTGCAGGACGGAAAATACGCCGCGGAATACAACAGAACGCAATGACGGGTGGAGAGGCTTCCGTATCCAGGGAGTTCTTGACTTTTCGCTGATCGGTATTCTGTCAGAATTATCCGGCATACTCGCCAAAAATAAAATTGGTATTTTCGCGGTATCGACATACAACACGGATTATATTCTTGTGAAAAAGGAAAACTTCAACAAAGCATTGGAAGCATTGGAATCGGCAGGATATAAGTTTGTATAAAGGCTGCCTTCAAACCACTGCTTTCCGATATTGCATAAAGCGTTGGGGTTAAATTATGTAAAGCAGCAAAGGTTTGTTACCGGCGCGCAGATCTCTTATTTTTACACATATTGTTTCTCGCCAAGTTTCAAATTTGTACATCCTGTACAAATTTGAACGGTTGGTTTCTTTAAATGTTCTATTGACTATACAATTTCTTTCTGATATAATCATTATGTCACCTTTACACGCGGAACAAGAAATTGACCCCGAAAGAAAGTTCCGGAAACGAACAGTCGCAGACCGGCGCTGCTCTGCGTATAATACGCGCGTAAAGGTTTGACACAGATCAGATCAGGATCTGCGGGTCTGACTTATCGTTCAGCCTCAGAATGCGGCAGAACGGTAATATGCTTCTTCGGAAGCGTTCGATGAGACGGACACGGGATCGGAAAACAGGAGACTTTATGAGAAAGAAGACATTAAAAGTTGATATTATCATTATAGTCGTACTTGTGCTTATCGTGGCTGCGATAATAGTCGCTCTCACGATACCGGCTAAAAGTGATGATGAAACTTCCGCAAACGTACAGCACGAATATATGAATATCGATGAGGTCGCCGACAAGAATATCGGTGTTATGCTCGGAAGTGTTTATGAAAACATCATAAGCAAAAATATGCCGAATGCGAACATCTCGTTTTTTGAAAAGGCATCCGATATGGCGCTGGCGGTTACTTCCGGCAAAATAGACGCATTCGCCTGCTCGCAGGTGCAGGCGGAACAGATCGTGAAAAGCGAAAAGGGACTGAAAATACTTTCAGGTTCGCCGGGAGTCCTTGATGTCGCGTTTGCGTTCCCGAAAACAGGCAGCGGCGAGAAGCTGCGTGATGAGTTCAACGGCTATCTTTCGGAAATAACAGCCGACGGCACACTGGATAAATTCAAGGACAAGTGGCTGAAAGGCAACGGTGATCCGGTCATCGAAAACCGGGATCTCACCGATACGAACGGTACACTTAAAATGGCGACAACCGGCACGACCGAGCCCTATACTTACATAAAGAACGACGAGAACGTAGGACTGGATATAGAGCTTGCATACGGGTTCTGCCGGAAATGCGGCTACGGTCTTGAAATAAGTGTTATGGAGTTCAGCGCGATGATACCTGCGCTTGCCTCATCGACTTATGACTTTGCGGGTGCAAATATAACCATAACGGAAGAAAGAGCGGAGAGCGTTTATTTCTCTGACCGATATACACAGAACAATGTTGCGGTAGTGGTTGCGGGAAGTGCTTCATCGGCACCGACTATATCCGACTATAACGGAAAGCCTGTCGGAATAGTCACCGGAACGAATTATGAAGATCCGACACTTAAATATTTCCCCGACAGCAAATACCTTTACTTCAATAATAACTCCGATGTTGGCGAGGCTCTTAAAGAGCGGAAGATAGACAGTTTTCTCTGTGATGAGCCTGTACTTAAAGTAATGCATAACGAGCAGCCCGATATAAGTTTCCTTCCCGATCTGGTAACGAATGACCAGTACGCATTCGGCTTCCAGAAGGACAGTGAAAAAGCCGATACACTTCGCGAACAGTTCAACGAAATGCTTGCCGGTCTTAAGGCAGACGGGTCGCTTGAGAAGATGACGGACAAGTGGCTCGGAACCGATGAATCGGCAAAGGTTCTGGACACCACCGGTTATTCGGGAGAGAACGGCACGATTAATGTTATCATAAACACGACCGAGCTTCCGTTCGTTTATTTAAAAGACAATGAGACCGTAGGTCTTGCGATGGAGCTTGTGGATATGTTCTGCCGCAAATACGGATATGCACCGAATTACGAGGATGCGGACTTTAACTCGCGCATCACAGGTCTCGTTTCCGGCAAATACGATATAGCGGCTTCTGCTATGACCATAACCGATGAGAGAAAGGAAAGCATAAACTTCTCTGACCCGTTCTATGACGGAGGCATTGCGCTTGCGGTAAGAACTGCCGATATTGATCCGGAAGCAGCTCAGGACACCAAGGCTCCCGATTTCTTCCAGTCTGTCGCTGACAGCTTCGAGAAGAATTTCATCCGCGAAGACCGCTGGATGCTGATACTTACCGGTATCGGGACGACCTCTGTTATCACTGTTATGTCAGCGCTGTTCGGAACGGTGCTCGCGTTCCTTGTATGTATGTTCAGACGCACCGGCAGCAAGCTCGCGAATATTATTTCAGACCTTTATGTAAAGCTCCTTCAGGGTACGCCTATAGTCGTGCTTCTGATGATACTGTATTACATTATTTTCGGAGAATCCGGACTTGATGCGGTGTGGGTGGCAATAATCGGTTTCTCGCTGAATTTCGGCGCTTACGGTTCCGAGATCATGCGTTCCGGCATCGAGAGCATCGACGCCGGTCAGCGCGAAGCGGCACTTGCCCTCGGATACAGTGAAAATCAGGCATTCTTCAGATTTATTTTCCCGCAGGCTACGGTACGTTTTCTTCCCGTTTACAGGCAGGAGATAGTATCGCTCCTCAAAAGCACGGCAATAGTCGGATATATCGCGATAGAGGATCTCACAAAGATGAGTGATATTATCAGGAGCCGTACTTACGAAGCGTTCTTCCCGCTTATCGCAACGGCGATAATATACTTTATCCTTGCGTGGATAATTTCGCTGATACTGAAATTCATAATGAACAGAGTTGATTACAGACGCAGAAAGAGAGGTGCTGCTAAATGAGCATGATAAAAATAGAACATCTCCGAAAGGAATACCCGAACGTAACGCCGCTCAAAGACGTTTGCGCCGATATAAACAAGGGCGATGTGATCTCGATAATAGGTCCGTCCGGAACAGGAAAATCCACGCTTCTGCGCTGCCTTAATCAGCTTGAAGAGCCGACTTCCGGCACCGTAACAGTGGACGGTGAAGTTATAACCGACCCCAAGTGCGATATCACGCTTATCCGAAGAAAAATGGGAATGGTGTTCCAGTCATTCAATCTGTTCGCCAATCTCAACATTGTCGAGAACGTTATGGCTGCACCCGTGAAGCTGCTGAAAACACCGAAAGAACAGGCACGCAAAGAGGCAATGGAGCTTCTGAAACGTGTAGGACTTGCGGAAAAAGCGGAAAACTATCCCGACCAGCTTTCCGGCGGTCAGAAGCAGCGTGTGGCAATAGCCCGCGCAATAGCGATGCATCCCGAGATAATCCTGTTCGACGAGCCGACTTCCGCGCTTGACCCGACAATGGTAGGCGAAGTTCTCACGGTAATAAAGAACCTCGCCAAAGACGGAATGACAATGATGATAGTAACGCACGAAATGAAATTCGCACGGGACGTATCGAACCGCGTGTTCTTCATGGACGAGGGCGGTATCTACGAAGAAGGGACTCCGGAGCAGATATTCGGAGCTCCGACAAAGGAAAAAACGAGAATATTCATCAAGAGGCTGAAACAGCTCTCGGAAGAGATAACCTCAACGGATTTCGATTTCATCGGTTTCATCGCAAAGATCGGGCAGTTCGGCAGAGACAACATGGTATCGCCGAAGATGGTGAATAAACTTGAACTTGCTTTCGAGGAACTCGTGATGCAAAACATCAGAGTCAACATCGAAAAAAGCGGGAAAGGGCTGCCGATAAACATCAGGATAGAGTATTCCGAGACTGACGAGACCGCGCAGATGGAAATAACATACGGCGGCGGAAAATACGATCCGTTTACTGATGGTGACGAGCTTTCAGCCACAATGATAAAGAAGCTCGCCGCAGACATAAAAACGAGCTACACCGACAAGAATGAAATTGTTATAAATTTTGCATGATCTGATATACAGCATTTTGCCGTGTATTCCCCCGCCGGATTATAGTTTCCGAAGGTGTCGGGGTACACGGCGATTTTATTGGAATACCCTTGACAATCATTTAAAACAATGGTATAATAATAAAAAAATAATGGGAATGACGCTCTCCCCCGGATATTCCGAAACCGCTTTCCAAGCTGATGGCATCTGCAGTTTTACGCAGATACTATCGGCTTTTTTAATTAATCGGAATGAGCTTGACATCAAGAGGAATGTGTCTGCAAAACAGGCAGTTGTTGAGGACACATTGATTATCAGGAGGCATTTATGTTACTTTCACTCGCTATCATTTTTCTTGTCGGACTTTCGGCAGCTGCGATCTTCAAGGCAATAAAGCTGCCGCGTATCATCGGTATGCTCGCTTCGGGTATAATTGTCGGACCGTATGTACTCGATCTTCTTGACCCGTCGATACTCGGGATATCAAGCGAACTGCGGCGTATCGCACTTATCATAATACTGATAAAAGCCGGGTTGTCGCTTAATCTGTCAGATCTGAAAAAAGTCGGCAGACCTGCCGTGCTTATGGCGTTTCTGCCTGCCTGCTTCGAGATAGTCGGATATGTATGTTTCGCACCGATGTTCTTCGGACTTTCGCTTGCCGAAGCTGCAGTAATGGGAGCGGTGCTTGCTGCTGTGTCTCCCGCAGTCGTCGTACCAAGAATGGTGAAAATGATTGAGGAAAAACAAGGGACTGATAAAAGCATACCGCAGATGATACTTGCGGGAGCTTCATGTGATGACATTTTCGTTATCGTCCTTTTCTCGACATTCGTGACAATGGCACAGGGCGGAACTGTCAGTGCGCTTGACTTTGCCGATATTCCGGTTTCAATAGTTCTCGGAGTGCTGCTTGGCATTGTGTCCGGATATGCTCTGTTTTTGCTGTTTGAGTTTTCATATAAAAAAGGCATCATGATACGCAATACCACGAAAGTTATCATTATCCTCGCAGCTGCATTTCTGCTGATGTCGGCAGAGACTATGCTCACAGGTATTGCTGCGGTATCCGGGCTGCTCGCGGTAACCGCAATGGCTTGTGTTATAAAGTTAAAGAGCGACATGGCTGTATCATCGCGGCTCTCGGAGAAATTCGGGAAACTGTGGATAGCCGCCGAAGTCATACTGTTTGTGCTTGTCGGTGCTGCTGTCGATATACGCTACACACTTTCGGCAGGACCGTCCGCTGCGGCTATGATACTCATCGCTCTTGCTTTCCGCGCAGTCGGAGTTCTTATCTGCCTTATCGGAACTGAACTCAACTCAAAAGAGCGGCTATTCTGTGTTATCGCATATCTCCCGAAAGCTACGGTACAGGCTGCTATCGGCTCGGTTCCGCTGTCTCTTGGCCTGCCGTGCGGGAACGCGGTGCTGTCGGTTGCTGTTCTTGCGATCATTATTACCGCACCGCTTGGCGCTATCGGCATTGATAAAACACAAAAAAGATTACTAAAACAGGTCAATAACTAATTAATATACAACCCTGCATATAGCTTTTCCAGCAGCACAACTTTTTCTGCCTGTCTGTAACTGCTTTACTGCCATAACGCACTTTTCCTATCGGCAGAATTATGTATTGACTTATCCCTTGACTGATGATATACTTGTAATAATACAAACAAACGGCAAGCCGACAAACCGGGATTTGTGGAGGCAACTGCGTGAAAACAGAGCATATTGCAATGGATGTAAATGATGTAGTGGGACTTTTTACTGCAAGTATCCCAAAGAGTATAGAGACTAAAAACACCAGTCACGGAGACAATGACTTCAGAGAAGCCTTGCTTGTGGATCTTGGAAATGAAAAGATTGTTATCAAGCTCTCCTCAAACGGATTTACAGACGAAAAGCATCTTGTCCTATGGGAAAGGATCGCTAAAGAGTACCGTGACATTGGTTATTACTGTCCGCAGTATATTCGCGCTTTGAACGGAACTTATCCGACTATTCTGTATAAAGAACGAAGCTGCATAGTCTGGGGAGAGGAGTTTTCAAAATACAGATCTGCAGAAGAACTGATAAACGATAAGTTTTCAGATACCAAGCTTGTTAAGGACGGATGGTATTCTTTTCTGGAAGATGCCATGATCATGGATGCTATAGTAGCATCACGTCATTTTGATTATACAGATCTGCCGTCTGCTTACTGTATGTTTGAAGTGTTTGACCCTGCCGATGAATGTGACGAAACGACTGAAGATGCCAGAAAGTGGCTGGCGATAGCGAAGACCCTGCCTGAGAAGTACTCGGACAGGGTCGGACAAATATGGAATAACTGGCTTGAAGCAAGACGAGAACTCGAAAAAATATATCATGAATTGCCTGCATCGGTGTTCCAGGCTGATATAAATGAAACTAATGTTTTGCTTGATGAAAACGGTAATTTCAAAGGAGTTTATGATTTCAATATAGGCGGAAGGGAAGTTTATATCAACTATATATTCCGCCAGGCTCCTTATGTTTCTACTGCCGAAACCTATGACAGATTGGAAGAAGACGATACTTTTCTTAAGCGTGTGCTTCATGCTTTAGATATCGTAAAGAAGGTATATTCATTCTCTGTTGCGGAAAAGAAAGCCGCACCTCTTCTTTACAAATGTATCCGTCCTTTGTGGTGGCATGCTTCCGCCGAATTAAAAGAAGCCGGCACTGATGATGCTAAGATTCAAAAGCATTTGGATGCGATCGAGTACGAGCAGACAAGAGAAATTGATTTTTCCAGGCATATGCAGAATGAGTGATACTTTTAATTGATTGGGGAAAGAAAAAATATGAAAACCGGTAAGATTATATTGCGGTCACTAATGGCAGCCGTTATATGTCTTAGCTGTACTTCCTGCGGCAATAATCACAATACAGAAGAAACGAGTACAACTACCGCGTCGTGGACTTATTATCCGGACGAACAACCGGTCGGATACTATAAGCGATACTCTATCGTTAAGAAAAACGAGACATTTGACGAAATGCTTGAACTGCGGGATATTGCAAATAAGGGTTATCTGGTGCTGAAAGATGACTGGACAGCTTACTTTGAACTTGACGGTGAAAGAACGGAATACACATACGACAGAGGCAATCTCTACCTGAAAGAAGATACAGAAAAGCTCAACGGCTTTTCCTATGTCCACATAAACGGCAGACTTGTGGTTGATTACGGAACATGGGTTGAACAATACATGATACTCACAGAAGAGGAGACTGCAGATTTTCTGGAGCACGGGTCTGAGAAAAGAGCGGAATGAGCTTGACATCAAGGAGCCTTTGTTTGCTGATGTATTTTATATAATATTTTGCAGGAAATTACAGCCAAGAATCCGGGCATGACCATAAAACTCTGCACCATACACTGATTTGTCACCGGTATCTGCGGTATAATATGCATTTCAGCACACAATCAATCACATTTCTGATGTGTCGGGCGGACGTTCCCCTGCCGTGCCGCGTCCGGCGCATTGCATACGATCCTTCTTGAAATTCCTGTCGTAGCGTGGTATAATGATATGCAGGCAATACAGGTCGTCAGAGTGCGCGGAGCGCCGGATAACCGGAAATTGCCATTTCAGACATAAAGGAGCATCACTTTATGAAAAAGCTGTCAGAAAAACTTATTTCCGCATTTCTTGCGGGAGCGGCATTCTTCTCCGCGGCAGTGCCTTTGTCTGTCAGTGCCGAAGCGAAAACCGGAGTTGCCGTAAATGAAAAAAACTTCCCCGACCCGATATTCAGAAAATGTATCAGTAAAGCCTTTGATGAGGACGGCAACGGATATCTTGACAGTGACGAGATCTTTCTTGCGCGCAACGTTCACTGTGAAAACCTCGGTGTCCGTTCAATAAAGGGTATAGAGCACTTCCCTTACCTTACCGGTCTGTGGTGCAAGGGCAACCGCCTCACGGAAATGGATCTTTCGCACAATCCGGGACTTGTGGGTATATGGTGTTCTTTCAACGATTTTACCGATCTGGATTTTTCCGACTGCCCCGATCTTGAATGGGTGTACTGCTTCAACTGCAATCTTAAAACTCTGAATGTCAGGAACAACCCCAAGCTCGCGTATCTCGAATGCAACGCGAACCCCGATCTGAAAGAGCTCGATCTGTCGCAGAACCGTCTGCTCGAAAATCTCTTCGCGAGCGAGTGCGGGCTTACATCGCTCGACCTGTCAAACAATCCGGAGCTTTGTGACCTCACGGCATTCTACAACGATCTGGAATATGTTGATGTTTCCAAAAACACTAAGATGAAGAGGCTCGATATCTGGCATAATGAGCGTCTGAAAAACATAGATGTCAGCAATATGAAAGACCTTGAATACCTCAATGTTGCGTGGACGGATATGACCCGGATAGATGTAAGCCATAACCCAAACCTTTATGAGCTTGTCTGCGGGTACAACAAGAGCGGTAAGCTCAGATCTGTCGATCTTTCTCACAACCCGGAGCTTTCCTACCTCGGCGTCGAATGCAATACCGAGCTTGAATCCCTCGACCTTTCGCATAACCCGAAGCTGTATTATCTCATGGCGTTCGGTCTTACAAAGATAGAGCATATAGATATAAGCAGAAACTACCGTCTCTGCAAGGCGTACAATGAGGGAGAATATGTTCATGAGACCGAAAATCTCGGCTATGTTTATTCCATGACGCTGGATTACGGCGGCAGCGGCGATCCGTTCGATCAGCTCAGATACTGCGTTGCTTTCGACGATGATACAAGGATAAACGCAAAATTCAGAGGTAAAAATGTTCCCGACAGCATAACCGATACGAACGACGGTCATTCCGCTGCGGATAAGTTCGTCACAAGATACGAAGCTGTACAGACCTTGTATGAGCTTGCGGGAAAGCCCGCAGTAAGCGGTGCATCACGGTTTGAAGATGTTCCGTCCGACTGCCCTTACGCAGACGCGGTAAGGTGGGGCGAGTCAAACAATATCTGCTTCGGTTATCCCGTTCTTGCAGAGGACACTTTTTCGGGCAGCTTACCCGTTACAAGACAGGATTTCGGACTTATGGCGCACAGATTCGCGGACTGCATGGGACTCGGTACTGCCTTTGATTACGGCAGAACAGACTGGTTCGACGATTTCGCGGATATAGATTTCTACGCGTGGGGACCTTTCACATGGTCGGTGCAGTTCGGAGTGGTTTATCTTGAGGAAGGCGCTAAAAGATGCTGCCCTCACGGCAGGATCACATACAGCGAATTTCAGTCAGGACTTGATAATCTGATGGATCTTGACGAAGCCGCGTCCTATTCCGCGAGAGTCGGCGGAAATTTCGGTGCCGATTATGTCCCGGACAGCAATGTCGGCAATCCGGCATCGTCCATAAAAGCCGACAAGATCGGTACGAACGGCGTCAAGCTCGTATGGGGCGCACTTTCCGGCGCAGACGGCTATATTGTACAGGTGCTTGACAACGGCAAATGGAAGAACGTCAGGATAATCAAGGACAGAAATAAAACATCGGTATCGGTCACAGGCCTCAAAGCCGGAACAAAGTACACTTACAGAGTACAGTCATTCACGGTGCGGAACGGCAAAAGGGACGTAAAAAACTACTGCGGAGCGGCAGAAATCACGACTCTGCCGCCCTCAGTCAGCAAGTTCGGCGCGGCTGTAAGCGGCAATGATATCAGACTGAGCTGGAACAGGGTAAAAAACGCCGCGGGGTATCGGTTACAGATGTACAAAAACGGCAAGTGGCAAACTATAAAGAACTTCGGCTCGGACAGGCACACCGGAATTACTGTCAGAGCGCTCAAAGCCGGAACATACAAGTTCCGGATACGCACATATATATCCGTTGACGGCGGGAGGCTGTACAGCGGGTACAGAACCATAACTGCGGACATCAGATAAAATCAGACATCCCGACCCGTGAGACATACGGTGCCGGGATGTTTTCGCAAAGTACGGTGCTTAACATACCGGCAGCGGCGGAGAGATAAAGAACACGGTCTGTGCATATCCCGGAACAGCAGAACGCATAACATTTTACAGAATTATGTATTGACTATTATACAGAATGATGATATACTTATTAATATGTGATTGAATGGTTTATTCGTTTTCAGAGTGACGGATAATGTTCGGAACAATGCATGAAGATAAGGAGAGAACTCAAATGGTGAAAAAAGACATTGTCGCAGGTATAATCACAACTGTTCTGGCAATTGCTGTCACCGTGACAGGCATAGTACTGTGCGGCAGTAAGTTCGTGAAACACGAAGACGGCACCGCCGGTCTTGAATACTGGACAGAAGGTTCACCGAACGCACAGTCGATCATCAGCTATGTTGCTTCAGTCACCGACGAGGAATCGGCTATGTATGTTCCGCCGGAACACAGGGTCGCGGTATTCGATGTTGACGGAACGCTGATCGGTGAGCTGTTCCCGACATACTTCGATCAGTGTCTGATGCTGCACAGATTTCTGCACGATAATACTTACGAGGCAAAGCCGGAGGACAAGGAATACTGTCAGGCGCTTGAAACGGCACTTATAAATCACGAGGAGCTTCCGAAGGCTCCGAGATCGTCCGGACAGATGATCGCCGAGAGCTTCAAAGGCTTCACCCCCGATGAATACCGTGCGTATATACGGGATTTTCTTGAAACGCCCGCGAACGGTTTTGAGGGAATGACTTACGGAGAAGGCTTCTATAAGCCTATGGTCTCTGTGGTGGAATATCTTGCGGGACATGATTTCCGGATATTCCTTGTAAGCGGCGGCGAGCGTACAATGGTGCGTGAAGTTACCGAGGACACCCTCGGCAAATGGGTATCGCCGTATCATATCATCGGCAGCACCGTTTCTCTTGAAGCTACCGGACTTGGTGATACTGAAGCAAGAAAATATACATATACCGTCGAGGACGAGGTACTTCTTGAAGGAAATATGCTGTTCAAGAATGACCGCTGGAACAAGGTAGTAAGCATAGTCAACGAGATCGGAGACATTCCGGTGATCGCTTTCGGCAACAGCACCGGAGATCTTTCCATGGGGCAGTACACCGTAGAACACGGCGGCAAGGCGTATATGCTGCTCTGCGACGATACGGAACGTGATTACGGCAAGCCTGATGTAGCGGAGGAGTTCAGACATGAATGTGAAGTGTTCGGATTCAACACCGTTTCGATGAAAAACGAATTTGCGACGATCTACGGTGATAATGTCATTAAGACGGATTTCTCGGCTGAGCTTGCTCCGGCAGCATAAACTATAGGGAACCTCTAAAAACCGCTTTGAAAAGAGAAAATGAGATAGGCGTGTCGGATACAAGGAAAGGCGCCGAAAGCGGGCTGGCGCCCGGTGAGGAGACTTGACG
>CACZGM010000057.1 GCA_902780695.1 uncultured Ruminococcus sp. | reverse complement strand
TAATCCGACAGAAGGCTTTGCAGAAACTTTCAACCGGCAGACAAAAATACATTTTTTTCATATAATAAACCGTTCGATGCTGAAAAGAATAATAATGTCCGGCAGAAACAAATGCCGGAATCCGATCAGCTGTTGTACGAACGGAGGAACATTATGAAAAAGAAAATAACGGCAGTTATTGCCGCGGCATATATCGCTTCGCTTATGACATTCGGCGCTTATGCGCAGGCTCCCGCCGAGAATATCGCGGAGGGAGCGGGCGACATTGCCGAAAATGTCGGTGAAGGCGCGGGAGACGTGCTTGACGGCATAGGAGACGGCATTACCGATGCGGCGGACGGTATAGGCGAAGCGGCAGGCGATGTGCTTGACGGCGCTGGTGACGCAGTCGAAGAAATAACCGGCGGTGACCCCGATGATGAGATCGTGAACGATACAGGCGATCCTGCCCCTGTCGAGGAAGAAGAGGAGATCGCGGAGATATCCGACGATGAGGACGTAGAGGACACTGAGGAGACTGAAGACGAGCCCGAGGACGAAGAGGAGAAGGCAGTCTATGAAGCCGATATGACCGGTGGAAACAGAAATGACAGGAACCCTGCTACCGGCGGTCTGCCCTTTATGACAGCGGGCCTTGTATCTGTTGCTGCTGCAGGAGTGGCGTACCTCACAAAGAAGCGGAATCTCGAAAACGGTCAGGGTCGGTAAGACGAAAAAGCGCGGCTCCGGATCATGAAGTATTCCGGAATTGCCCGTCCTTTTGAAAAAGGAACCTGAAGGCTCTCATGCGGTATGATGCCGCATGGGAGTTTTTGCAATTTTAGCTTGCAAACGGCAGGAAAATATGTTAAACTATATTCACATATAATGCCGGACGGATATGAAAGGAAAAGCTATGGGCAAAAGAATAGGGCTTCTGGACGAAATACGCGGTTTTACATATATCGCGATGATAATATATCACGCATACTACGACATCGTGTTCGTTTACGGGCATGATCTGCCCGATGTACTCGATACCGTTCTGCGGTTCATTCAGCCGCTTATTGCGGGGACATTCATCGTCCTTGCGGGTATATCCTCGAATCTTTCATCAAACAATTTCAAGCGCGGTGCTCTCTACCTTTTCTGCGGAATGCTGCTGACATTTGCAACTGCCGTAGCCATGCCGTCGGAGCTTATCCTTTTCGGCATACTGCATTTCATGGGCTTTGCGGCTATGATATACGGATTTATCGGCGCTTTCACGGAGCGGATACCGTGGGTAGTCGGGGTTGTTGTGTTCTCACTGCTGTTTGCCGCATCGCTGAATGTTCCGCGCGGATATATCGGAATTGACGGATTGTTCGCCGTACAGCTCCCGTCATTTCTTTACGGGCATTACTGGCTGTTCCCGCTGGGCTTTACGTCCGCGCAGTTCTACAGCAGCGACTATTTCCCGCTGATACCGAACCTGTTCCTTTTCCTTGCGGGCGCTTCTCTCGGCGTTTATCTCAAATCGGGACGCGCTCCGAAAAGCATTTACCCTACCCGCTTCAAGGCAATGTCGTTTATCGGCAGACACGGGATATGGGTCTATCTCCTGCACCAGCCGGTTATAATGATCGTGCTTGATATCATATTCAAGCTCACGGGGCAGGGAACTGTTTTCCTGTAAATAACAAAACAAGGGTACGGTGTGAACCGTACCCTTGTTTATTTGCAGCGAAGCTGCTCTCACTTATTTTTCTTATAGATAGCAAGCATGCCCTTGAGCAGGAGATCCGCATCATAGACTATGCTGCTTTTGCAGTACGGAAGCACGAGCGGAGAATAGCCGCCGGTCGCTACTACCGACTTTACCGAGCCGATCTCCTTTGTGAAGCGTTCAATAAAACCGTCTATCATAGATGCCATACCTATTATCACGCCGGAGCGCATACTGTCAACGGTATTCGTGCCGATAGCGTGCTTTACGCTGCCGCCGCTTATGAGAGGGAGCGAAGCCGTTCCGGACGAGAGCGCCCTGAATGCCATTTCCACACCCACGGAAATTATGCCGCCGAGGAAGTCGCCCTTTTCGTTCACCGCAAAGACCTTGCTTGCCGTGCCGAGATCTACGATTATGCAGGGCAGCTCATAGTATATCTTCGCCGCAACGCCGCCGCAGCACATATCCGCGCCGAGTGTTGCGGGATCGTCTATCCGTATGTTCAGCCCGGTCTTTACTCCGGGTCCCACTATCATGCAGTCAATGCCGGACAGGTGCCGTATGGCTGTCCTTATCTGCTCAGTCACCGGCGGTACAACCGACGAGATTATCGCCGCTGTCATTTCCTTCGGAGAGAGCTCGTTGAGCGCAAGATAATGGTCGATAAGAACGGTGTATTCGTCAGCCATACGGGACGCATTTGTCTCGATCCTCATACAGAACACAAGGCTGTCGTTGTCGTCGAACGCTCCTATCACCGTGTTTGTGTTTCCGACATCAATTGTCATCAGCATATTATGTCACCTGTCCTTTCGGTATCTGCCACATTCAAGTTATTCTTAACGGCAGACGGTATTTGTCCGCCGCTTTCTGCCGTTTTTTACGGTCAGATCCATTCGCTGCCTCTGCCTCTCGGCTGGAAGATATCGAGAAGGTCGCTGTCGTATTCATCGACCTCGTAATCGTCCCCGCCGTCGTCGTAATCATCGTCTCCGCCGCTGCTGCCGCCGTTTCCGCCGGAGCTGCTGTCATCATCGGAGCCGCTGTCCGTTTCATCGTGTCCGTCATCGCCGGACTCGTCTGTGTTTTTATCGCGGAAGAACCGGATATAGATAAATATCATTCCCGCGAACAGCGCAAGTCCCGCAAGGCTTATAAATACTGCGAGGGGATATCCCGCTGTCGTGAACCTGAATTCTATCGTGTGTTCGCCCGCTTCGACCGGCACTGTTATCAGCGCGTCTCCGAGCGCGGTATAATAATTGACGGTCTTTGTGCTGTCGGCGGGATCCTTGAGCTCCGCCTTCTTGCCGTCAATAAATACCGTCCAGCCCTTTTCGTCCGGTATGGATGTGAACAGGAAGGAGTCTTCGTGCGCGTTCACGCTTACCTTCATAGTTGTGGGATCGGGTCTTTCGCAGACGGTCTCGGTATTCTTGGCGAGAAGCGTCTGCAAGTCGGCATTTATGTTCTTTTCGTTGATATATACGAACTGCGCTTCGCGGAAGTATAAGTCGTCCTTTGTGAGCGTGAGTCCGATTATGACCTGCTCGCCGCGCTCGAAATCGCCTATCTTCATTATGCTGTTGTTGTCGCCCTCAAAGTAGGTGCCGAGGAACTTTTCGCGGTTCAGCCATACATTGACCGTTCTCTCGTACTTGGTCGGCAGATACATATACAGCGACGACGCTATCGGCATATTCATCGTATATACGAGCTCCGCGTTCTTGCCCTTCTCCTTGACCTTGAAGCTGTGATGACCGTCGGTCGTCTTGCCCTGTGTTACATTGGTCTTTTCGAGAGTCACCGGTGTACGCTCGCTGTTTACAAGGCGCTTGTAGTATCCGGAATCACGCGGCGTTCCGGACATAGCCGAGAGCAGCTTGTTCTGCGCTTCAAACGGGTCGGACTCCGGCAGTTTGAGGCTGTAGTAAGCCTGATCGACCAGATATGCCATAGGAAGCGCGTATTCGTTCTTTGTGACGGTAATATCATCTGCGGATTCCAGCTTCGATGTGCTGTTGTCCGGGCAGGAAAGCTCGTACTTAACACCGAACAGGCTCTTTGTGATCTCGGTAGCTCCGGTATAGCGCGTGTAATGGCTGCGTGCGCTGAAACCGAGGTCTCCGAGCAGCTTGATCGGCTTAGCGTTCAGCATACTTGAACTGTGGGAAAGTCCGTACATATTGACCGCCAGCGGATCGTTTACCGTCCTGAAGTAGGTCTTTTCTATGCGGTAGAATCCGTCGTCCTCCGCTTTTATTCCGCGGACGACTTCTCTTGTGGGCTGTATGACGTCGTTGTAGGACGGACGTGTAGAGTACACAATGTCCGCGTTCTGCCTGAAGATTTGTGAGATCGTGTTGTAGAAGCCTTCCGCCCCTATAATGCAGCAGAAAAGTATCGTCCAGCCCTTCTTGTGGGCGATTATCCGGTCTTTGAGCTGTATCACCGCCGCGGAAACGAGCAGCAGAACCAGCATAGCGGGCAGTACAACGGTAAGCCCGTCCATCGTGTCACGCTTGATATCTTCAAGATAGTTGTCGGTATTCTCTATCATCAGCAGTATTCCGAACAGCGCGAGAGATACCAGCGCTATCTGCTTTTTGGGGATATCGGCTAAATTGTCGAATGCCCTTGCCGCGAAAGCGACCATAAGGAACGACAGCATGAAGCTGTAGCGGTACGGGAGCCAGTTCGGAAGCTGTCCTCCGTGCCATATCATATCCGCCTGCTTTACATACATGCTTACACAGAGTATCGAGATGATGACCGCCGCGCCTATCCTGTCGCGTCCGCGTATTTTCCGCGAGAAGAAGAAGCAGGGAAGCATTATCAGCACAAGCGTCCCGCAGTAAACGAAAGGCAGTCCGCTCATACGGCAGGTGTCGTATGTTCCCGGGAACATCTTGTCGAGTATTTCTATAAAGTGGAAGTTTGTGGTGATCTCTTTGGTTTCGGTAACGTTGTCCGCAAAGTCGAATTTGCCGTAGGACAGCGAATGATATACCGGAAGCAGCATGAATGCCGACATCATCACCGATATCACCGCTATTCCGGTAAATACCAGCCCTCGCTGTATAAACACGCGGTACAGCTTTTTGCGGTGGGAAACGCAGGCATAATACAGGAAGTATATTGCGGAGAAAATGCCTATCATATATCCGATATAGAAGCAGGTGACGAATGCATAAACGAGCGCAATGGTAAGCATTATGAACTTTCCGCTGTCTATGAACTTCTCTATGCCGTAAACGACTATCGGAAGTATCATCACTCCGTCGAGCCACATCGGGTTCATTGTCTGTTCGAGAGTGTATGCGCTTAGCGCGTAGAGCGACGAGAATATTATCGTGGTTATGCGGCTCATGCCCTTGCCGCGGCTGAGGTATATTGCTGTGCAGAAGCCTATCGCGCCGACTTTTGTGACCATCATGGTCAGCAGACCCTCGGTGATGCACTCACGCGGGAATGCCCACACCAGCAGGTTGAACGGGCTTGCGAGATAATACCCGATAATGCCCATGAATTCGCCGGAAAGATTTCTGCTCCACGAGTAGAAGATGCTCTCCTTGCCGGCGAACACATCATACATATAGTCGTAATAATAAACATACTGTCCGTTAAGGTCGAGGGACAGTACGGAGTTGTCTCCGAACGGGAAAACTCCGAATATAAAGTATGAGATCAGCAGTATAAGGCATGGTACCGCGAATGATATCCAGAGCTGCCTGTCCTCGGTAAAGAACCTCTTTACCCCGGCACGGGCATAACCGATATATTCGCCGAATGACGAACCGCCGATCTTAACCGTTCTCTCCATCGGTCGTGCTTGTTTCCTTTCTCTCTTTTCTTTCTTTGTCCTTTGTATCTATTGAAATAATATATCTCGGCCTGAATTTTATCTCTTCATAGATCTTCGACATATAGTAGCCGATAACTCCGAGTCCTATCATTATCATAGAAGCGGCAAGCAGTATCACCAGATAAACGGTGGTGAATCCCTCCTGCGCGGTACCGCTGAAAAAGCGCACAAGGCTCTGTACGCCGAGTATCACCGCGAAAATGAGGAATATAATGCCCATGCCGGTCACGAGCTGCATCGGGAAATTCGTGAAGCTGGTGATGTTGTTGACAGCGAAGGTGAACAGCTTGCCGAAATTCCATTTCGACACACCCGCTTTTCTCGGTGCAACCTCAAATTCGATCTTTGTGCTCCTGAATCCTACCCAGCTCGAAAGTGCGCGGAAGAACGTGATACGCTCCGGCAGGTCATTGAGCGCGTCTATGACCTTTCTGTCCATTAGCTTGAAATCGCTCGCCCGGTCAAGATCGACATTCGACGAGGATTTCATTATCCTGTAGAACCACTTGGCGAACATCTTATACAGCAGACTCTCCTTGCCGCGGGAGGATTTTACCGCTTCCACGACCTCGAAGCCCTGCTCGTGCAGCTTCACCATTTCCGGTATCAGCTCCGGCGGGTGCTGTAAGTCGCAGTCTATGACCACCGCGCAGTCGCCGGTGCAGCGCCTGAGTCCTGCGAAGATAGCGCCCTCTTTGCCGAAATTGCGCGAAAAATGCAGTCCGCGGATCGATCCGTTCTCGTCGGACAGACGCTCGATTATGCTCCATGTAGCGTCAGAAGAGCCGTCGTCCACGAACATAAGCTCATATTCTATCCCGGCTTCGTCGAGTATGCCGGATATCACCTTTGCGGTGTTTTCAACGTTGTCCTGCTCATTGTAAGCGGGTATTATGACCGATAACATTTTTATATCTTCCTGTTCCGATTCAGTAAATATATAAGTCTCCCGAGGAGGTGCTGACGCGCAGTCTGTGCTTTGCGCCGTTGTATATCACGGCAGCGTCGCCGTATTCATGCCAATATGTCGCGTCAAACCGCTCGGATGTGAAGGAGCCGCTTTCCGTGAAGAATTCCAGATAAAGCGAAAGCTCGTCCGGCATCAGCAGGGTAACGTCTCCCGCACCCGCATACACCGTCATATCCGACGAGAAGGACGAGAACTCGGCGTAAACCGAGCCGCTCTCCGTGCGCACGGACGCTCTTTCGTCTATTCCGAGGAGCCGCATATCGCCGCTCTTTGTACCGAATTCGAGAGTCTCCGCCGCGAGACAGTCCGATGTGACCGACCCGCCGGAGCTTGAAAGGCTTATGCGTTTATAGACTTTGTGCGGAAGAGTGATGTGTACGCCGAACTCCGCCGTCCTTGCCGAGAACAGCGTCATCGTGAACGTGTCGTTCTGCGTTATGCGCAGCATTCCCTTCTCCTCGGTGAATATCAGCGGCAGACTGCCGGTATATGACACAATGACCTTGTCGGTATCGCCGTATTCCGCCGTTATTGGCATTGACGTGGTGATAACGACAAGCTCGCGCGGGGTTTCAAACTCCGCCGTCTCCGTGATGACGCTCCCGGCGTAGCCGTTTTCCGAAGCGCGGAAGTGCAGATAAATGCCCGCCGCGATCATCAGGGCTCCCGCGGCGGAAAATACCGCGCACAGTATTTTAAAAAGTCTTATCCTCTTCATCGTTGTAAGCTCTTTCTCTGCGGACGGCGGAACGTCTTACGAAACGAACGAGCACGCCGTAAGCCGCCCTGCATACGGGTATCACTCCGAAACTCATTCCCGCACCGAGGAGCAGTGCGCCCGCGCTGAGGAACAGCAGCGCTCCGCTCTGTATGTCCGAGGTCACGGTCAGTATGCCGAGCCTACCGAGCAGCACCGACGGGAATGCGACTATACCAAGCGACAGAAGCCCGAGCGCCGCGAAAACGTAGCACGCCGTCAGCGCGAACAGCAGCGCGAGACCTATACGGCCGAAGGTATAATACACGCGGAAAAAGGTACGGTATCTCATATCACAGCCCCCGCCGCTACTTGTTTTCGGCAGGCTTAATGCTCATTCTGTCGAGCATTGTCTTTTTTGCTCCGTCCGAGAGAACGAAGTAGCCTCCGTCAATGTCGCCGTAGGGTATGTAGTATTCGCACGGATTTATGCTGTTTTCAAGGGTATAGTTGAAGATAGCCTGTATCGTGGTGTAATCGTCGAACACGATATCGGTTTCTGTCGTCTTTATTATTGCTTCCGCAAGGCTCTGCATCTGCGTGGAGGACATTCCTCTGAAATTGCGGTTTATCATGTTCATAGCCGCCGAGCCCTGCACCGCGAGGGTGTAATCCGCGCCGCGCTTGAAATCGTAGGTAAGGTAGCTGTACAGCTTTTCGCCGTCCATATATGTCGTACCTTCCGGGAAGATAACGGTCTCTATCGTCTCCGCGACCTGACGCGTTACCTCCTGTTCCTCGCCGTCCACCTCGATTATCTCCTTCTTGAGGACAGCCTTGGTCTGTTTCTCCACCACATCGGACGGTATATTGACATATACCGAGCCGCCCATATCTATGAAGTCGATGAACGAAAGGCGGTCGAATTTGATGTAATGCTCGCATTTTATGCCGAGAAGCCCTTCCACGGCTTCCGCAACGGCTTTCGCGCCGTAGTTGTCGTACATTTCGTAAAGGCTTCCGGTATTCCCGCCGTATTCCACTCTGGTATTTTCGCGGAGCGGAATGAACACTATGACTTCATTTCTCGGCTGATAGTTCATCAGCATATAATACATAGGTGTCGCGGCTTTCATATCCGACATCATTATCAGCGATGTGATGTTGATATCCGCGCTCGGACGGTAATCGGAACGCGAGATGGTGTATTTGCCGCCGCCCTCGCCGTCCTCCGGGAATATCGAGCCCCAGATGCTCCGTACAAAAAGCCCGAGAAGTACGAACGAGGCAACGAGCGCTATAAGATAGATATACCAGTTGCTTTTTCTTCTGACGCGCATCTGTTCTCACCTCTTTGCGTTGATGTTTCAGCCGTCTGCTTTTACGGCTGAAAAGTATTGCAAAAGCTCTGTTTCTGCCGCTTGTCTCCTTTTGCGGCGGAGAGAAACGGCATATATTTTGCTTATTAAGGAATAAATTTCAAAAAACAGTTGAAATTATCTCACAAAAAGTATATAATAAATGTGTCCTCAACAACTGCCGACAGGCAGTTGTTGCCCTTAATCCCGCCAAAGCGGGATCAAGGTTGTCATAAACGCGCTTCAGGCGCTTTTTATGACGGACACATTTCTTAATGTCAAGCTCATTTCGCCCTAAGGGCGAACAAAAGAGCAAGAAAAATTTATATGTTGGTTTTTCTTGCCCTTTTGCAACTGTAAAATGGCTTTACGCTTCGCTATAAACCCATTTCACAGTTGATGAGCAGACATGAATAGTATTGTATATTTTACTGCAACTATATTATTTTATCACAAATCATCATAAAATACAATAGGATTTTTCGATTTGATGTGACAAAAATTCATATCATAAGAGGACTTCTTTTATAAAACCTGTATTATTAAACATAATGAACGGAACAACGGAAGGTGCATTTCTCAATGGATAAGCTTTTGCGGAGAGTCTGGGCGGAGATAGATCTCGACAGTCTCGACGGCAACATTGCCGAAATAAAGAAAGCAGCGGGCGGAAAGCCGGTAATGGCGGTAGTCAAGGCAGATGCCTACGGACACAGCGCCGATATCATTGCAAAGGAGCTGTGGACGCAGGGCATAAAGAGCTTTGCCGTTTCAAACGTGCTTGAAGCGATTGATCTGCGCAAGACGCTCAGGGACGCGCAGATCGTCATTTTCGGATACTGTGACCCGGAATGGCAGCCGGAAATAGCGGAGGGCGGCTTCGAGCAGACCGCGGCGGGGCTCGCGCACGCGAAAATGCTTTCGGAATATGCCGATGCCCACAATATGATAATAAAGGTGCATATCAAAGTCAATACTGGAATGAACCGTGTCGGCATAGACACGGCGGAGGAAATGCACGAGATACTTTCGATGCCGGGGCTTGATGTGCGCGGAGTATATACCCACTTCGCCGCCGCGGACAGCTCCGATCCGTCGGATATCGGATACACAAAAGAGCAGCAGGCAAAACTGAACAGCGTTGCCGCGGAAGCGCGTGAAAAGGGAATACCCGTATATTCCCGCAACAGCGGCGGAATACTCTATCACCCCGATCTCGGCGGCGACATGGTAAGAAGCGGTATCATCACATACGGATGTATGCCGAACACGGCGCTTCCCGTACCGATAAACATAAAACCGGTGATGCGGCTTCGGGCTGCGGTTTGCCAGCTCAAGACAGTACCCGCGGGTACGGCGGTGAGCTACGGCAGAACATACGTTACCGACAGGGAAACGGTGCTCGCGGTTATACCGGCAGGATATGCAGACGGCTATTCGCGCGGACTTTCAAACAAGGGCGTTGTCTATATAAACGGACAGCGGGCTCCGATAACCGGACGCGTCTGCATGGATCAGATGATGGTAGATGTGACCGGGCTTGACGTGAAGGTAGGCGATACCGCGGAGCTGTACTCCGACACGATAGACGAGATAAAAGCCGATAACATAGCGGACAGTCTCGGTACGATAGGATATGAGCTTCTGTGCCTTGTAAGCAAGCGCGTACCCCGTGTTTCGATAAAAAACGGCAAGATCACGGAGGTCATAAACTATATATGAACAGGTACGAAACGCACTGCCACACCGCCGAGTCAAGCGCCTGCGCATCGGCTCCCGGCGCGGCACAGGCGGATTTTTACAAATCGAGAGGGTTCAGAGGCATTGTGGTGACCGACCACTTTCTCAACGGCAATACCCGCGCCGACAGAAACCTGCCGTGGGAAAAGCAGGTGGATATACAGTGTCTCGGGTATGAGAACGCGAAGAAGCGCGGAGACGAGATAGGGCTTGACGTTTTCTTCGGCTGGGAATACACGGTCGGCGGCTGCGACTTCCTTACTTACGGGCTGGACAGGCAGTGGCTCCTCGCTCATCCGGAGGCGGTAACTATGCCGCCAAACGACTATTTTGATCTCGTTCACCGTGACGGCGGGTATATAAGCCACGCTCACCCGTTCCGTGAGGACTGGTACATAGATACGATACGGCTGTTCCCGCGCAAATGCGATGCGGTCGAGATAATAAACTCGTGCCGCAGACAGTCCGAGAACGATATGGCGAAGCTGTACGCGGATCACTACGGGCTTCCCTACACCGCCGGAAGCGACAACCACAGTGCGGCTCAGACCCGTCTTTCCGGCATAGAGACGGAAGAGACTATACGGGACATAAAGCACTTCACAGATGTACTCCGGGCAGGCAGATACAACATTTTCGATGAAGCGTAAGAACAAAGGAACTATATGGCTGGTTTAAAGAAAAAATTCGTTAAAATGCGTGTCGAGGAAGAATGCGCGATGAGCAGGGACGAGCTTGTGCAAAAACTCGACGGTATAATAGATTCGCAGTACAGGCGCAATCTGAACAAGCTGCGCGGCAGCGAGCTGTGCCTGTGGTCAAGAGCCGGCGAGGACCGCTACCGGCTGAAATTCTATCATTCGTACCGCGAGGATATGTGCGATACGATGATGACATTGGAAATAGAAAAGGGTATGGAACGGTGCAGCGTACACGGCTTCATACACAAGCCGCCCGCTATATGGGCGTGCTTCTGGGGAGTAATAGCGTCCGTGCTGATAGATTTTCTGATAATATCATGGATGCTGCTTTTCGGCGAGAATTTCAGTCTTGACGGAGCGCTCATGATATCGGGCGCGGCTTGCCTTGTGCGCGTTTATATCTGTATGGCGCTGCTTGAGCTCAACCGCGAAAAGGTGCGCCTTATCCGCGAGGAGCTGTATTCGGTCATAAGGAACAGACCCGCGGACAGCACAGAGCCGCGCGAGTCCGCAGATGAAGCGGAGGAGGACGAAGATGAGAGAGATTGACGTATCACTGATAACAGAGACGGTCGCAAAGCTGTGCGAGGACGCGAATCTGCACCTGCCTTGCATGATGCGCGAGACGATAGAGGACGCGGCAAAGCATGAGGAAAGCCCGGTGTGCCGCGAGGTGCTCGGTGATATTGTAAGCAATATCGACTGCGCCGCAGAGCTTGATGTACCGATATGTCAGGATACCGGAATGGCGGTAATATTCCTTGAGATAGGGCAGGATGTCCATTTCACCGGCGGCAGCCTTTACGAAGCGGTAAACAGGGGAGTGGCAAAGGGATATGTCGGGGGAAAGCTGCGGCTCTCGGTGGTCAAAGACCCGATACGCCGCGGTAACACGAACGACAACACTCCCGCAGTCATACATACGTTCATAACCGACGGAGACAGGGTGAAGATCACGGTCGCGCCTAAGGGCTTCGGCAGTGAGAATATGAGCAGGATGAAGATGTTCACACCCTCCGCGTCCGTAGATGATATCGTGGCATTCGTGACGGAAACGGTGAATGTCGCAGGAAGCAATCCCTGTCCGCCGATAGTTCTCGGCGTAGGCATCGGCGGCGACTTTGAGCAGTGCGCGTTCCTTGCGAAGAAGGCGCTCTGCCGCGATCTGCGCGTCCGCAATCCCGACCCCTTCTACGCCGATCTTGAACAGCGTATGCTCACAGAAGCGAACAAGACCGGCATAGGTTCGCAGGGATTCGGAGGCACGGTTACTGCACTGTATGTCAATATAGAGACCGCCCCGACCCATATCGCCGGTCTCCCTGTAGCGGTCAACGTCGGCTGCCACGTCACCCGGCATAAAGAGGCGGAGATTTGATAAGATACCGCTGTCAGCCAATAAAGGAACTTTATTGGCTGACGTCCTCGCGGACAGCGCTGGGGCTGCTCGCCCCCGTCCCTCGGCGGGGAACGCCCCGCGGCGTAAAGAATATATAAATGAAAGGATTATTTTAAAATGGCAATTTTAGTAACGGGCGGAGCAGGATATATCGGCTCCCATACCTGCATCGAACTTCTGAAAGCGGGAGAAGAGATAGTAGTAATGGATAATTTCTACAACTCCAAGCCCAAAGCGGTAGAGCTGATAAAGGAAATAAGCGGCAAGGATTTCAGGTTCTATGAAGCCGATATGTGCAATGAAGCGGATATGGAGAAGATATTCGCGGAAAACGACATTGAAGCGGTGATCCATTTTGCCGGATACAAGGCAGTCGCGGAAAGCGTTCGCGAACCGCTGATGTATTATAAGAACAACCTCGGCGGTACATTCATCCTGCTCGAAGCTATGAAAAAGCACGGCTGCAAAAAGATAATTTTCAGCTCCTCGGCAACGGTTTACGGTATGCCCGAAAAGGTGCCGGTCGATGAAACATTCCCGCTTTCGGCTATCAACCCCTACGGTGAGACAAAGCTGACTATCGAGGATATGCTCCGCGCGGTATGCAATGCGGACAAGGATTTCTCGGCGGCTCTCCTGCGCTACTTCAACCCGATAGGAGCCAACGAGTGCGGAAAGATAGGCGAAGACCCGAACGGCATTCCGAACAACCTCATGCCTATAATCATAAACGTATGCACCGGAAAACAGGAAAAGCTCACCGTTTTCGGCAACGACTATCCCACTCCCGACGGCACCTGTGTGCGCGACTATATCCATGTTGTGGATCTCGCGCTCGGTCACCTTGCCGCACTGAAATTCGTCCGCACAAAGAAAGGTGCGGTACCGTTCAATCTCGGCACCGGCAACGGTTATTCCGTGCTTGATATAATAAACACTTTTGAGCGTGTCAACGACATAAAGATACCGTACGTTATAGGTGCGCGCAGGCCCGGTGACGCAGCGGAGTGCTATTCCGTACCGGACAAGGCTTTCAGGGAGCTCGGCTGGAAAGCGGAGCGCGGTCTTGAACAGATGTGCCGCGACGCATGGAGATTTGTACAGAACAACCGCTGAATAAAGAGAACCTATGAAACAGCATTTCGGGAGAAATTATGGAAACAAACGGAAAGTACCTGCGAAGTTACTTCACACCGCCCGTGGCGGAACACCGCTGGGTCAGGAAGGAATACGTCGATAAAGCGCCAATATGGTGCAGTGTCGATCTTCGCGACGGCAATCAGGCACTTGTTGTGCCTATGAACCTTGGCGAAAAGCTGGAGTTTTTCAAGATGCTTGTCCGGCTCGGATTCAAGGAGATAGAGATAGGCTTCCCCGCGTCGAACGAGACGGAGTATGAATTCTGCCGCCGCCTTATTGAGGACGGGCTGATACCGGACGATGTGAAGATACAGGTCCTCACACAATCGAGAGAACATATAATCGGTAAGACTTTTGAGGCTCTTGCGGGCGCAAAGAATGCAATAGTGCATCTGTACAATTCCACGTCTGAGGCACAGCGTGAGCAGGTGTTCCACAAGACAAAGGAAGAAATAACCGAAATGGCGGTATCCGGCGCAAAGCTGGTTAAGGAGTTTGCGGCGAAGACCGACGGAAATTTCAGCTTTGAGTATTCTCCGGAGAGCTTTACGGGTACCGAGCCGGAATTTGCGCTTGAGATATGCAACGCTGTCCTGAAAGTGTGGGAGCCTGTTCCCGAACGCAAGGTCATAATAAACCTGCCGGTAACGGTCGAGCTTTCGCTTCCGCATATCTATGCCGATCAGGTCGAGTATATGTGTGCCAATCTGTACAGGCGCGAAAATGTCATAGTATCGCTGCACCCGCACAATGACCGCGGCTGTGCTGTCGCGGACACGGAATTCGGACTGCTTGCGGGCGCCGACAGGGTAGAAGGAACGCTGTTCGGCAACGGCGAGAGGACCGGCAATGTGGATATTGTGACGCTGGCTCTCAATATGTACAGTCACGGGGTTGACCCGAAGCTCGACTTCCGGGACATACCGTCGATAGTAAAAACGTATGAAAAAGTCACCTGTATGCACGTTTATGAGCGACAGCCGTACAGCGGCGCGCTTGTATTCGCGGCGTTCAGCGGTTCGCATCAGGACGCTATCGCAAAGGGAATGAAGTACCGCGAGAACGGCAATATCCGCTGGAATGTGCCGTATCTGCCTATTGACCCGAAGGATATCGGCAGAGAGTTTGACGGAGACATTATCCGCATAAACAGCCAGAGCGGAAAGGGCGGCATTGGCTTCCTGCTCGAAAAGAAGTACGGTATCTGTCTTCCACCGAAACTGCGCGAGATCGTCGGATACGCGGTCAAGGCGGTTTCGGACAAGCAGCACCGGGAGCTTACTCCGGAAGATGTTTACAGCATATTCAACGGCTCTTTTGTAAATATCTTCTCGCCGCTGAAAGTGCTTGAAGCGCATTATGTCCAGAAGGACGGAGAAATAACCGCCGCTGTGACAACGCTGATGCACGGCGAAAAGGCTGTCACGGAAGGACACGGTAACGGTCGTCTTGACTCGGTATCGGACGCTCTGATGAAGCTGATAGGCGCGGAATTCTCGATACTCGACTACTCGGAGCAGGCACTTGAGCAGGGCTCGAAATCGAAGGCTATGTCGTATCTTGAAATAAGCATAAACGGCAATATATCGTGGGGTGTCGGAGTACACTCGGATATCGTGATGTCCTCTGTCTATGCCCTTGTCAGCGCAGTGAACAGAGGAATGTGATCCAATTCACAATGCACAATTGTTGTGTGTCGTTCGTTCTTGTATCGCCGCATCCTTGCGGCGTTCCGGAACGAATTCAAAGCATCCTGCTTCGCGCTCTGCGCACAGATTAAAAAACTGTATTACAGAGTTTACCGGCTTGACCGGAGCAGACTGTAATGAAGCGTTCTGGAAAAGATATCAATAATAAAAGGCGGTTGAGTGATTTACATTCAACCGTCTTTCTGTCTTTAAGATGTACATTTATATTTTTTTACAATTTAAATGTTATCGCCGTAAGGCGATACAGCAATGGTGAATAGTGCATTAAAAAAGTCTTTTGTAAGCTTCATTCACCGAGAGGTAAAGCATTTTATACACTCCCGTGGTGTTATCAGTGTAATAATTGCAGCGATTGGAAAGTATCGCCACGCCGGTATGGTCATCGCGGTCATAGAATATCCCGGTGATAGCGCCGAGAGCGTTTCCGGTATGACCGTACATCACTCGTCCGGGAATGAGCGTTCCGTCATAAATGCGCACATTCAGTCCCATATCGAATTGATCGGTGGTTATGCGCTTCTTATGCATCTCCTCCAGCGATGCGGGGGAGATTATGCTTACTCCGCCGCATTCCGGCACGGTACCGTCACCTGCAAGCGCCGTTCCGAGCCGTGCAAGATCCGGCGCTGATATGAGCAGCTCGCTCTGTGCCTGCAAATACGAATTGCCAAGCCCGAAGGATTCGTAATAGTGTGCGGTGCGTCCCCAGTTCGCAATGTCATAGACCTCGCCGTCATAGTCGTATATTTTGGCGCAGTTCTCCTTGCGCTCTATGAAATCTGCCGCATATCCCGCGTCCATTCCGAGCGGTCTGAACATATTCTTGTCAGCGTAGTCCTGAAAGTACTCGCCCGTGAGCAGCTCTATCAGAGTGCCGATCAGACCCGCGCCGAAATTGGTATAGTTATAGACCTCGCCGGGTGTTGTGCCGATAAGCGCTGTTTTCAGCACAGTCTCGGTCGGGTAGCGCTGGGTTATGCCATACTCGAATGTACTTGTGTCGGTCAGTCCCGCAGTGTGGGTGAGCAGATGCCACAGCTGTACTCTGCCGCCGCCGTATTCGGTATTGAATCCGAGCCCGGTAAGTTCTTCAAGGTCGCTGTCCGGCGATATCAGACCCTTGTCGCAGAGCTGCATCAGCAGAACTGTCGATATCAGCTTTGAAACGCTTGCCGCGCGGTAAATGGTGTCGGCTGTTGCGGGAATTTCGTTCTCCCTGTCCGCAAGCCCGAATCCGTCTGCGTAAATGACCTTGCCGTCCCGGAATACCGCTATACTCATGCCGTACACCCAGCATTCCTCGCGTATTTCCTCAAGCCGTTCACCGAAAGCGGTGAATTCTTCCGCTGTGTATGTACGCTCCGGCTTTTTCTCCTCGGCCGGCGCGTCGTCCGTCACGAGCTCCGCGATCACATCAGGTTCCCCGGTGGTGATAAGTGCGGCGGAAGTGTCCTCCGTATGTATGAATGAGTCCTCCGTACCCTGTGAAATGTCTCTGCATCCGCAGAGCATTGTGAGTGCGAGCAGTGCCGCCGTCAGTCTGTATCTCTTTATTTTCATAACTTGCCTTGATTCTTGTATTTTTTGTTGTATTCCTCTTTCGGCGCAAAACACATTATTCCGTGTCCGCAGCAGGAATACGATATATATAGTATATTATAATATACTGCCGGAGTTTTTTCAAGCATTTTGGAAAATATTGTCGAAAAGAGCAGTTGCATCCCGTATGTGTTCCGGAAAATCCATAAAAGGAGGGGCTCAAAAGTTAGCAATGGCAAACTGCATAAATATCGCGAAAAACTCTTGATTTTTTTGGATAAGTTTGTTATAATACAATCAAGCGGCAGTTCTGTCGCGGTCAAAACATAAAGGAGGAACTATACTTATGGCTTACAAAATCAATGCTGATGAGTGCATCGCTTGCGGCGCTTGCGCAGACGGCTGCCCCGTTGAGGCTATATCTGCCGGAGATGCTTACTCTATCGACGCTTCCAAGTGCATCGATTGCGGTGCTTGTGCGGATACTTGCCCCGTAGGAGCTCCCAAGGCTGAATGATTCACAAATAAAACGGACTGCTCCGGCAGTCCGTTTTTTCTTTTGTATGGGATTTGGCACAAAACTGTAACCGCAGATTTATGCATAACGCCGCTAAAGTTTTCGGAAAAACTGCCGATATTACAGGAAACAGAACAGTAATAATGCCGAACAGAAGCCCGGAATGAATAGCAGGAGGTGAAAGTCGTGAGCTTCCGTATAGCAGACAGAGAATATCTTTATAAGTGAACCCCCGCCGCAACAGTGGCGAGGGTTCTTTCAATTATACACAATCTGTAGAGGGTTCTTTCAATTATACACAATCTGTATTTTTTCGGAAATCTACCCGTTTCCGTGTAACGGGATCCGCAGCGGCGCGTTCGCCGCCCGCCGCAACAATGGCGAGGGTTCTTTCAATTTACCGCGAACTGTACTTTATCAGTCTTCTTTTACATAGAACGCCTGATCGACCTTCTTTGCGCCTTCACCGAACGGCGATCTTACAGGTGCCGCCATAATCGGGAATTTTGTAAGGAACATCTTTGCCGACTCGCAGAGAGAGTTGCCGATATCCTGACAGGTCTCCTTGTCTGCGTCTATTTCCAGCGTGAACAGATAGTATTCCTGTTCTCCCTGCTTCATCATGCAGAAATACGCTTCCTTGACCTCGGGTGTCTTGGCGAGCTTCTTGCGGAACGCTCCCATGACCGCTTCGGGAATATTCGTGGGCTTGCCGAACATCAGCTTTACCTGCTGCTGTGATGCCGCCTCCTTCTGCTTCTCCGCAACCGCCTTCATAGCGTCAAGCAGGTTGGAGATAGCGTCCTGGGAGAACACGATATTGTGACCCATGGGATTTATTACAAATCCGCTGATGACATCGGATTTCTGCTGCGCAAGCTGTGCTATCTGAGGGAATACAACAACGATAGTGTTTACTTTCTGGGTGCTGTTCCATTTCAGATACTGTCCGATATCCGTGAATACTGCAAAATACTGCTCGCCCTTCGCGTTCTGTATGAGCTTGAAGTTGAACTTCGCGTCCTTCGGCACCGCGAGTTTGCCGCTGCCCTGTATGGGCTTTCCGTCGGCATCTATGACCTCTACCGGAGCAAAGAACCTCGCGCCGATGACCTGCTCGATGAGTGCGGTCTGTGTATCCTTGTTCTCGTTGGCTTTCAGAGCGTTCATCGCGTCTATGAGCTTTTCATTGTGAAGATCGGGGAATACCTCCGACGGCTTGGGCTTTGAAGTCTCGGGCGCAAGCCTGATGTTGTTATTTTCAGTCTCCCCCTCTTCCGGAGTGGGGAATTTTATATGATTGTCAGCCATTTGTGTACAGTCCTTTCTGCATATTTATATTATTATACCATAATATTTTCTATATTTCAATAGTTTTTATCCCGAATTTTGTATTTTCTTTATCTTGACGCACCGGCGCTGCCGTGTTATAATTTCTATATGTTTTTATACGCCGGTGTGTTATGAATATGACCTGCTGCCGCGGGAAGGAACAAATCCTGTCCCGGCGGTGAAATGTCCCGGCGGTCACAGTATCTCGTTATAAGGAATGATCTCAATGGAAACAAAAGAAAATACGCTCGGTACGGAACAGGTAGGTAAGCTCATGGTGAAATTCGCCGTTCCGAGCATTATTGCGATGCTTGTGGGTGCGCTCTATAATATCGTGGATCAGTTTTTTATCGGACAGGCTGTCGGTACGGACGGCAACGCCGCTACGAATATAGCTTTCCCGCTTTCGACAATGTGTATCTCCCTCTCGCTGATGTTCGGTGTGGGCGGCGCGAGCTGCTACAACCTGTCGCTCGGTGAGGGTGACCGCGAAAAAGCACCGTTCTATATCGGAAACTCGTTCGTAATGCTGGGTGCTTCGGGCTTGCTGCTGTGCTTAATAACCGAGCTTCTGCTTACGCCCATGCTCATATTCTTCGGTTCTCCGGACCGGATACTGCCCTATGCGCAGGAATATGTCGGTATCACCGCTTTCGGATTCCCGTTCCTTATCCTTGCAACGGGCGGCGGTCACCTTATCCGTGCGGACGGCAGCCCCGGAATGACTATGTTCTGCAACATAATAGGCGCTGTGGTAAATACCGGTCTCGATGCGCTTTTCGTGTTCGGCTTCAACTGGGGAATGTCCGGCGCCGCTGCTGCTACGATCATAGGACAGGTTGTATCCGCGCTGATAGTGGCATGGTATGTATTCTTCCGCTTCAAAAGCAGCAAGCTCACCAAAGAGCATTTTATTCCCGCGGCGAAACACATAACACGCATTGTTTCGATAGGGCTCGCGTCGTTCTTCAATCAGATCTCTATGATGATAGTGCAGATAGTCGTGAACAACGAGCTGAAATACTACGGCTCACTGTCGGAATACGGAGATTCAATACCGCTTGCTGCTGCGGGCATAATAATGAAAGTAAATCAGATAGTCTTTTCGTTCGTTATAGGGCTCGGACAGGGCTCACAGCCGATCGAGAGCTTCAACTACGGCGCGAGGAAGTATGACAGGGTACGAAAAGCACTGCTTATGGCATCGGCGGCAAGTATTGTGATAGCTTCCGTGGCTCTGGCGACATTTCAGATCATGCCGCGCGAGATACTGTCGATGTTCGGCACAGGCTCGGAGGAGTATTTCACATTCGGCGAGAAATTCTTCCGGATATTCCTGTTATGTCTGCCGATAGTCAGCATACAGCCGGTAGCCTCTACGTTCTTCACGTCGATAGGCAAGCCGATAAAGGGAATTCTGCTGTCACTCACAAGGCAGATATTGTTCTTCCTTCCGCTTATAGTCATTTTGCCGCTGTTTATGGGCATCGAAGGTATTCTGTATTCGGGCCCCGCCGCGGATACGCTGTCCGGCATTACGACAATAATTATGGTCCTGCTGGAGTTCAGGGCTATGAAGAAGCTCGCAGAGAGCTGAAATAAAAAGAATTAAGGCTATACCGTACAAAGAGCGTGCGGTATAGCCTGTTTATTAATGTCTGCTCATCAATCGTGAACAGGCTTCATAGCGCAGCTTGAAGCCTGTTCGCGATTGCAAAAGTGCAAGGAAAATTCCAGAATAATCAAATTTTTCTTGCACTTTTGTCCGACCGTAGGTCGGAATGAGCTTGACATCAAGGAATGTGTCCGC
>CACZGM010000056.1 GCA_902780695.1 uncultured Ruminococcus sp. | reverse complement strand
GTAAAGGGCAACTTTGACGACTGCCAGAACGGCGTAAAGGCGATCTTCACCGACGCTGCACTAAAGGCAGAGCTCGATAAGCTCGGTATCACATTCTCCAGTGCAAATTCGATCAACTGGGGCAGACTCTCCCCGCAGATCGTTTACTATATATCTGCGTATGCTTCACTCGTAAAGAGCGGGGATATCGAATACGGCGAAAAGGTCAATATCGTGGTTCCCACAGGAAACTTCGGTAATATCCTCGCCGCTTATTATGCAAAGGAAATGGGTCTGCCGGTAAACAAGCTGATCTGCGCTTCCAATGCGAACAACGTGCTTACAGACTTCATCAATACCGGTATTTATGACAGAAACAGACACTTCTACACCACGATATCGCCCTCTATGGATATACTTATTTCGAGCAACCTCGAAAGACTGCTGTATCATCTCACAGGCGGCGACGACAGGCAGATAGCGGATTGGTTCGGCAGACTTGCGAAGGACGGAAAGTATGAAGTCACCGACGATGTAAAGGCTAAGATAGGTGAGCTCTTCTATGCGGGCTGCTGTGACGATGAAGCCACCAAGGGTGCAATAAAGCAGGCATTTGACGAGTATTCGTATCTTATGGACACCCACACCGCGGTAGCTTACAAGGTATATAACGACTACAAGGCAGCGACCGGAGATATGACCAAGACGATCATAGCTTCTACCGCAAATCCGTACAAATTCGGCAGAGCCGTATATGAGGCGGTAGGCGGCGAGACCGCTGGTATAGACGAATTTACGATAATCGAGAAGCTCGAAAAGCACACCGGAACGACAATGCCGGCTCCGCTCGCGGCTACAAAGACAAAGCCGGTGAGATTTACCGGCTCTGTCGAAAAGAGCGGTATGCCGAAGGTCGTGCTCGATTTCCTTAAGAGCAGATGAGTGTTTTCGCGATTGGCGATCTTCATCTTTCACTCGGCACCGACAAGCCTATGGACGTGTTCAGGGGCTGGGAGAACTATGTTGACCGTCTCACGGAGAACTGGAACAGGGTAGTGTCGGACGAAGACACCGTGATAATACCCGGAGATATATCGTGGGCAATGAAGCTGGAGAACACAGAAGCCGATCTGCGGTATATAAACGATTGCCTGCACGGTGACAAGATACTCCTCAAAGGCAACCACGACTACTGGTGGGCTACTCTCGGAAAGATGAACAGGTTTCTTGAAGAAAAAGGTTTCGGCAGGATAAAGATACTGTTCAACAACGCATACCGTACCGGGGATATCTGCGCTGTCGGTACAAGAGGATGGATAAACGACGGCACCGATCCGTTCGACGCCAAAGTTCTCGCAAGAGAAGAGGGAAGACTGCGGATGTCCGCGGAAGCCGGGAAGAAGCTCGGCGGTGAGATGATAGCTTTCATTCACTATCCGCCGCTTTACAACGGCGAAAAGAACGAGAGTATCCTGCGCGTTATACGCGAATACGGCATAAAGCGCTGCTATTACGGGCATATCCACGGAAAGTCGGGTCACGCAAAGGCGTTCGTCGGAGAATATGAGGGTACGGAGTACAGAATGATCTCCGCAGATTATCTCGGATTTATGCCGATAGAGATAAAACCGTCAGACATTTCTTGATTTTCGGCAGTTTAATCATCGGAAATTATTGAAATTTTTGAAAATATATGTTATAATTTCGAAAGTACGCAATTACGGAGGTAAAACAAAATGGAAGTAATTTCAAACAACAAGACAGCCACAAACACAGTCGAGCTTGAGGTAAAGGTAGGAGCCGAGGATTTTGAAAAGGCTCTTCAGGACGCTTACCTCAAGAGAAGAAAGAATATCCAGATCGACGGTTTCAGAAAAGGCAAGGCTACAAGAAAGATGATCGAAGCCAAGTACGGCGAGACATTCTTCTATGAGACAGCTATAAACGCGATCTATCAGAGAACGGTTGCAGAAGCTATAGAAGACCAGAAGCTCGACGCTGTTGATATCCCCGATACAAAGGTAACAGACGTCAGCCGCGAGAACGGTGTTACATTCCTTGTTACGGTTACCGTAAAGCCCGAGATCACGATTTCCGGCTATAAGGGATTAAAGGCAGAAAAAACTGTCAAGACTGTAAGCGACGATGAAGTAAACGAGGAAGTTGAGCGCATCAGAAACAACAACGCGAGAATAATCGACGTTGAGGACAGACCCGCAAAGCTGACAGATACAGTTATTTTCGATTTTGAAGGCTCCGTTGACGGCAAGACTTTCGACGGCGGCAAGGCAGAGAAGTTCAGCCTTGAGCTCGGAAGCGGCAGATTTATCCCCGGCTTCGAGGATCAGGTAGTAGGTCACAGCATCGGCGAGGATTTCGATGTAAACGTAACATTCCCTGAGGATTACAATGCAGAGGAGCTTAAGGGCAAGGCTGCTGTATTCAAGTGCAAGATACATGAGATCAAGGGCAAGGAGCTTGCAGAGCTCGATGATGAGTTTGCCAAGGACGTAAGTGAGTTCGATACTCTTGACGAATACAAGGCTGATCTCAAGAAGAACCTTCAGGAGCGTGCCGACAAGCGCAACGACGGTGAGCTTGACAACACTATCTCCGAGAAGCTGGCAGAGCTCGTTGAGGGTGAGATCCCCGACGCTATGACAGAGAACCGCGTGAACGATATGCTCCGCGAATGGGAATACAGAAACAGATACGCAGGTGTTACCATAAAGGATTACCTCAAGTACACAGGTCTTACACTGGAGCAGTTCAGAGCTACATTCAAGGAGCCTGCCGCTACACAGGTAAAATTAAGACTTGCGCTTGAAAAGATAGCCGAGCTTGAAAACATCGAAGTTCCCGAGGAAGAGCTTGAAAAGCACTACCAGGAGCTTGCCGATGAGCACAAGCAGGATATCGAGAGAGTAAAGCAGCTTATCTCCAAGGAGAGCCTTACACAGGATATCAAGGTAGAGAAGGCGTTCACATTTGTAAAAGAGAACGCTGAGATCACCGAAAAGGCTGAATAATATATCCGAATATCAGGAAAAGTGCGTATCTCTCCCCGGCAGTGCCGGGGAGAGATATAACAATACATAAAGCAATCAGGCTATAAGCCGGTCAACAGAAAGGTAAGGGAAATATCGATGAATCACATGAGTCTTGTGCCGACGGTCATTGAACAGACGGGAAGGGGCGAGCGCGCCTATGACATCTATTCAAGACTTCTCAACGACAGGATAGTTATGCTCAATGAGGAAGTTAATTCCGTGACCGCGGGTCTCGTTGTCGCACAGCTCCTCTTCCTTGAGGGTCAGGATCCCGAGAAGGATATCTGTCTGTATATAAACAGCCCCGGCGGCTCTATCACCGACGGTATGGCAATATACGACACTATGAATTATATCAAGTGCGATGTTTCCACTATCTGCATGGGAATGGCTGCTTCCATGGGCTCGTTCCTGCTTGCCGCCGGAGCAAAGGGGAAGAGACTCGCACTTCCGAACAGTGAGATAATGATTCACCAGCCTCTCGGCGGAACGGGCAGAGTTCAGGCTTCCGATTTCGAGATACACGCGAAGCACATCGTTGCTATCAAGCAGAAGATGAACAGAATGTACTCCGAAATGACGGGTCAGCCGGTCGAGGTCATCGAGAGAGACACAGACCGCGATAATTTCATGACTGCGCAGGAGGCTCTTGAGTACGGACTGATAGATAAGGTAATAGACAAGAGATAACGGGTCATTGCCCGCGGAAAGGAATTCCCATTATGCTAAGATGCAGTTTTTGCGGAAAATCCGACGATAAGGTCGCGAGAATGTTGTATTCAAACAACGCCGCTATATGCAGTGAGTGTGTTTCCACTTCCTATCGTATGCTGCTCGATGAAGGCGATATCGCGGAGATAACTCTTCCGAAGAAACGTTCACAGCCGCAGCAGAAGCGCTATTTCGGCGAGCCGAACAATGCAGTGAAGCCCGCGGAGATCAAGGCTGTGCTCGATCAGTACATCATCGGGCAGGAAGAAGCCAAGAAAACTCTCTGCGTGTCCGTTTACAACCACTATAAAAGAACGCTCGCAAACGATGAGGGCAACAAAGGCATCGAGCTCCAGAAGAGTAACGTGCTGCTGCTCGGACCTACCGGTGTCGGAAAGACAATGCTCGCCCAGACGCTCGCCACGGTGCTCCATGTTCCGTTTGCGATAGCTGACGCGACAACGCTCACGCAGGCGGGTTATGTCGGCGAGGACGTTGAGAATGTACTTCTCCGTCTTATACAGGCTGCCGATTACGACATCGAAGCCGCAGAGCACGGCATCATCTACATCGATGAGATAGACAAGATATCCCGCCGCTCCGAGAATACCTCGATCACACGCGATGTAAGCGGCGAGGGCGTTCAGCAGGCGCTGCTGAAAATAGTCGAAGGCACGGTGTCAAATGTTCCTCCGCAGGGCGGCAGAAAGCACCCGAATCAGGAATTCATACAGATAAATACCAAGAACATATTGTTTATATGCGGCGGTGCTTTCGACGGAATTGACAAGACGATATCCGCCCGCATCAATTCCTCCGCACTCGGCTTCGGGGCTGAGATCACAGTCAAGAATGACAGTACGCTCAACAAGCTGCTGCACGCCGTTGAGCCGGATGATCTTGTCAAGTACGGCATAATCCCGGAGCTTGTCGGCAGACTTCCCGTTATCGCAGTGCTTGATGAACTTGATGAGGACGCGCTTATAAAGATACTCGTTGAGCCGAAGAACGCTATCGTTAAGCAGTACAGCTACCTGTTCAGCCTTGACGGCGTAGAGCTGGAGATCGACAAGGAAGCTCTGCGTGAGATCGCGAAGAAATCCATTGCCCGCAAGACAGGCGCGAGAGGACTCCGCACCATACTTGAATCGCTGCTCAATGACGTAATGTTCAATGCGCCGAGCGATGATACTATCGTGAAGATACACATAAGCGAGAAGTGCGCACGCGGTGAGGAAGAGCCGGAGATAATACACGGCGATAAAAAGCAGCTCACTCCCAAAAAAGCCGAGCCTGCACTTAAAAAACGTGCTGCAAACTAAACAATCCAAGCTGTTAAAAATTGGTAATATTGCCTATTGAAATTACAGTTGAGTTACGCTATAATATAATCATAGGATTAAGGAGGTGCTTTTATGGAAGGTTTGACTAACCTTATGTCAACAATGTCTATGGCTATGTCACAGACAAATGTTGCATCCCAGGCTTCGATAGCTATGCTGAAGAACGCAATGAATGCGGACGAGGCTGCAAGCGCGAAGTTAATGCAAAGCATTTCTCAGGCCGCTCCTTCTGCGGATGGACGCGGAGCTCTCATGGATGTAAGAGCGTAACATTTTTTAATAGAGTCGAATGCGTTCGGCTGACATCTGAAGACGGATCGGAAGATCCGTCTTTTTTTATGTCTTGACAAATCATGAACAGTATGATATAATTGGAACGAACAAAACGTGTGTACAATTGGAGAAATCTGCTGCGGCCAATGATTTCATATAAGCGGTGTATATCCATATATGCTGCTCCTGAAAGGAAAATGTATGACCAAAGATGAAATAATGAATTTGATTGACCGTTCGCTTTTTGCCGATATCGGGTACAAAGACGAAAACGGTTGTCCGAATATCCGCAGGGTCTTCTGTGTCTGGCACAAAGGACTCGGCAGACATCTGATATCAACAAATACCGGATCGTCCCATGTACAATGCATCAGGAAAGATCCGGTCGGATGTATATATTTCGCAGACAGCGAAAAATTTGAGGGTGTGTGTCTGTACGGACGCTTCATACAGCATTTTGATCGGGAATACAGACAAATGCTGTGGCACGACGGTGATGAAAAGTATTACCCAAAGGGTGTTGATGACGATGATTACTGCGTGCTTGAATTTGCTGCCGAAAGCGGAAGATACTACCGTTTTGACGGAAAAGGAGAGCTTTCGCGCGAAGAAATGGAAGAATACGACAAAAACAGGGAATTTGCCGACGGCTACGCTAAAACCGCCGGTAATAAAAATTGATCTACGGAGGACGACAATATGACATTTTCCGAAAAACTGCAAAGCGCAAGAAAGAAAAAGTCTATGACACAGGCGGAACTTGCCAAAGCTATCGGAGTTACCGCAAGAAGTGTACAGAATTACGAAATGGGGGCACGATATCCGAAGCGTGATATTCTCGCGAAGATATGCAAGGTTCTCGGTGTACGCATCGAGGCTCTTGTCGGCAGCGGTGATTTTCTCGGTATTGTCGAGGCTGAAGACGGATCGGAGGGCGTTGCGTCCGCACAGCAGCTTTTAAGCTGCGCCGGAGCCCTTTTTGCGGGTGGAGAATTGTCCGAAGATGACAAGGATAAGGTAATGCTCGCGCTTCAGAAGATATACTGGAAAGAAAAAGAGAAGAAAATTATGTCAGGCGGTAATAACCTTGAACAGTGAGCAGATACATTCCGCGGTGCGCAAAATAATAAGAGAGAACCGCACAAGCGAACCGTTTTCGCTTGCACGTTCTCTCGGGATAGATGTTGACTGCGCCGACCTTGGTGAGCTCAAAGGCTTTTATGTAGTTTATGGCACCGGACGCTATATCGTTCTAAACCAGAACCTTAACGAACGAATGACGCGTGTGGTTCTTGCTCATGAGATAGGTCATGATATACTGCACCGTGACATCGCCGCCAACGGCGGTATGGGGGAAAGCAGTTTCTTTGATATGACCAGCAAGCCTGAGCGCGAAGCGAATATCTTTGCGGCGGAGCTGCTCATCTCCGATGATGATATGACGGAGCAGGGCGAGCGCGGCTGTACCATAGAGGAAGCCGCTGCGGCTATAGGCGTTCACGCACAGGTCGCTATGATAAAGGCGCGCTCGATGCAGGAACGCGGCTTTGGGATAAATGTTCCGTATATAACAAATGATCTGTTCAAGGGCGCTTAAAGTGTGATATAAGCCTGTATATACCGAATCCGGCACAGGCTCCGAGCGTGTTCAGGATAACATCGTCGATATCGCAGGAGCCGAGAAGCGTGAACATCTGTGCAAGCTCGATAACGCAGATCACCGCTATGAATGTCAGCAGGAACACGGTAAATCTGCGCTGTCTGCGGAAAAGCAGCGGGAAGAAGGTTCCCGCGGGAATGAACAGGACAACATTTCCGGCAAGGTTTCGGAAAGCGAGGTCGCTGATCGAAATATGTTCGATCCTGCCGACAAATTCGGTTATCGTGCGGAAAGGGTAGGGCTCGAACAGTTCGGAGAGTTCGGAAGCATAGTCGGGCACGGCAAGCCGCGTTATATCAAAGCCGCAGTTAATAAGCCGTCTGAAGAAAAGAAGATACAGCATGACTGCGCAGTAAAGTATGAACAGGCCCCATGCTGTTATTTTTTCGGTTTTTTTGTTCATAGTTTGTTTTTCTTATTTTGTGACGCTGAATCCTCTTGTTTAGCATTTCACTGTATATCAGTGGTTCGGTCAGAATTGCAGATCCTATGAAAGTGCTTGCAGACACAGGACAGGTCTGTCAAAAAAACATCTTTTTTACAGACAGAAGGCTCCCCGCAGAGGGGAGCCTTTGGTTTGCCGATATCATTTGCGGGGCTCAAGAACGGCGTAATTGCCGTCGGAGCGCTTATAAACAACGTTTACGTCACCCGTTTCCGCATTCTTGAACATGAAGAACTCGTGGCTGAGCATATTCATCTGGAGGATAGCTTCCTCGACGGACATCGGACGAAGCTCGAAGGATTTATGCTTTATTACCTCGTAATCGACCTGCTCATCGGGAACGGATTCAATGTTGTCTGTGAACGTGTTGTCACGGAGCTGTTTTGCGAGACGCGTCTTATTCTTTCTGATCTGGCGTATGATCTTGTCGATGCAGGCATCGAGCGCGTCGTTCTTGTCGTCGGCTGTCTGCTCGGCACGGAAGATGATTCCGCCCCATTCAACGGTAAGCTCCAAGATGATCTTGGTTTTTACGGCGTTGAGAACAATTTTAGCGTTTGCCTCACTTCCGAAGAACTTGTCGAGCTTTGAGGAGAGACGTTCCTCCGCGTATTCGCTGAAGCTCGGGCTCAACTGCATTTTTTTTGCTGTGATCTGTACCTTCATTGCTTTGATCATTCCTTTCTCTCGGACTTCCGTCCTTGATATCCATATTATACCACATTATGAAATAATTTACAAGTATTTTTTAAAAATTTTCATTTAATTTTAACATTGTGCATAAAATATTGTGCCTTTTTTCTGCATGGACACCGGACACGCAGATATGTATGATTGTTATTAACAGTTCCTTCTATGGGGTGTTATGCGAGGAATGAACGGGAGCGAGAATACCACGATTATAGATAATGATCATTGTCCGTATGCGGTTCATGATTTGATATGAAGGCTATACCGCACAAAGAGCGTATAATACTTTTTTCTTTAAAATTGATTTCCGGGTAATGCCCAAAAAACACTTGAAAAAAACGCCGGAATGTGATATACTGTAATGTATGATTGAATAAGTATGTCCATCCGGGAGGTGATGATATGTCGGTAAGCAGTGTGAGTACTGAAGAAATGGGCGAGCAAAGGCTTTTTACCCAGAGAGTCCGTGCCGTGACCCATGTCTTTGATCACAGACCTCTTGCGTATACACACAGCTACGGCTGTCAGCAGAATGTCTCCGACGGTGAGAAAATAAACGGTATGCTTGCGGAAATGGGCTTCGGCTTCACCGATTCCCCGGAGCACGCCGATCTGGTGCTGTATAACACCTGCGCCGTCCGGGAGAATGCCGAGAACCGTGTTTTCGGCAATGTGGGCGCTCTAAAGGCACTCAAACAGAAAAATCCCGATATGGTTATAGCCGTCTGCGGCTGTATGGTGCAGCAGGAACATATCGCCGAGCGCATGAAAAAGCGGTTCCCGTATGTAGATCTGATATTCGGAACGCACGTCCTGCACCGTTTCCCGGAGCTCCTGTACACGATTTATGAGAAGCGCCGCAGAACTGTCTGCATACCCGACTGTGACGGAGTTGTCGCGGAGGGGCTCCCTGTAAGGAGAGACAGCCGGTTCAAGGCAAGCGTGCCGATCATGTACGGCTGCAACAACTTCTGCACATTCTGTATCGTGCCTAAAGTGCGCGGCAGAGAACGCTCCCGCGTGCCGGAAGAGGTCATAGCGGAAGTACGGAAACTTGTGAGCGAAGGTTACGGTGAGATATTGCTGCTCGGGCAGAACGTGAACTCCTACGGCAAGGACAAGGGAGTGAACTTCCCGGAGCTGCTCCGCCGGCTCGATGCGATAGACGGTGAGTTTGTCATCAGCTTCATGACATCGCATCCGAAGGACTGTTCTCGTGAGCTGATAGACACCATTGCGGACAGCAGACACATCTCGTATCATCTGCATCTTCCCGTGCAGAGCGGCAGCGACCGTATCCTCAAAGCCATGAACCGCCATTACGATACCGCGAAGTATCTTGAACTTGTGGATTACGCGCGCTCGCGGATACCGGATATCCAGCTTACCACTGATATAATAGTGGGATTTCCGGGCGAGACATATGAGGATTTCACACAGACCCTCGATCTTATGCGCCGGGTGAAATACGACAGCGCGTTCACGTTCATATACAGCAGGCGTGAAGGCACAAAAGCTGCCGCAATGGACGACCCGGTACCGGAAGAGGAAAAAGGAAAATGGTTCAGAGAACTGCTCGAAGTGCAGGGCAGCATCGGCGAAAAGGCGTATGAAAAGTACGTCGGCAGGACGATGCGCGTACTCTGCGAGGGCAGAGGAAGAACCGATGAAAGGCTTCTAACGGGAAAGACCCGTCAGAATATAATTGTCGATTTTGCCGGCTCCGACGAGCTTATGGGGCATTTTGCCGATGTGAAGATCACAAAGGCTCTGCCTTGGGCTCTTGTCGGTGAGATCGTGGAAAACAATGACAAGAAGGAGAATGTAAAATGAAAAAGGCATTAAAAGCGGTTGTATCACTGTTTCTGGTATTTGCAATGGTGTTCTGCGCTGCCGGATGTGAATTGTTTCAGGAAGAGGAACCTGCACCCGACATTACTCTCAAGCAGGTGCTCGGAACATGGACGAGGGATGTTGAGAGAACAACGGGCTCATATACCGAAACCTACACGTTTACTGACAAAATGAAGTTCACAAAAGTGGGACAGACAGGTCCGTCGCAGGGAACTTTCAGCATCGAAGGAAATACTCTTATACTCCAAACATCTATGGCCAAGAATCCGACCGAGCACGTTGTAAGATTTTACGACGACGACAATACCATGAAGTGGGGCAGCGGCAGCGTAGTATCGGAGTTTAAAAGAGTAGGCAAGAAGAAAAAGTAACAGATCATCAGTAAGTTTTTAGCCGTAATGTAACATTCCCTGCCGCTGGCGGGGAATGCTGCGGCAGAATTAAAGGAGATAACTATATGGACGCAATTACAGCAGCAAGAGAGCTCGGAAAAGCGATTCAGGCTGATCCGAGATACAAGGAGTATGTTGCCGCGAAGGAAGCAAACGATGCGGATGAGGGACTTCAGGCTCTTATTTCTGATTTCAGTGCCAAACGCGCACGTTTTCAGACAGAAATGCAGAAGGAGCCCGATCAGCAGGACGAAGAGCAGATCCGTGTTATGAACAAGGAAATGCAGGACGCTTACGGCGATGTGATGAAGAATGTCAATATGGCGAACTTCGCAGTTGTCAGAAATGCGCTCGACGTTCTGATGAACGAGATCAATATGATAATTCAGATGAGCTGCGAGGGCGAGGATCCCGATACCTGTGACCCTCACGCCGCTCACAGCTGCGGCGGAAGCTGCGCTACCTGCGGCGGATGCGGCTGATGAGGCTGTTCCGGAGCAGGGACGCTGTCCCTGCTCCGGAACTCTCACCCGCTTCTTTCCGGACATGAAAAGAAGCAAAAGCGAAATGAAAAGAGGTGACGGAAATGGCGGACACTGATAAGAAGCCGACTCCTATGCTTGAGCAATACCTTAAGGTGCGGGATGAATACAGGGATTGTGTGCTTTTCTACCGTCTCGGTGACTTCTATGAGATGTTCTACGATGACGCGGAGAAGATCTCAAAGGAGCTGGAACTGACGCTTACCTCCCGTGCGGGTGTTCCTATGTGCGGAGTGCCGTACCATTCCGTTGAGCAATATATAAAAAGACTAATCGACAAGGGCTACAAGGTCGCAATATGCGAGCAGATGGAAGACCCCGCTCTCGCAAAGGGTCTTGTGGAGCGCGGTGTCATCCGTATCGTGACACCTGGTACGCTGTATGAGGACAGTATGCTCGACGAGGGCAGGAATAACTATATCGCCTGCTTCTTCTGCGAAAAGGCTGTCTGCGGTATGGTGTTCGCGGATATATCCACCGGCGAATTCCACGCCCTTGAAAAAAGAGGAAAGACGCTCGAACGGGATATCATAGCCGAAATATCTCGCTATCTTCCGTCCGAGATATTATTCAACGATCAGTTCATAGACTGCCGCGAAGTAAACACTTTCGTGCAGTCCCGTATCGAGAACGCTGTGGGCAGCCTGCTTGACGATGATGAGTTCTCTGTCAATGACGGCACGGCGCTGATAGAACAGTATTTCTGTGAGCCTTCCGAGGCGGAGGAGCTTGATAAGACTCCGCTTGCCAAAAAGGCTCTTTTTGCGGTGTTCAGATATATCAACGAGACACAGAAAGCGAAGATACGGCGCGCGGTAAGACTGACCGTGCATTTTTCCGATGACTATATGAATCTCGGACTGACCGCGAGACGCAATCTCGAACTGACAGAGACCATGAGAAGCGGTGAACGCCGCGGCTCGCTGATGTGGGTCATAGACAAGACCAAGACCGCAATGGGCAGAAGAAAGCTCCGCAGCTTTATCGAACAGCCGCTTCTCGCACCCACGGCCGTTCTTGAAAGACTTGACGCAGTGGAACGTTTATTCTCCGATTATGTTCTGCTTGAAGAAACGAGGGATTGCTTAAGCGGCATCTACGATCTCGAAAGGCTTATCACCAGGGTAGTATATCGTGCCGCAGGACCGCGCGATGTGGTCGCACTCGGAAAGACGTGCAGGAATATACCTCTGCTTAAGGAAAAGCTCGCTGAAGCTGAGAATATAAAGCTGCTCAAAAGACTTGATGAAGCCATAAATCCGCTTACCGAGATAGCAAATCTCGTCGAGAACGCGATAGTGGAAAGTCCCCCCGCGCTCACAAAGGACGGCGGATATATCCGCGACGGGTTCAATGCCGAGCTTGACAGGCTGCGCAGAATATCCGGCAGCGGTAAGGAAGTACTTGCCGAGATAGAACGGCGTGAGCGTGAAAGCACCGGGATCAAGAATCTGCGCGTCGGATATAACCGTGTGTTCGGGTACTATATCGAGGTTTCAAAAGGTAATATCCCGCTCGTCCCGGAGACTTATATACGCAAACAGACCCTCACTAACGGAGAGCGCTATATTACAGAGGAACTGAAAAAGGCCGAAAACGAGATACTCGGTGCAAACGACAAGATACTCGCCCTCGAAGCCGAGATATTTACGGAGGTGCGCGACTTCATATCGTCCAAGCTGGAGATTGTGCAGCGCACTGCGGATGCCGTGGCTTACGTCGATGTTATTCAGAGTTATGCGGCGGCTTCAAGAGAGAACAACTTCGTGCGTCCGGATATCTCGCTCGAAGGGGTCATTGATATTAAGGACGGCAGACACCCCGTTATCGAAAAGATACGAAACGATACTGTATTCACTCCGAACGATGCGCTTCTCGACACGAACGAAAACCGTCTGCTTATCATTACCGGTCCGAATATGGCGGGTAAATCCACATTCATGCGTCAGGTGGCGCTGATCGTGCTTATGGCGCAGATAGGCTGCTTTGTTCCGGCTCGCTCCGCGCGTATCGGAATTGTAGATAAGATATTCACCCGTGTCGGAGCGAGCGATGATCTCGCGGCGGGACAGTCAACTTTCATGGTTGAGATGAACGAGGTAGCGGAGATACTCAAGAACGCTACAAAGAACAGCCTTGTGATACTTGACGAGATAGGACGCGGAACATCGACATTCGACGGCATGAGCATAGCTAAGGCGACCGCCGAATACATAAACAACAAGATAGGCTGCAAGACGCTGTTCGCAACGCATTATCATGAGCTTACCGCGCTTGAAAAGAACAACAAGGGCGTTCGCAATTACAGCGTAGCGGTCATGAAAAAAGGCGACGATATAAAATTCCTGCATAAGATAGTTGAGGGAGGTACCGACAACAGCTACGGAATTGAGGTGGCGAAGCTGGCGGGACTGCCCAATAAGGTGATAGAAGCGGCAAAAACGGCTCTCGCGGATATAGAGCTCGGCTCGAAGATAGACCTTGAAAAGCGTCTGAACGAGGAAGAGGAACAGAAAGAGCAGTACGATTTCAGCTCGATCAACAAGAACAACGTTATACAGGCGATAAAAAATCTCGATCTTGACGATATGTCGCCCCGTGACGCTTACGCACGTCTTGCTGAGTTTAAGGAAATGCTTATGTAAGGAGAAAAAGAGATTGTGAAACAAAGCTGCCAAAAAGCCGCCGCCGCGGGGATAATATGCGAGGTGCTGTATTTCCTGTCGGTCACGATATTTCTGGTTACGCATAACGATATTGCGCTTACTGTCTGGGAACTTATGACGGTCGCGGGCGCGGCCGTTATGCTTGTCGGTCTGCTCGTTATCGCGGAGGAATATGGCATCGACCCTATGCATCGCAGATTATTGACCGTCTCTTTGTCGGGAACGGTCATAATTACTTCAATAGCCCATTTTACGAGCATAGGTGTAGTAAGACCGCTTGCGGCACAGGGAGAAGCGATACCTGAATATTTTAAGATTGGAACATTCCCGAGCATCGAAATGACGCTCGATTATACCGCGTGGGGATTTTTTATGGGAGCTGCATTCTTTATGCTGTTCCTCGGAATTAAGGACAAGCCGCTGCGGATCCTTTCAGCAGTCTGCGGTGTGCTGTGTTTCATGGGATTTGCCGGCAGTTTCTTCAATGAAAATCTGTGGTATGCAGCTATTTTCGGCTACGGATTCGGATTTCTGATAATGTGCATACTGGTTCTGAAAAAGCTGCGTGGAAAGAAATAACTCTTCAAGACAGGAGCATTTATGAAAAGGAAACTCGGTATAGCACGCTGCGGGCTTGCCTGCTGTCTGTGCTCTGAAAACAGGGAGTGCAAGGGCTGCAAACGGGACGGCTTTCTGGAGCTGTCATGGTGCAAGGACGCGGAATGGTGTGAGAACAGAAAATGTGTGATAGAGAAGAAGCTCGCGGGCTGCTATGAATGTGATCCGCAGAGCTGCCGCAAGGGTTTGTACGCTGAAAAGATAAAGCCGCGGGCTTTCGCGGAATTCGCGGTAAGATACGGCATGGAAGAGCTGCTCGACTGCCTTGAACGCAATGAGAAGTCGGGGATCGTCTATCACCGCGAGGGTATAATCGGTGATTACGACGATTTCGACGACTTGGAAACACTGATCAACTTTATAAAGACAGGGAAAAGATAACGAGAGATGAGACTCAGACCGTATATACCGGATAGGGACTTTGATATCATAAAGAACTGGATAACAGGTGAGCGTGAGCACGCGCTCTGGTGCGCGGATCGTTTCGCTTTCCCGATAAACAGGGAGAATTTCGGCAGTGTGCTGTCCGAACACGCACAGCAGCACAGCGACTGTCCGTTCGTCGCATCGGACGACAGCGGGAAGCCGGTAGGGTTCTTCTGTTATTCTCTTAACATCGGCTCGAATGAAGGTATGCTGAAATTCGTCATGGTCGATCCGTCCGAGCGCGGAAAGGGGTACGGCAGGGAAATGCTGAAACTCGCGCTGAAGTATGCATTTGATATAACAAAGGCGGACGCGGTGCAGCTTATGGTGTTTACAGAAAACGCAGCGGCGAGGAAATGCTATGAGAGTGTCGGGTTTACCGAAAGAAGCATCACCGACAGCGCGTTCACGTTTATGGACGAAGTATGGGAAAGATGCAATATGGTGATGAAAAAGAGTGGGCAGTCTGCCTGAGAGTACACTAAAACGCCCGGGTGATAATTAATTACAGTCACGGTGTTGTAATAACGCGTGCGATGTATTTAAAAGATTTTCCCGATATTTACAGAAAACAGCGAGGTAAGACAGATGATTTTGTCCGACAAAACGATAATCAGAATGCTTAAAGAAAGATCTCTGGTCATAGAGCCGTTAACGGACGGGCAGATACAGCCTGCGAGCGTTGATATAAGGCTCGGAAACACTTTCAGTATCGTTGATGATACTCCGACCGGTATCATATCGCTCAGCAGCGAGATCAGGTATAAAACGATAACCGCCGACAAATATCTTTTACTGCCGGGGCAGTTCGTCCTTGCGACTACAATGGAGTATTTCGAGCTGCCGGACGATCTTACAGCGTTCGTCGAGGGCAGAAGCTCACTTGGCCGCATGGGACTGTTCATTCAGAACGCAGGCTGGGTCGATCCGGGATTCAAAGGCGAGATAACGCTGGAGCTGTTCAACGCCAACCGCTGTGCTATTGAGCTCAAGAGCGGAAGAAGAGTAGGTCAGCTTGTATTTGCAAAAATGGACGATAAGGCACAGGTGCCGTACAACGGCAAATATCAGGGGCAGAAGGGTGCCACAGGTTCAAGGGTATTTATGGATAAAGATAGATAGTAGTATAGAAAGGCAAGACATTGGCAAAGATAAATCTGCTCGATAAGAGCGTTTTTGAGCTTATAGCGGCGGGCGAGGTGATAGAGCGTCCCGCGTCCGTTATAAAAGAGCTTGTGGAGAACTCGATAGACGCGGGAGCTTCACACATAACCGTCGAGATAAAGAACGGCGGTTCCTCTTTCATGCGTATTACCGACGACGGCTGCGGTATGCCCTTTGAGGATATTCCGACCGCGTTTCTGCGTCATGCGACAAGCAAGGTTAAGAGCGCCGACGACCTCGACCGCATATTCACTCTCGGTTTCCGCGGAGAGGCGCTCGCTTCCGTTGCGGCCGTATCGAGGGTGGAACTGCTTACCAAAGAGCATGACGCGGAAATGGGCGGCAGTTTCAGGATAAGCGGCGGTGAGGTCGAGGAGCATGAAAAGACGGGCTGTCCCGATGGCACGACAATAATAATACGCGACCTGTTCTATAACGTTCCCGCAAGACAGAAGTTTCTGAAAAAAGACGTGACCGAGGGCAATCAGATACAGTCCCTTGTAGATAAGCTGGCTCTTGCACACCCGGAGATAGCGTTCCGCTTTATCCGTGATAATAAGTGTATCAGAGACACGAGCGGAGGCGGGGATTATTATTCCGCCATATACTCGGTTTTCGGCAAGCAGTTTGCCGCGAGTCTTATACCTGTTGACTTTACGCTTAATTCCGTGACTGTGACGGGGTATGTTTCTTCGCCGCTGTTCACGCGCGGGAACCGTTCGCTGCAATATTTCTATGTGAACGGCAGATATGTCCGCTCCGTGATATGCACAACAGCGCTGGAAGAGGGTTTCCGCAACAGTATCATGGTCGGAAAGTTCCCTGCCTGCGTGCTGAATATAACCATGCCGCCGGAGCTTTGCGACGTAAATGTCAGCCCGTCCAAGACCGAGGTGCGCTTCGCGTCAGAAAAGAGCGTGTTCGACGTGATAAACTTCGGCGTGAAGAATGCCATACTGAATGCGGACAACAGACGGGACGTCCGCCTTGAAAAGAAAGAGATACCCACGGAAAAAGCCGACCTTCGCAGCACCGACAGCATACTGCTCGAAAAGGCGATAAAGGCGGTCAATTCCGTTCCCGCCGGTGCGGAGGTAAATAGCAGAGAGTTCCCGGAGCCGCCTAAAGTCTTTGTGCCGGAGAACAGACCGGTATATACACAGGCGCAGACCGCTCCGTTCAGGATAAAGCATGAAGAGACACCGTTCGTGCAGCAGAGGTTTGTTTCACGTCCGGTAACGGTTGAATACGACGAGGACGAGAATGACACCGGCAAGCCGGAGATCAAGCCTCAGACAGCTTCACAGCCGTCCGAGGAGCCGGCTGCTTTCCGGTATATCGACAGCAATTCGTTCGCCGGACGCGATGAGACTCCGCCCGCTGTCACGGCAGAGCCGGAAAAGCCTCGGCTGAAAGTCATCGGAGAAATATTCCTTACCTACATCGTCTGCACCTGCGGGGACGAGCTGATACTGATAGACAAGCACGCGGCGCATGAGCGCATACGCTTTGAGAAGCGCAGAACGGAGCTGATAACGTCCTCGCAGCTTCTTGCAGAGGGAGTTAAAGTCACGCTTGATGCTCAGCAGTACGCCGCCGTTGCGGAGCATACCGACCTTCTCGCGGATATCGGTCTTGAAGTGATACCGGGGGAAGACGGAATTTGTGAGATAACCGCGGCGCCTTCGGCATTTACCGGCGACGGCGGAGCCCACAGTCCGGAGGAAATGCTTGTCCGGGCTGCCGACGCGCTTGCGGGCGGTAATATGAACGTGTCCGACGAGCTTTATGGGGATTTCCTGCATACAAGAGCCTGCAAATCCGCTATAAAGGCGCACGACACCAACAGCATGGCAGAACTGACTGCTCTTGCGAATGAGGTATGGCAGGATGAGAGAATTCGTTTCTGCCCGCACGGAAGACCGATAATGCTGCGGCTGTCGGAATACGAGCTTGAAAAGTATTTCAGCAGGATACAGTAGAAGCGAATAATGAATAGTGAAAAATGATGGTGTCCGCTCCGCAGACGTGTTTTAATCGTGGCGAGAATGAAAGACTTTAATTTCTTTGGGCGATTAATCAGGAAGACCGTAAAGCCGATCATGTTGTAT
>CACZGM010000055.1 GCA_902780695.1 uncultured Ruminococcus sp. | reverse complement strand
CAGTCAGATTTTTCGTCAGATTGGCTAAATTTGACGCAGGCTTGCTGGCGCAAGTCAAGGAAAATTTGGTCAAGATGACGGAATAATATGCAAGCAAGATACGTGCGTCTATTTGTGCGGTATTGCCTTAAATACATTCCGCGTCATAACGTGAGAATGTGGTTTCGATGACGTATTCTTTTTTCAGTTCCATGAGCTTCTGATAATGCTCGGTTTCCATGTGAGACTGTACAGCTTCCGGTGAGCTCCAGACCTCAAACAGTATAAGCTCGTCCGGGTCGGACGGACTGAAATAATAGTCGTATTTTTCGTTGCCGTTCTCGGCTCTCGAAGCATCGGCAATGCCCGATTCATTCACCTCACGGTAAAAATCGTCACGGCAGCCTTTTCTGACATGATAATGCACTTCCACAAGTCTTTTCATTCTGATCTCCTTATGTTTTACATATATTGTCCTATCCGCCTGTCCGGCAGATCATACCGCTGCCGCTTTTCTGGCGGCTGCCGCGCTGTCTGCGGTTTTCCGCAGGAATACCGCATAGTCGGCGGCTACGATCACTGCGCAGGCTGTCCAGATTATCGGCTCGCAGATGCAGATGCCGAAATAACCGAGGTTCGGTGCGAGGATCGCGGTCGAAGCGATCTTCAGCAGCAGTTCGACCGCGCTTCCGGTAACAGGCACCAGCTTCCTGCCGACACCCTGAAGGCTGCTGCGGAGAACGAGCAGCACACCGAGTATGAAGAAAAACGAAATGTTCCAGATGATGTACTCCGATGCGGTATTGATGACGGTTTCGCTGGTCGTGCCGGTGAGTGCGGTTATCATAGGTACTCTGAACAGCACCGCGCAGAGTACCGCGAAAGCGCTCCAGCCGAAAGAAAGCAGAATGCCGTAGCGTATGCCTTTTTTCACTCTGTCAATTTTGCCCGCACCATAGTTCTGGCTTGCGAATGTCGAGGACGACATAGCGATAGTTCCGAGAGTAAGCATGAAGATATCATCGATCTTTCTTGCCGCTGTGTGAGCCGTGACAGTCTCCGTTCCGAAGGAGTTCACAGCGCCCTGCAGTATTACCGAACCTACCGAAACGATAGCGTACATAAGTCCCATAGAAAGTCCGGTGCTTGTAAGATTGGAGAGCATCGATCTGTCGAATGTGAGCTCCGATCTTCTGAATAAAAGGAAATCACATTTTCTGAGCGCGTAGATGAAACAGAGAACTACCGAAACTCCCTGTGATATCACCGTCGCGTATGCCGCGCCCGAAACTCCCATATCAAAGCCCTTTACGAACAGAAAATCAAGCCCGATATTCACGAACGTGCTCGCGATAAGAAAGTAGAGCGGAGCCTTGCTGTTCCCGACGGCGCGCATCATTCCCGCAAGCATATTGTACGCTATGGTCACTGTCGAAAACAGGATTATTATTGTCATGTAGTTCCCCGTATCGGTGATTATCTCGTCCGGTGTCTGCAATGCTGCAAGAAGCGGTCTGATGATAATAACGCCGGTCACTGTAAGCACAAGCGCGATTATACCCGACAGGATATATGTGAGAGATACGGCTTTTTTCATCTCCCTGTCGTTTCTTGCGCCGAAATATCTCGCGATAACTACCGCAAACCCGTTGGTGAGTCCGCCGGCAAAGCCTATCAGAAGTCCGTAAACGGGAGCGGAGGCTCCTACCGCCGCAAGCGCGCTGTCACCGAGGAGATTGCCGATTATAGCCGTGTCTGCGACATTGTAGAGCTGCTGGAATATATTGCCGATAAGTATCGGTACGGCAAAGAATATGAGGTTTCTGAGGATATTTCCTTCTGTCATATTAATAGTGTTTTTCATAGCTTATCCTTCTTTCTGCCGACTATTATAGCAGAACCGAAAGAAAATGTACAGTATTTTTGTTGTTTTTTCGTCATTTGTATTGACTGATTTTAATATTTATGATATAATCAGTTTGTATAAGACCGTTATCGGACAGCGGCAGGTTCACCTGAAACAGGTTATTTATGCCGGAACAGAACCTATGACCGGGAGGTGGTATCAATGAAGGAATCCATGGATAAGCAAGTGGCTTATCTCGAATTCGTAAACCGTGAGAACAGCTTTCATCATCACCGCTACGATGACGATATGCACCAGTTTGAACTGCTCAGAAACGGCGATATGCGTTCGGTTGAGGAAACGAAGAAGATAATGGATTCCGGAGAAGTCGGTCATCTTTCGGACGACCCGGTCAGGAATATGCTGTATCTCGATATCTGTCACATCACGCTGTGCACACGCTTCGCGATAGAGGGCGGAATGGACGCGGAAAAGGCGTACAACGCGAGCGACCTGTTCATCAGACGCTGTGACCGCGCAAATACATACGGCGAACTTTATGACCTGCACCTTGAGGTTACCGAGTATTTCACGAAGCAGGCAGCGGCAGCGCAGAGATCGACGGTCTATTCGAGGCCCGTTATCCGGTGTATGGACTATATTCAGCTTCATCTGCATGAAAACATATCCGTCGGAGAGCTTGCGGAAATGGTCGGGCTGAACCGGTCATATCTGTCCGTGCTGTTCGGGCGTGAAGTAGGTCTGACACTGACCGGATATGTGATTCACAAGCGGCTGGAGACGGCGGAGAATATGCTGAAATATTCCGATATGCGGCTTTCGGAGATCTCCGATATACTGCATTTTTCTTCCTACAGCCACTTTGCCCGGACTTTCCGGAAGTATTACAACACAAGTCCGAAGGAATACCGGGACAGGAATTTCAGAAAGGCATCTATTGCCGGATAGGATATCCGGAATATCACACGGCAGACAACATACGATCCACAATGCACAAATGTGCATTATAACAGTATGAAAGGAAACACAATATGAAAACACCTATCGCACCCGTTCCGCCTATGGGCTGGAACTCATGGAACAGCTTCGGCTGGAATATCAGCGATGAGCTGATAAGAACTACCGCCGACTTTTTCGCGGAAAGCGGATTGAAAGATGCGGGCTATGAGTACATAATAATCGACGACTGCTGGAGCGAAAAGCAGCGTGATGCGAACGGAAGGCTCGTTCCCGATAAAAACAAATTCCCGGAGGGAATGAAGTCCCTTGCCGACTATATCCATTCCAAAGGGCTGAAATTCGGTATGTATTCCTGCGCCGGAACTCATACCTGTGCGGGTCACCCCGGCAGCTTCGAGCACGAATTCACCGATGCGGAGACCTTTGCGGAATGGGGAGTGGATTATCTTAAATACGATTACTGCTACAAGCCCGGAGCTGCCGACGGAGCGAATCTTTACCGCCGCATGGCTATGGCTCTGCGAAGCTGCGGAAGAGACATACTGTTCTCGGCGTGCAACTGGGGCTCGGATAATGTGTTTGACTGGATACGTTCCTCCGGTGCGCAGATGTTCCGTTCTACCGGTGATATCCAGGACAACTGGTTCAACGTAAAGGGCATCATCGACTCGCAGATAAGCAGGCAGCCCTACAGCGGGAGCTACTGCCACAATGATATGGATATGCTTGTTGTCGGAATGCACGGAAACACCGACAACGCGGAAGTGCTCGGCAATGTTACGGGCGGCTGCACCGATACGGAATACAAGACCCATTTCGCGATATGGGCAATGATGAACTCGCCGCTTATAATCGGCTGCGATGTGAGAAAAATGACCGATACGACAAGGGATATCCTTATGAACCGTGATATCATTTCCATAAATCAGGATATCGAGTGCAGAGGACCGTACTGCATCAGACAGTGGAACAATCCCGAAAACGTTTTTGCGCTGATAAAGCCGCTCTGTACAGGCGAATACGCAGTAGGTCTGTTCAACCTTTCGGACAAGAAAGCCGAGATGTCGCTGCAGTTCTACGATATCGGGCTGCCCGCGGCTTCCGGCAGAGGCCTTGAGCTTTATGACTGCTATTCTCACAGCACAGCCGGAACGTTCACCGAACGCTATGTCACGCAGCTTGAGTCTCACGACTGCGAGGTGTTCAGGGCTAAGGCGGTAAAACTCTGATATGGCAAATTACAAGACTTGCATGGAATGCGGGAATGAGCTGCTCGCGGACGATATAGCGATACATCGCAAGCTGGTGAACAGGAACGCTGACGAGTTTTTCTGCATCGGCTGTCTCGCGGAGAAGCTCGGAAGCTCCCGCGAGCGTATAGAGGAGCTTATCGCGTACTATCGCGCGACCGGCAAATGTACGCTTTTTGTGTGAAGTGCGTTTTTATTTGTGCGGTACTATTGCTATCACCCTTTTATCAATTTGTTATCAGAGCAGTTGTCCCCCGTTCCCGTTGCAAAGCGGGTTCGGGGGACTTGATTTTTTTATCTTGATCTCATTTTTAGTATCAAAACAGTATCAAGGGAGAAATTGAAGCGTCATAAAAGGCTTGGTTAAGCCATCCTTTTCTCAAATGTGCTTATTCCCACTCGATCGTTGCCGGCGGTTTGCTCGTGATATCATAGCAGACTCTGTTGATATTTCCGACTTCGTTGACAATGCGGATACTTGCCTTTTCGAGTACATCATACGGTATTCTTGCAAAATCGGCGGTCATAAAATCGGTAGTCGTCACACCGCGTAGCGCAAGAGTATAATCATAGGTCCTTCCGTCGCCCATAACTCCCACGGAGCGCATATCGGTAAGCACTGCGAAATACTGATTTATCTGACGGTCGAGACCGGCGGCGGCTATCTCCTCACGGAAGATAAGATCTGCGTCGCGGAGGATATTCAGCTTCTCACGGGTTATATCTCCTATGATACGGATAGCGAGACCCGGACCCGGGAACGGTTGTCTCCACACGAGGTAATCGGGCAGACCCAGCTCCTCGCCGAGCTTTCTGACCTCGTCCTTGAAAAGCATACGCAGGGGTTCGATTATCTCCTTGAAATCCACGCAGTCCGGGAGCCCGCCGACATTGTGGTGCGACTTTATCACTGCAGCGTCGCCGGTGCCGCTCTCTATGACATCGGGGTATATCGTACCCTGGACGAGGAAATCCACGGCTCCGATCTTTTTGGCTTCTTCTTCAAAAACGCGGATAAACTCCTCGCCTATTATCTTGCGCTTCGATTCCGGTTCGCTCACGCCCTCAAGACGTGAAATAAAACGTTCGGAAGCGTCCGCTCTGATGAACTTCACGTTCCAGTCCCTGAAAGCCTCTTCGACTTCATCGGCTTCGTTCTTGCGCATGAAGCCGTGATCCACGAATACGCAGGTAAGCTGGTCGCCCACAGCTTTTGAGAGCAGGGCGCAGGCAACGGAGCTGTCAACTCCGCCGGACAGCGCGAGCAGCACCTTCCCGTTTCCTACCTTCTCCCGTATCTGTTCGATAGTTTTCTGCGCGTAGTTGCGCATATTCCAGTCGCCCTTGCAGTAGCATATATTCTTTACAAAGCTGTTCAGCATACGTATACCATACTGCGTGTGGTTTACTTCCGGGTGGAACTGCACCGCGTAAATATTTCTGTCTGTGTTCTCAAAAGCCGCAAAGGGGCAGTCCTTGGTATGGGCCGCTGCGGTAAATCCTTCGGGCAGTACGGTTACGCGGTCGGTGTGGCTCATCCACGAGACTGCTGAAGCGGGAAGCTCCGGATCTGATCCGAACAATCTGCAGTGCTTATTGTAAAAAGTCTCGGTCTTGCCGTATTCTGAAACGGTGCAGGTCTCGACTTTGCCGCCGAGGGTGTATGCTATCAGCTGTGCGCCGTAGCATATACCGAGTATCGGAATGCCGAGTCCGAATATTTCCTTTCCGATATGCGGTGAGCTCTCGTCATAGACGCTGTTGGGACCTCCGGTAAATATTATGCCTTTTGGGGCGAGCTTCTTTATCTCGTCGAGAGGGGTTTTGTAGGAGCGCACTTCGCAGTAAACTCCGCACTCTCTGACGCGTCTTGCGATAAGCTGGTTATACTGTCCGCCGAAATCGAGGACGATGACAAGTTCGTTTTGCATGATTTATTTCCTTTCGGTTTATTGCTGTTCAGTCATTGGTTTTCTTTAGTTCTCGAAGTTTACAACGAATCTCTTAAGAATACTTCCTCCCGGGATTCTATTGCTCAGGTACTCCTGCGGAAATGAGTTTTCTGTGCTTTTGTCTTTCTGCCGGAACTCTGCCCCCGCTATATAAACACATACCCCGCGGCATAAAAAGCCACGGGGCAGTTTTCTGTCTCAGATCTCCGAAAGCTCCTGTTCGGAAATAAGTTTGCAATCCGCGTCCTTGAGCGCTTCTATCGCGTTTTCGTTGTTATCCACGCGGAGGATAAGGCAGGCTGAACCCTTGTCACGGTTGAGAAACGCCGCATACATATACTCAACGCTGATATTCGCGTTGTAGAGTATCTTCATTATCGAAGCCATGCTGCCGGGCTTGTCGTCCGCTATTACGGCGATGACGTTTGCCGCCGACGCGATGAAGCCGTTCTCCTTGAGAGCCGCGATAGCCTTGTCGGTGTCATTCACTATTATGCGCATGATGCCGAAATCCTTGGTGTCTGCGATAGATACCGCACGGATATTGATGTCTGCTGCCGCGAGCGCTTCCGTTACAGCGGAAAGTCTGCCGGGCTTGTTCTCTACGAATACCGATAACTGCTTAACTGTCATTTTATTTTCCTCCCTTTGTCATACGAGCTTGCGCTTGTCAATAACACGAACTGCCTTGCCTTCGGAACGCGGAATGGATTTGGGCTCGACGAGCGTGATCTTCGCTCTTATGCCGAGTATCTGCTGGATATCCGCACCGATCTTCTTTTCGAGCGTCGATATATCCTTGATGGTGTCGCTGAACATATCGTCGGAAAGCTCAACCTTTATTTCAAACGTATCCGTCGTGCCTACTCTGTCAACCACGATCTGGTAATTCGGAGCGGCCTTGAAGTCCTTGATGAGGACTTCCTCGATCTGTGACGGGAATACGTTCACGCCCTTGATTATGAGCATATCGTCGCTTCTGCCCATGGGCTTTGTCATCTTGACGAGCGTTCTTCCGCAGGAGCATTTCTTTCTTGAAAGCACGCATATATCTCTTGTCCTGTATCTGATAAGCGGGAACGCTTCCTTCGTTATGCTTGTGAACACAAGCTCGCCCTTTTCGCCTTCGGGGAGCACCTCGCCGGTGTCGGGGTCAATTATCTCGGCTATGAAGTGGTCTTCGTTTATATGCATACCGGACTGCTCACAGCACTCGAACGCAACGCCGGGGCCGCTTGTCTCTGTCAGTCCGTAAATGTCGTAAGCCTTTATGCCAAGTGTGGATTCTATCTGTTCACGCATTGCCTGCGTCCACGGTTCCGCACCGAATATGCCTGCTTTCAGCGGTATATCCTCGGGTTTGTAGCCCATTTCCTGCAATGTCTCGCCGATATAAGCGGCATAGGACGGTGTGCAGCAGAGGATAGTCGCTTTGAGATCCATCATGAACTGTATCTGTCTTTCGGTATTGCCGGAGGACATCGGCAGTGTAAGGCAGCCTACCTTGTGGGAACCGCCGTGCAGTCCGGCACCGCCCGTGAAAAGTCCGTAGCCGTAAGCAACCTGTACGACATCTTCCTTTGTACCGCCGGCAGCGGTGATAGCTCTTGCCACACAGTCCTCCCAGAGGTCAATGTCATGCTGTGTGTAGAATGAAACTACTCTCTTTCCTGTGGTTCCGCTTGTTGACTGTATGCGCACGCACTCCGAAAGCGGCATTGCAAGCATTCCGTAGGGGTAGGAGTCACGCAGGTCTGCCTTGCTTAAAAAGGGCAGTTTGTGCAGGTCGTCGAGACCCTTTATGTCGTCGGGAGAAACTCCTTTTTCTTCCATTTTTTTGCGATAGTATGGAACATTGTCCCACATATGCTTTACCTGATGAACCAGTCTTTCACTCTGGAGCTTACGCATCTCGGCAAGTTCCATTGTCTCGATCTTTTCGTTCCAATATCTTTGTGTCACCGGAAATAATCCTCCTTAAAAAACGCTGCCTGACTCAATAGTGGTGTATTGAAGTCCGGATAGATTGAATCTTGCAGAATTTATTATAGCACAAATTGTTGCTTTCGTCAAGATTTTTATGAACCGTGAAGATAAGAGACAGAAGAAGCGGCTGTACGGTATCTTCCGTAATGTTTTCCCGCGGTGCTTTCAAAAAAGGTTGATTTTTGCCGGATAATATGCTAAAATAGAAGCAGTACAGACTGATCCCGACAGGAGGCGACTGCTTTGGGCAAAATTTTCTCGGTCATATTTATGAATTTCTGGGGATTTGATTTCATCATTTTCCTTGCCGCGGTATTCAACGGTTTCGTTTTCTATATGGTAAAGGTCTCCGCCGACAGGATAAAGGCAAAGATGAACCATACGGTCTATGTGCCGCACTTCCGCTTCTCAAAGAATGAGACGGAAAAGCAGGTGTCGGCACTGCGCGAGGAAGACGTGCTTTCGCTCAAAAGTTCGTCGGACAAGTTCTATGCGCTCTTCGTGAACATAACCGGTATATTCCCGCTTCTCGGAATACTCGGCACGGTCGTATCGCTGCTCGGACTCGTGTCGGATATGAACAACGTCACCGGCAACTTCTACGGCGCTCTCACATCAACCTTCTGGGGACTTATCTTCGCGATACTGTTCAAGTTCCTCGACGGTATCGTTTCGCCGCAGATAGAGAGCAACGAGAAAAGCGTGCTGATGTATCTTGAAAGCAACGGCGAAGCGGAACGCGGTGCGCAGCGGGACGTGAAACCGGACGAAAAGCCCACCGCAATGCAGCCCGACAGGCGCGGCAAGCGTAAATAACGGCGGTGACCGGTATGAAGAACAAAGGAATTGCGATAGAGCTCACCGCACTGCTCGATGTTATTCTGATAATGCTGTTCTGGGTCATGATGAGCATGGAACATGAGAAGGAAGTCGTGCATACCGAGGCGGAGGAGACCATTGCGCAGTACGAGGCCGACTGTGAGCAGCGGGTGTCGGACATCTCCGCGGAGCTGGACGCTGTCAAGGCGCAGTACGAGCGTTTTCTCGACGAGAACGCGGAGGATGCCGCGGTTGCAAATCAGAAGGCACTCGACGAGTTTGCGCAGGGCCGCATGATAACGCTCAACCTCACCTATGACGCGGTAGGAAAGCTGTTCATACTTGACGAGACAGGTGAACTCGGACACACTCTGCTCGGCACAGAGCAGGAGATAGCCGGAGAGATATCCAAGGTAATAGAGTCTTCGGGACTCGACGAGAACGACGTTATCCTGTGCGCGTTTGTGTACGACGGCAGCAGGGCGCTGTACCGGGACGTTAAGACGATAACCGCTGCGGCGGATATCGTGGGCAGGGAATACAATAATTTTTATTGTACATACATCAATATTTCACGCTGAAAAGGAGTACGAAAATGTCAAGAGAAAACGAAAGAACACAGGAAAAGCTCGAAAGGCAGAATGACAGGCTTGAAAAGCAGAACGACAAACTTGAAAAGCAGAACAAAAAACTGAAGAAGAAGAACAAGGCCGGCGGCAAGGTGATAATCTTCCTGCTGATAGTAATAGCGCTGCTGGCAGCGGTGATGTTCCTGTTTGACCCGTTCGGGTTCGGGCTCGGAGCGCCGTTCGCGATAGGCGGAACGGGCGGAAGCGCTGCTCCCGCGGCGGCACCGGCACAGACGACGGCAAGTGCTGTCACCGAAGCGGCGGTTACCGAAGCACCGGAGCCGGATTACATCGAGGTTACAGTATCCGGCGCGACATACCTGTATGAGGGCAGCGAAAAGACTGCCGCCGAGATCGCCGATATCTGCGCCGAAAAGGGTAAGAGCAAGGTACGCGTAAATGACGACAGCGCTACCCAGAACGCGATAGACGAGCTTACCGCGGCGCTCCGTGAAAAGAGCATAGAGCTGCTCATAGGCTGACGGACAATGTGGCATTTTTCTCTCTTTGGCATATAATGAAATGTGGGCGGCAGGCGACTTCCGTCCACAGCCGATGACCGGTCTTCCGGTCGTCGGCTACTATATATGCATAGGAGAGATATCAATGGCTGCATTTTATAATCAGGCAACACTTTCGTATAACAATATAACTCTGAAATCAAACATCGTCACCGGTGAGATAACCGAAACGCTGAGCGTGACCAAGACCGCGGTGTCGGACGCGTACAGCCCCGGCGAGGTGCTGACATACGCCGTTTCGCTGGTGAACAGCGGCACTTCCGATCTTACAGGAATAACCGTGACGGACGACCTCGGTGCGTATGATTTTGGCGGCACGACGCTCGTTCCTCTGACTTACACCGACGGTTCGGTGCAGTATTTCGAGAACGGCGCTATTCAGCCCGCACCCACAGTCACGACAACCGGCGGAGACCTCGTTATTACAGGCATATCCGTTCCCGCCGGAGGGAATTCCATGCTGATATATCAGGCACAGGCGAATGAGTACGCACCGCCCGATGTCGGAGCTTCGATAACAAACACCGTTACCGCTGAAAGCACAGGAGCGGTGACCGCCTCCGCGACCGCGGAAATACCCGCGGAAAACGAGGCCATACTCTCGATAAGCAAGTCCCTCACACCGTCCGAGGTGGCGGAGAACGGACAGATAACCTATTCGTTCCTTATCCAGAACACCGGCAATACTGCGGAAAGCGGCGCTGTGATAAACGACACGTTCGACCCGCTGCTCAGCGGCATTGATGTCACCGTTGACGGCGCACGCTCGACGACCTACACCTACAACGAGCTTACCGGCGAGTTTGCAACTGTCGCCGGAGCCTTCACGGTACCTGAGGCGACCTATTCCCGCGATCCCGCAACCGGTGCATACACCGTTGTTCCCGGAACGATCACGGTAACGGTCTCCGGCACTGTCTGAACGGCAAGCCCGTAAGCAGCGTTCAGACGGACATTCCGGCAAACCCCGCTCCGGCTGTGTAAACAGCCGGAGCTTTTGACGCATATTTCCAATTATTTTTTGCAAAACTGTTGAAATTCAGAAAATAATATGATATAATATAAAAGATTGGATAGATTTTTCGTATGAATTCATTTGATAAACGGAGGCGAACAGAAATGATCAATGTTGCAATTGACGGACCCGTAGGCGCAGGAAAAAGCACTGTCGCAAGAGAATGTGCAAAAAGGCTCGGTATAATCTATGTGGATACCGGCGCACTTTATCGTTCCTGTGCGCTGTTCTGTATAAAGAACAATGTGGAGATCAGCGCAGGAAACGAGACCGCCATATCTGCGCTGCTGAACGATAAGCTCGATCTTTCCATAAAAATTGAGGACGGCACACAGCACGTTATGGTGAACGGCGAAGATGTGTCGGAGCTTATCCGTACTCCCGAGATAAGCATGGCTGCAAGCACCGTGTCCGCATTGCCGTCCGTCCGCGCGTTCCTGCTTGAAATGCAGCGCAGTATCGCTGCAAAGGAAAGCGTCATCATGGATGGCAGAGATATCGGCACCGTGATACTCCCGAACGCGGATATAAAGATATTCATTACCGCAAAGCCCGAGATACGCGCCAAAAGACGCTATGATGAGCTTGTTTCAAAGGGCGTGGAGGTCACGCTCGGCGAGGTGCTTGTAGATGTCAACAGACGCGATTACAACGATACACACCGCAAGGAAGCACCGCTTAAACAGGCCCCGGATGCTATTATGATAGACACATCGGAGCTCAGCTTTGAGGAGACCGTGTGCGGAGTTGTCGATCTTATCAGGGACCTCGGTAAGCTGTAAGGACAAGCTATGTATTTATTTTTCAGAAAACTGCTTTCTATCTTCTTTCATATCAGGTACAGGATAAATGTGATGCACCCGGAGAATATACCGTCGTTAAAGGGCGGTTATATCATCGCCTGCAATCATCAGAGATATGCCGATCCGCCCATGGTTGCGGCGGTTATCCGCGGTAAATTTTCGTTTATGGCGAAGGAGGAGCTTTTTCGCAATCCCTTCTTCGGCTGGCTCATCAGAAGATGCGGAGCTTTTCCGGTGGTAAGAGGCTCCGGAGACGACGCGCCGATACGCGATTCCATTAATGCCGTTGAAAAGGGCAGGATTCTGGTGATCTTTCCGGAAGGCACCCGCTCGAAGGACGGCACGATCGGACGCATGAAGTCCGGTGTGGTACTTATCGCGTCGCAGGCGGGAGTTCCTGTTCTGCCCGCGTGCATACGTTACGGAGACAAGGGCGCAGTGGATATAAACTTCGGTGAGCTGATACCGGCGGATAAACTTAAAATAGACGAAAATGACCGCAGAAGCATGAGAACTATCTCAAAGCGGCTCGGTGATTCAATGCTTTCATTACAGAAAGAGATATATGATGCCGCGGGATTGCCTGTTCCTGTGAAGGAAAAGAAAGAACAGGCGGAGGAAAACGGCAGTGAGTGAGATCATTACCGCGAAAACGGCAGGCTTCTGCTTCGGCGTGAAGCGTGCAATCGAGACCGCAGAGAAAGCGGCCGAGGAAAAAGGGACCGTCTATACCCTCGGACCGCTTATACATAATAATGATGTTATCTCCGGACTGCGCGGGAAGGGGATAATCCCGGTAAATGAGCCGTCGCAGGCAAAGGGCTGCATAGTGATACGAAGTCACGGTGTCGGACGGAAGACTTATGACGAGATAGCCGGGCTCGGGCTGGAGTGCGTTGACGCTACCTGCCCCTATGTAGCCAAAATACACCGTATAGCCGACGAGAACACTGCGGACGGAACCGATCTGCTGATAGCTGGGGACAGAGATCACCCCGAGGTAATAGGGATAGTCGGATTTGCCAACGGGCGCGTCGAAACTGTAAATGATTGTGAAGAACTTGACAATCTCATCAAATCGGATAAAAGTTTTGGTGCAAAATCACTGATTGTTGTCGCGCAGACAACTTTCGATATGTGCAAATGGACAGATTTACAAAAAAATATCAAAAAACACTATACAAATTTAAAAATTTTTGATACAATATGTAGAGCTACTATTGACAGACAGCAGGAGGCTGCGGCTTTATCGGCGCAGTGTGATGCAGTAACAGTGGTGGGCGGAAAACACAGCAGCAATACACGAAAGTTGGCAGATATCTGTTCTGCGAACTGCCCTGTATTTTTCGCGGAGAACGGCGAACAGCTCAGAAGAGAGCACAGCGCCGCGATCAGAGACCTTTTATCATCTTCACACGATGTTAAAATAGGAATTACAGCAGGAGCTTCGACCCCTGCATATATAATTAAGGAGGTTCATACTATTATGAGCGAAATCATTAAAGATGAAGCCGTTGATGCTGAGTTTGCGGCTGCCATCGATCAGATGCAGAAGGTGCGGGCTTACGCCGGAAACAGAGTGAAGGCGACCGTTGTTGCTGTAAATAAAACGGAAGCTGTAGTTGATATCGGTATCAAGCAGTCGGGTTACATACCCGCAGAGGAACTGTCCGCAAATCCGAACCTTACTCCCGACGAGGTAGTCAAGGTAGGCGACGTTATCGATTGTATCGTAACAAAGGTAAACGATGCGGACGGATTCGTATATCTCTCCAAGAAGCAGGTCGATGCACAGGCAGGCATGGAGAAGATACTCAAGGCAAAGGAAGATAATTCCACAGTCAAGGGAACAGTTACCGCTGTTGTCAAGGGCGGTGTTATTGTTACGAGCGAGGACGGCGCGAGAGTATTCGTACCCGCTTCCCAGTCCGGCGTTCCGAGAAACGGAAAGCTTGAGGATATACTCAAGAAGGAGGTAGGCTTCAAGGTCATCGAAGTCAACGAGGGCAGAGGCAGAGTTGTCGGCTCCATCAAGGCTGCCGAGAAGGAAGCTACCGATGCTGTCAAGGCTAAGTTCTGGGACGAGCTTGAGGTCGGCAAGAAGTTCGTAGGTGAAGTCAAGTCGATGGAGAGCTACGGCGTATTCGTTGATCTCGGCGGAGTTGACGGAATGGTTCATCTCACAGAGCTCACATGGAACAGAGTTAAGCATCCGAAAGAGGTCGTTAATATCGGCGACAAGCTCGAAGTAACCGTAAAGAGCTATGATCCCGAAAAGAAGAGAGTATCTCTTACAGCGAAGAAGCCCGAGGACAACCCGTGGACAAAGTTCCTCAACGAGTTTGCAGAGGGCGACGTAGTAAAGGTACAGGTAGTTTCTATCACACCTTTCGGTGCATTCGCACAGATAATCCCCGGTGTGGACGGACTTATCCATATTTCGCAGATCTCTCTCGAAAGAGTTACAAATGTAGCTCAGGTACTCTCCGTAGGTCAGGTAGTTGAAGCCAAGATCACAGAGATCGATGAAGAGAAGTCAAGAGTAAGCCTCTCTATCAAGGCTCTTCTCGAAGGCGGCGAAGCTGACGAGGAAGAAGCTGCTGACGAAGAATAAGATCATATGAATAAAAAACAGCTTGCGGTGAGTTACATTGCAAGCTGTTTTCTTGTTTTGAATGAACGGAGACTTTGCGAGACCGCTCTGCATTTCAGCTGGCGTTGTCCGGTCTGCCGGATGTTTATTTTAGGACCTCACGCGTACACGATATGATCTGCAGCAGAATACCGCCGGAAAGAATACATCTCCCGGCGGTATTTTCATATCTGTCATTATCTGCGGCATCAACCGGTAGTGAGTGTGCCGAAATCCTTTATCGCTTCATCTACTGTCATTACACCGTTGCATACCAGCCAGCCGGCCTTGCTTACCTGAGAAGCCGGTGTGTCGGACAGCCCGAGCTCGGACAGGTTGATCGTTCTCTGAGTATCTATGTCTTTGAAAGGAGCGTAAACACTGTTAAGGGACATATCCTTGCAGGGTGTGACCATTCGCTTGGCATTTGCCATAAGGTTTATTTCGTCCGGGCAGACAAGGAACCGCATAAATTCATTTGATATTGCAAGGTTATTGCTGTTCTTGTTGACACCGAATCCGATGGAAACGGTATTGATGAAATAGCCGCCTTCCTCGGTCGAGGGAACAGGATAAAAGCTGTATCTGAACGGCTTTGCGGTGAATGCGTCCGACATTGCTTCACGCTTTTCTGTGCCGGAGACCGTATTGCCCGTAGCGAGCATCATAGGCACATCACCCTCGAAGAAGCGGAGTATGACCGCATCGTAGTTGTTTTCAAGCTCACTGCAGTGTCCGATGTCAATAAAGCCGTGAGACATAAAATCCGCAGCCAGTTCCAGCGCACCGCGCATATATTCACCCGCGCCCGGACTCATCTCGTTAAGAGCGTTCAGAGCAGTTTCGTTGCCCTGTATCTGTGCGCAGAAATAGGGATAGAACAACGGGTACAGCAGATCGGTGCCTTTGTTGTAACCCATGATTGGGTCGGAATAGCCTTTGCCTTTCAGCTCCTCACATACGGAGATAAGCTGCGAATATGTCTCCGGTACAGCAATGTTTTCTTTCTCAAAGATATCGTTGTTTACAAGCATTCCGTATGTGGTGGTGTATATCGGAACGCTCAGTATCTTTCCCTCTCCGTCCTTTGTCAGCAGATTGCCGCGGATGCAGGAAAGGTCGATGCCGAGTGACGGATCGGAAAGATCCTCGCAGGCAGCAAATATCTTATCGCCGTCGCTCCAGTCACACATCCACGGATAGGTGAAGAAGATATCCGGAGCCTCGTTTCCTGCAAGAGCAGTGGACAATATCCCGCTGCCGCTCTTGCTGTAATTGTCAAGCGCGGTATAGCTCATCTGGGCATTCGGGTAATATTGGGAGAAACGGTTGAATTCCTCCTCCAGTGCCTCAAAGTTGCTGTAATGACCGACTACATTCACCGTATATGACGCGTTTGTATCAAGTGTCGGTTTGAACCCCACTTCGGCGGCATCCTGTGGCTTTTCCGTGGCACAGCCCGCAGCTCCGACCGCCATAAAAGCCGTAAGTGCCGCGACTGCTGCTGTTTTTACTGATCTTTTCATTTAGTTTTACCCTCTTTATCTGTTATTGCCGGAGCTTGTATATCCGGCTGTATGTGCGGTATCTTTCAGGCCGTATCATTCCGCTAAAATCTCGGGTATCATGTCATAGTCGAATTCAATGACCGCTTTTTTCAGCCTGTCATAACGGCTCTGTTCGGAGTCCGGGATACGGTACTCCGATAAGCTGTTCATGATATATGATACACTGTCATAATCGAGCTCACCGGCAAACCCGCGTATAGCCGTGTATGCTTCCGTGAGCTTTTCGGCGGGGATAAGCGGGAGGTCATCATTTCCGCCTGTCTCGTCTTCTAAAGGCGACAGCTTATCAACAAGTCCGCGGTAATCGGACAGGAGCATCGGAAGCTCGGCGGCAAGCGTTTCGGTATCTCCCGCATTTCCCGCTTTTTCGAGCTTTTCAGCGAATGTGCCGAGCTTTTCGGCACCGATTATCCTCGATGTGCTTTTTATGGCGTGTATCTTTATCGTGGTATGCCTTATATTCTCTTCTTTCCGGTAACGCTCTATCTCGCGGATGTTGGAAGCTGCCGTGTCGAGATACGTTTTTATTGTGTCGATGTATGCTTCGGGAGAGCCGCAGTGCCTGAGCCCCGCAGAAACATCTATCTCGTCTATCCCGTATATGAAATCCGGTATTGCGGAAGTCCCGTCCTGTTCAGTTTCCTCCTGTCCCGGCGGCATTATCATATCGTTCGGCAGATACGCAAGTATCATCGTTTCGAGCGCTTCCGGGTCTATCGGCTTTGTGATATAATCATCGAATCCTGCATCAAGGTACATCTCCCGCATACCCGACACCGCGTTTGCGGTAAGGCAGATGATCGGTGTCTTGCAGTTGGGGTTGCTTTTCATGCCCCTGAGCTCGGCGAGAGTTTCAATGCCGTCATTATCAGGCATCATGTGATCGAGAAAAATGATATCATATTTCGTCGATGAAGCCTTGCATATACATTCCTTGCCGCTCTCGGCGGTATCTATGCTCATTCTTGTGCGCTTGAGCAGGTTTCTGAATACAGTCAGATTCACGGCTGTGTCATCTACCGCGAGAATACGGGCGCGGGGTGCCGTGAATTTTTCCCGGTACTGCTTACGCTCGGCTACCGAGCGTCTGAAGACCGTTTCATAATCGCCGACGCTTTCTCTCTTTACGACACGCTGTTTAAGTGAGAAGCCGAAAACCGAGCCTTTTCCGTATTCGCTCTTTACTTCGAGTGAGCTTCCCATCATTTCGAGAAGCCGCTGAGTAATGGTTATGCCAAGTCCCGTGTCGGTGGTAAGTTCAAACACCGTATATCCGTTATCCTTTGCGGAAAAAATGATGTGTTCGATGTACCCGGAAAGTTTTTCCATTGAATCCTACAGCGAATAGTTCCTCTTCATCTGCTCGTATAACTGCTGTGCAAGAGTATTGCTGCCGTTTCCGCTCTGATCGACTATATCTTTGCTGTACTCGGCAATAAGATTCTCTTTGTAGTAATCGATCAGCGTATGGTTGGCATCAGAATCATCGGAGGGCACCATCGCTTTCTCCATATTTTTAAAGACCTGCTCATAGAAATATGCTTCAAACTGTTTACAGGCATCTAACAGTTCATCGTCGTCCTTTTCCCTGTTCGTGTTCTGAAGCGTTCTTTCAAGATTGCTCGCCTTGGTTGCCGTAGATGTTAAATAATCACTGTATAAGCTTCCTATATCCATAATTACCTCTTAAGTTCGTTTGCTGTCTGGAGCATCTGATCCGACGTTGTAATGACTTTTGAATTAAGCTCATAAGCACGCTGTGCGATGATAAGATTGACCATCTCATCCGCAACCTGAACGTTTGAAGACTCAAGGTATCCCTGTCTGATCTCGGACTTGGTAAGTGCGGCATTTGTAGCCTCATTAAGAGCCGGACCGGATGCTTCGGTCGGAAGATACATCGTGCCTCCCGTTTTAAACAGTCCGCTCGCATTCTGGAACTGGAACAGGCCTATCTTCATACCTGCGATCGGCTGCTGGTTGTTGTTTGCATCCGGATAAGTAAGCTGACCGTTCGCATCCACCTCAACTTTGCTCGAGATATAATCCGCAGGTATCGTTATAGGCTGACCCGTTGTGTTAAGCACCGGATAACCGTCTGATG
>CACZGM010000054.1 GCA_902780695.1 uncultured Ruminococcus sp. | reverse complement strand
TCTGACTATGCCGCCAAAAGAGCGCAAGGATGCGCTTTTGAAAGCGGCATAAGAATTATACTCATTTTCTCTTTTCAAAGCGGTTTTTAGAGGTGCCCTTAATACATTAGCTATTGTTTAGTCTTGATTTTTCTAATGGGCAGAATAACGGTCAGTCCTGAATCAGCACATTACATACAGGCTATACCGCTCCTGGTGTGGTATAGCCTTAATCATTACGTCAATTATCTGCACGGACGTGCGGGTTTCCGGTGCCGGGAATCCGTCGTTTCAAAACGACACTGTGATGATCTGAGGCGACACAGGGCTTGAAAAAAACAGCTAAAAAATTTTTCAGAATGTATTCAGTTTGATAATTTTTGAAAGACTGATATGATATAATGAAGTCACAACAAGGGAAATGACCTGTTGTGACTATTTTTCAAATTCCGAAAAAAATTTCAGAAACACGTTCAGTTTAACAACTTTTGAAAGACTGATATGGTATAATAGTATCAGCAAAACAAGGAGGGCTTGACTATGTTTAACGGACCTAAAAAATGGGGAATCGACTTCAACAGCGACGGTGATATTTCGTCCGAGGAAAGCTACCTGACATACCGTATTTCCGAGGACATCATCAACAGCAGCAGTGACGACGGTGATTCCGGCAGCAGCTATGACGATTACGCCGACTTCGGCGGAGATGATTTCTGAACACGACAAGGAGGAATGTACAATGTGTGCGAGCTTTGGTTTCGACTTTGACAACGACGGCATCACGAGCTGGGAGGACGATTATTTCGGTCAGCGTATCACCGAGGATCCTATCGAAAAAAAGGATAACGTGATCTACGACGCGTGCTTCGATGACGTATATCTCGGTGAAGATCAGAAGATAGCGTCATGACCGCAAAGTATTATGCTGCCGGAAACGCAGAGATCGGGTATATCATTTTGTCAGCTGGACGAAATGGATCCGATATAATGAAAAGTGTCCTCAGCGCCTGCCTGATCGGCGGCTGCTGAGGACACTTTTATTGTGTAGAGCTATTATTGTGTAATGCTGCCCTCTATGTGGTTTCTGCCGTCGGCAGATGTGTACGCAAGATCCGGCACCGCGTTCTTCAGGAGCTTCACAGCGATCGTATCATCACTGTTCAGCGGGTCTCTGAGAGTTCCGCCGTAGTCAACGGTCAGGTGAACGGTGTTGTTTTCCGGCGAGTACTCAAAGCTGATATCCACCTCATTATTTTCGCCGAAGTCAACGAGTGCGCTGTTCATGCAAAGTTCTTCCGCGATAGTCAGCAGCTTCAGGTTCAGTTTCTGCGAAAGCATATACCGGTGAGAGAAGCTGTTGACCTCATGTATGAGTGACAAAGCATCAGATTCGTTATCTTTGAGCTTATATGTAAATATCCTGAGATGATTTATGAACTGCCGCGTCTTGTCCTTTTCGGGTGAAGTGAATATCTTACCGGGTTCACCTTCCTCATAGATCACACCCTCGTCCATGTAGAACACGCGGTTTGAAACGTCTCTCGCAAATTTCATCTCATGTGTGACAATAAGCATCGTCATGCCGTTCTGCGCGAGATTCCTGATGACCGTGAGCACCTCGCCGACCATTGTGGGGTCAAGCGCCGAGGTGGGCTCGTCAAACAGCATTATTTCGGGATCCATTGCTATCGCCCTTGCAATAGCGACACGCTGCTGCTGGCCTCCGGACAGCTCGGACGGGTAATTGTACGCTTTGGCCATAAGTCCCACGGTGTCAAGAAGCGCCATTGATCTCTCATAGGCTTCCTGTCTGCTGCGCTTCAGCAGCTCGGTCTGCGCGAGCATGATATTTTCGATGACCGTAAGATGTGAGAACAGATTGAATGACTGGAACACCATACCGATACGGCGGCGCAGTCTGCTGTAATCATATCCTGTGGCAAGCGTATCCTCGCCATTGAAAAGTATCTTTCCCTTGTCGGGGACCTCAAGATGATTTATGAGGTTAAGAAGCGTGCTTTTTCCGGTACCGGAAGGACCTATTACCGAGATCACATCTCCCGTTTTTACGGTGCAGCATACATTTCTGAGCGGGGCGGCTTCCTCAAAGCTCTTGGCAAGTCCGTCGATAACAAGCAGTTCCTTTGTTTCACGTCCGGACTTGTCCTCTGTGATGTCGGATTCCCTGATCTTTGTATCCTTGTTGATGCCTTTCAGCCTGTGTGCGTGGGTGCTGCTGTTCAATCTTCCGCTTATGAGCTTCATTATCATGATGAGGATATTTGAAAGCAGGAAGTAAATGACAGCCGCAGTAATCAGCGGGAAGAAAGCATCGTATGTACGGCTTCGTATGATATCCGTTACCTTTGTCAGCTCCATTACCGAGATATATCCCGCAACGGACGTGAGCTTGACCATTGATACGAGCTGTCCGCTGTAAACGGGTATGATATGCTGCATTGCCTGCGGAAGCACGACCTTGACAAAACCATGTACCGGAGTGAATCCCAGAGCCTTTGCCGCACGCGCCTGTCCGGGCGGTACAGCCTCTATGCCGCTTCTGAATATCTCGGAAACGTAAGCCGCGAAGTCAAGTGAAAAACCTAATACGCATATAGTGAACGCGGATACTTTATCATCATTGAACACGAGGTAGTACAGCACCATCAGAAGCACGAGTATCGGTATTCCCTGCACTGCCTTGACATAGAGCTGTGCAAATGCCGTTGCAGCACAGTTCCGGCTCATTCTCATGCGGCATATCACCGCACCGAGTACGGTTCCGATAACTCCGGAAAGCAGAGAGAGCAGAAGCGTGGTCAGCAGACCGCTGACCACAAGTTTCCAGCGTTCATCGTTGATGAAGTTTGTCCTGAAACCGTTGACAAGCCTCTTTGCAAGTATCTCCGCTTTAGAAGCCGTTACCGTTTCGGCGTCGGTGCGCTCTACGATGTACATATAGCTGCGGATAACACTGTCTGTGATGTTGAGCTGTTCAAGTCTCTCGGGAGTTATGAACATGGTATCCGCCATGATATCATAAGCTCCCGAGGTAAGACCTGCGACCTCTGTGGGATAGTCAACACACTCATACTTCGGCTCATAACCGTATTCAAGACAGAATCTGTCAACAAGATCAATGAACATTCCCGTGGGCTTGTCGCCTTTGAAGAAGGTCATAGGGAACCATGTGCCGGGGGTGCATACATGAAGAATGCCGTTTTCGCCGGAATATGTATAGTTCAGCGCAGAATCGCCGTCCTCGGTCATATTCATCCACTTATTCATAATAAGCTGGTATTCCCCGTTTTCCGCTATCTTCTCAAGGAATGTGTTGAATTTGTTTTTAAGTTCTCTGCCCTTTTCGTCCTTTCGCGTACCGAATCCGTAATCCACAATAGTAAGCGGCTCGTATATGTATGCGAGATCCTTGTAGTTCTCGTTTATCATTGCGATATGATTGTAATACGCGGCAGCGGCATCGATCTTTCCGTTTTCAAGTGCGGCAAACAGATCCGCAAAATTATTATAGTTCTCGATCTGGGAGCCGGGTATCATCTGCTCCGGCAGCACTGCAAGCTCCGAGCCGGTAATACCGCCTATCTTTACGCCGGGACGCTCTATGGAATCAAGGTCGTGACGGTTAGGCGTATAGGCGTAGTCGGAAGAAGCAACAATGACCGAGACATCCGAATAAGTTTCTTTCTGCCCCGGAAACACCGTGTTTTTAGCTGAGTTCATCATTACCGTGAACTGCGGATGATTTCCGAGTATATTCCCTACTTCTTCATTCGGTGCCAGGAATCCGTCTATCGTATTGTTCGCCAGAAGCGACGACAGTTCGGAAAAATCCTCCGCATAAACAATTGTCGAGTCCGGCCACGTCTCTTCCGACAGCGCGGCAAGTTCGGAATACTGCACCACACCTATGTTCCTGCCGTTTAGGTCGCTGAGATTTTTCCATTGTCCGCGCTCCTGAAATGTATCGGCTGTTCCTATTACCTGCGGCAGCAGTACTGCAAGCAGAACAATAAAGCATATCACTATCTTTGCCAGCAGAATCTTCTTTTTTCTTCTCTGTTCTTCTTTCATATAATTTCCTCACTTTTCATACTGTTCGGCACAAAGCCGTACAGCATATTTCCTCTCGGTATCTTTATGTAATTTCCATTATATCACACAAATCAGTAAAATGTAACAGATACAGCAAACATGACTCCTGTACGGCGATCAGACGGCATGGACGGCGATCTGAAAAGAAACAGGGAAAAGAATCGTGGAAAGAAAAAGCAGGATCAATGAAAAAAGCACTGTTCCCACTGCATTTTTCCAGTACCCGCCGTAATACACCGGGTACTGTAATACCGGATTCAGCAGTTTAAAACTATCTCCGTGACTTCATTGATAATATCATCAAGACTTTTTGCGCCGTCTATCACATGATCGGCAGATGAGCGCTGCTCCTCCTGCATCTGAACATAGAGGGTTCTTGCATATTTAAGATATGTATCCATTTCATCACGGATATCATCTGCCGAAGCATCCTTCATATCTCGCCCAATCCTTCTTGCAAGTGCAATATCAAGCGGTGTGTCGATAAAGATACAGCAATCCAGATAGTCTTTTATCATCCGGTGCCCGTATGCGAACGGATAGTCAAGAAGCAGGCAGTCATACTCCCCGCTCTCTGTCAGTCTTTCGATATCCGCTTTTAACGGAGACAGATCCCATACATGAACATCTGCTCCTTCCGATGCCCACTTGGAAAAATCCTCGACTTCACCCTCAAACGAATAGTCGTCAAAGTGAAGTGAGGCAGTCCGCGGCAGCCTTTCTCTGACAGCATTTACAACAGTTGTCTTACCGCCCGCCGTCACGGCGCCGACAGCAATTATTTTCACAGGCTGCTCCTTTCCATTCTGTGCCTTTCAGAGAACGTGAGTCTGTCTGTAAGGTATTGCATTTAATATCGACTTTTAAGCCTTTTGTTTTCGTTCGCGCTTTTCTCTGCGCTGCTCACGATTGTCTTTTTCCGAATCAAAAATCTCTACGGCAGCATCGGTCAGCTCATCAGACCATTTCCTGCCGCTTTTGATGCTTTTAGCCCACGGACACAGTTTTTCATAATCATCATCGAAAACAACAGTGTATGGAGGTCCGCAGCGGTCATCTACCGACATATATAGGTGCCGGCCGTCATGCACGATGACGGTTGCTTCGTATTCGGTCATATTTTCATCAAGCCGATCGAAGATGTCTTTTGTTATTTCATATATATGATATGACATAATACCGCCGTATTCGGCAAAATACCTTCCGTTTTCTTCGTTATAACAGGCTTTCCAGCCGGAACCGGTTTTGAATTGCATTGTATTTTTCTCCCTTAATAATAATTCGCTCTGGATATATTACATTATACATCACAGATTTGTAAAAGTCAACAGCAGCGTAAGCAGTCCGATCGGAAGAATTTACTGCGGTGCATTTATTGCCAAAACGGAGAATCTGTGATATAATGATACATACCGGCTGAACATAAACAACTGCAAATGAAATAAGCGGAGGTAATATGGTAAAAAACATTTCAATCGTAAGTCTTTCAAGCGGCATTCTCGGCGAGCCGTTCGTGGAGCCCGAGATGAAAACAGGTCTGAAAAGGCTGAAAGAATATGGTCTTAATGTTAGGTTTATGCCGAATGCGCTCAAAGGTTCGGAGTACATAAGCGCTCACCCCGAAAAAAGAGCCGAAGACCTGTTACAGGCGTTCCGCGATCCGGATACTGATATGATTTTATGTGCTATAGGCGGAGATGACACTTACAGATTGCTTCCATATTTATTCGATAACAATGAGCTGGCTGAGGCAGTATCCGAAAAGATCTTTCTCGGATTTTCCGATACTACGCTCAATCATTTTATGCTTCATAAAGTCGGATTTCCGACTTTCTATGGGCAGTGCTTTCTTTCGGATATCTGTGAATTAAGCCCCGAAATGCTGCCATATACGCGAAAGGCTTTTGAAGAACTGATCCGCACAGGAACGATCAAAGAAATAACACCTTCCGATATCTGGTATGAGGAAAGAAAAGAATACGGTCCGGAACAGATAGGCAAACCATTGATCTCCCACCCCGACAGCGGATTTGAGCTTCTGCAGGGAGATCCTGTTTTTTCCGGCAGAATACTCGGCGGCTGTATATGCTCAATGTACGATATGTTTGATGCCGAACGCCATGCGGATATGCCCGGAATGTGCAGAAAATACGGTCTTTTCCCGGATCACGAGGACTGGAAGGGACGGATCCTGCTGCTTGAATCAAGTGAGGAGAAACCTTCCCCCGAAAAATATCGCAAAGCCCTCGGATATCTGAAATCGGCAGGAGTATTTGACGCGGTTTCGGGCGTTCTGATCGGAAAGCCTATGGATAATGCATACGCGGAAGAATATAAGGAACAGCTTATCCGGGTGATAAATGACCCGGAACTGCCGATAGTCTGCAATATAAATACAGGTCACGCTATGCCGCGGTGCATTATTCCTTTCGGACAGGATGCTGTTGTAGATGCGGACAAACAGACCATACGTTTTATTGATCAACAGACAATTCCGACAGATCACAATAAAAAACACAGGGCATATTGACATTTCTCCTGTTTTACTATAAAATACAAATGATCAGCCGACCGGGCTTAAGGTGCTTATGCCGGTCAAATAATCCTAAGGAGATCGAAAATGAGAAACAACAAACCGCATATAATTTCTGTGATCGCTATGTCATTAACACTGCTTTTCTGCTCCTGCGCAAATAATGCGGGCGAAGTAAAGCACACGGACGAGATTGTAACCGCACCGCCTGTGGATAGTGCTTCCGCTGTGGTATCAACACCGGAAGAGAACAATGTGAACAGTGCCGCAGCTTCCGTGGAGAGTGCGGCAGCGCTTCCCGCGGGAGGAGATATGATGCCGGCAGGAGCCAACGTCTCAGCCGAAGACACGGCTCCCGAAGAGAGCGCAGGCGGTTTTCCCGTCGGCGGAGATATAACAGTCCCGGAAACCAGCACAAGCACAGCAGATACCACATCTGAACCCGTCGTTTCATCGGAAGATCACAGTACAACAGAGAGCGCGGATGACGCTGCGGGTACCGGCTGCACAGTGGTATATAACGCAGGAAACGGCTGGGAAAACAGTGGTGTAAAGATGACCACGCTGGAGCTTAAAATCGAGAATAACACATCGGAGGCTGTAAACGGCTGGACGCTTGAGCTTGATGTTGACGGCTTAAAGAGCGCCGAGGGCTGGAACGGCACATGGACGGTGAACGGAGACACGCTGACAATAACCAATGCTGACTACAACGGGAATATTTCCACGGGAGGTTCGCAGGTGATAGGGTGCAACATAGGAACAGCATCATCGCTAAACATAAAAAGCGCAAAGCTGAACGGAACTGACTGCACTCTCACAAAAGGCAAAGTGGATCAGAATCAGCAGAACAATAATCAGAACGATCAGAATAATAACAACAATAACGGCGGAAGTGCGGCTGTCGATGTAAAGGCACTTCTGACAAGAAACGAGAATGCCGTTCAGGGTGACGACTGGCTCCACACTGACGGGAACAGGATACTTGACAAGAACGGCAAACAGGTATGGCTTACCGGCTTGAACTGGTTCGGCTACAACACGGGAACAAACACATTTGACGGTCTATGGAACAGCCGGCTCGCACCCTCGGTAAAGGCTATTGCCGACCACGGATTCAATCTCATAAGAGTACCTATCTCTGCCGAACTGATAAATCAGTGGGCAGCGGGAGAATACCCGAGGGCAAATTACAACAATGCTTACAATGAAGAACTGAACTCGATGAACAGCCTGGAGATATTTGAATATTTTCTGAAGCTGGCGGAGGACAACGGAATAAAGGTAATGCCGGACATTCACTCGGCGAACACCGATGCGTCCGGACACAACATAAACCTCTGGTACACCGACAGAGTGAGCGAAGATGACTATTACAGCGCACTCGAATGGATGGCTGACAGATATAAAAACAATGACACGATAATTGCGTTCGACCTCAAGAATGAACCGCACGGAAAGCCGTATGAAGGAGACAATGCAGCAGTATGGAATGACTCAAAAGCAAAGAACAACTGGAAAAACACGGCAGAAACCGCAGCTGCAAAGATACTGGCGAAAAACCCGAATGTTCTTATAATGGTCGAGGGAACGGAGATATACCCGAAGGACATAAAGAAAAACGGAAACTACAGCTCCCGCGACGATGATGATTACTATTTCAACTGGTGGGGCGGAAACCTGCGAGGGGTAAAGGACTATCCCGTTGATCTGGGTAAATATCAGAACAAGCTGGTCTATTCGCCGCACGATTACGGACCGACTGTCTATCAGCAGCCGTGGTTCAAGGGAACATACACCTTTGACAGCCTTATGAAAGACTGCTGGAAGGACAACTGGTTCTATATCCATGAAAACGGGACTGCTCCCCTGCTTATAGGCGAATGGGGCGGATTTATGAGAGAGCCCAACCTCACATGGATGACTTACTTCAGAAAACTGATAAGCGAAAATCACCTTAACCACACTTTCTGGTGCTTCAATGCAAATTCCGGGGATACGGGCGGACTTGTCCTCGATGACTTTACCACATGGGACGATGAGAAATATAATTTTGTGAAAGAAGTTCTTTGGCAGGAGAACGGGAAGTTCGTAGGACTTGATCATGCGATCAGACTTGGTGAGAACGGAACCGATCTCTCAAGCGCGAACGGACTCTGATCCGTCGGGAGCCGATAATATAAAAAGCCTGTTTAATGAACTGCCCCGATTTGTGCGTACAGCATAAATCGGGGCAGTTCAGTTCACTACAGGCTTTTTTCAAAATTACAGGGCGTGGTGAACAGCCGCTTACCGCCCGTCCTGTCGATCACATTTGCTGTGATCTATGTTCCGTTTTTTGGCTTCGTGTACTATCTCTTCATAAGATGCGGCGCGTATAACAACGAAATTCTTTTCTATCTCCGATGTCCAGAGGTCTATCTCCCCCTCGATCTCCGAAACCCCGGGCAGGATAAATCCCCATATCCGGCAGCCCGTTTTTTTCAGCTCGGGAAGAAAATATTCAAAACCCCATTCAACATCTTCCTTCACATCTTCAAATCCGTTTCTCGCATCAACTATGAATATGCTGTCCTTGTGTTCACGAAGCATTTCGAGTGATGCTTTGACGGGCTTACGATAATCGTCAAAATGTGCTTCTTTTTTCCAGACGTGTAAAACTGCCCCGTCTTTTTCTATGTATCCGGTTCTGGCATAATCGCTCTCAAACATTTTCGTGTACACCTTCTCAGCTCAGCTTTTCTTTGATGAACCGGATCCGTTTTCCGGCATCTTCGGACTTTATCATTCTTTTTTCAGTATCTCATACAATCCGTGTGTGAGATCTCTGTAGTGCTTCGGAAAATTCTCCGAGCCGTGTGCATATATCTTTTCATCATCACCCACAACGGCATTGAAAGTGAACATTATTCCGTCAAGCACACCTTTCGGGTGCTTTCCGACAAAACCGTTCCACGACAGGATATTACATTCATTAAGCAGACCGATCACAGTTTCCCTGTCGCAAACGGCGCGTCTGTCAAGTTCACGGCTGTCTTTGCCCTGTGTGTATTTTATCCAATAAAACGATACTTCCGCTTTACCGTCCTTCATCACTATCTCATACTCCGTTGAACCGCGCATACCGGTTTCACGCAAGGTTACGATAGTGAACGATTCTATCTTTTTACTTTTATTTCCGAACATTGTGATTCCTCAATTCCAATAATACCGATCATATGTTGCATTAATGTACTTACGCCGAAGAACGAAACGGGCATGACATAAAGAAATGCGTCCGCATTAATCCTGTCGGACAGATCAATTATATCATCCCGGCTATCTCTTGTCAAGCGCGTATTTACTGTGAGCAGCAGCAACACTGTCTGTCCGTTCAGAGCATAAAAGAAGATCTCACCTGCCTGATTCAGCAAACCAGATATTCTCGGCTCATGCAAAAATTTTTATCTGCGTATTGACAAATCAGGAAAATTGTGCTATCATAACAGCGTGGAAACACACAGATCAATCCGAGAGAGGTGGAAAAATGAGAATATAACCTGCTTCTGATAACATTGATAAGTCTTGACAGCAAGCTGTTGCGTGCTGTTTTATCGTGTTGCCGTAAGCAGATCATGTTCTCATTGACCTCTCTTTTTTGTGTGTTTTTTTGTTTTGCGGCACACATCTTACCGTCAAAGAGAACACCTCCTGCATTGCGGCACCGATCCGTAAAGGAGGAATGTATATATGTCACTGATAAGCGTAAACGGGCTCACCTTCGGTTATGACGGGAGCGCCGACATTATTTTCGAGAACGTATCGTTCTCTGCGGATACAGACTGGCGGCTCGGATTTATCGGGCGCAACGGCAAGGGCAAGACCACATTTCTGCGGCTGCTGCTCGGAGAATATGAGTACAGCGGCTCGATCAGCGCGTCTGTGCGTTTCAGATATTTCCCGTACCGCGTCACCGACGAAATGCGGGAAAAGTGCGCCGCAGATTTCATCGGAGAGCTGCGCCCCGACTGCGAGGACTGGCGTGTGATCTGTGAACTTTCACTGCTCGGCGAGGACGCGGATATTCTGTACCGCAAATTCGGTCTGCTCAGCCTCGGGCAGCGCACAAAGATACTGCTGGCGGTACTGTTCGCCGGCGACAACGAATTTCTGCTGATAGACGAACCTACCAATCATCTTGACAGCACCGCCCGCGAAAAAGTGAAGGAATACCTTGCCCGGAAAAGCGGGTTTATACTTGTTTCCCACGACCGTGATCTGCTCGATGCCTGCACAGACCACGTTCTCGTTCTCAATAAGCAAAGTATTGAGGTGCAGAACGGGAACTTCTCAAGCTGGTGGGAAAACAAGGAGCGTGCCGACAAATTTGCAAGGGCGCAGAATGAAAAGCACAGCAAGGAGATCAGAAAACTGAAACAGGCGGCAAAGCGGGCTTCCGACTGGGCGGATAAAAACGAGCGCACCAAGATCGGCTACGACCCGATAAAAGAGAACGACCGCTCGATAAGCACACGTTCGATCATCGGAGCAAAGACAAAGAAGATGCAGAGCCGGGTATCGAACATCGAAAAGCGTATCGGAAGAGAGATAGAGGAAAAGGAGGGTCTGCTCAGCGACATAGAGGAGATCCGCGATCTGAAGCTCACTGCCCTGCCCCACCACAGGAATGTTCTTGTAAATGTCCGGGGATTCGGTCTGAGGTACGCGGATGCGGAGACTCCCGTACTTGACGATGTGACATTTGAATTAAGACAGGGCGACCGTATCGCACTTGTCGGCGGGAACGGCTGCGGGAAATCAACGCTGATACGGCGCATATTGAAAAGCACCGGAGCCGATATGCCTGCAGAAACGTTGGAGCACGGCGTATGCGAAACGGCTTCCGGACTTATCGTGTCGTATGTGGATCAGGACACCTCGGGACTTTGCGGAAATCTGCCCGATTTCTGCGACGGGCGCGGCATTGACCGCACACTTTTCTGCACAATACTGCGTCAGCTCGGCCTTGAGAGAGAGCAGTTCGTGAAAGACATCGCAGAGCTGTCCGAAGGTCAGAAGAAAAAGGTGCTTATATCCGCAAGTCTCTGTACGCCCGCTCACCTGTATATCTGGGACGAACCGCTGAACTACATTGACGTGTTTTCGCGTATGCAGCTCGAAGCACTTCTGCTCGGCTGTGCGCCTACGATGCTGTTCGTCGAGCACGATGCCCGCTTCCGCGATGCTGTAGCCACAAAAACAGTCATGCTATGACGAAAGACATCGCAAAGGCCGCAGATGCTGTTTCACGAACGGAAGGGTGGCTGCTTCACCCAAAGTATAAGAAGGCTGTAGATCGCTGCAGAATGCGGTTTACAGCCTCGGTCATTTTCAGACCATGCTATGCGCGGCCGGATTTTTCATATACCCCTTGAAATTATATGCGTTCTGTGATATAATATCCTAAAGAAGTTAGCTTCAACTAATACCGGAAGGAGACAGGAAAATGGACATTTTACATCCCAAGGCGATAATCGGCACTAACTCATGGGGCAGTGCCGCATACGGAAAGCTGCTGCGCGGAAGCAGCGTTGACGAAAGCACGACAGAAGCCGCTATGCAGCTTGCGAAGGAGAAAGACCTGCTGATATTCGATCTTGCGCAGGATTACGGTCTCGGCAAAGCGCAGAAAATGATCGGCAGATTCGGTACCGGCGATGTTTACATCTCCGCCAAATTCACACCGTCGGGCAAGTATGTTCCGGGACAGGTGAGAAAATCGCTCGCACGCGACCTTGCCGACTTCGGGCGGAACTACGTCGATATTTACTGGCTGCATCTTCCGGTCGATATTGAGAAAAACCTTGCGGAGATCATAACGTTGTACCGTGAAGGAAAGATACATCATATCGGAATTTCCAATTTCGACCTTTCGGAATGCATGAAAGCCAAAGCAATGCTCGACAAAGCGGGAATACCGCTCTACGGCGTTCAGAACCATTACAGCCTTATCGCGCGGGACTGGGAAAAGAACGGTGTTGTGAGCTGGTGCAAAGATAACGGCATTCTGTTCTGGGCGTGGGCGGTGCTCGAAGAAGGAATGCTCACCGACCCTCGTGTCAAAACCAAAGGCTCGATAATGAAGCTGATATTCAGCAGTAAAAAGAAGAGGCTCCGTCCATTGCACGCGGCAATGAACAGAGTCGGAAAACGTCACGATATCACGATACCGCAGGTAGCCATGGCATTCTGCGCAAGCAAGGGCATAGTTCCGATCTGCGGCTGCCGTAAACCGAGTCACGTCGATGATCTGTATGAAGCGGTAAATGTGAGGCTCTCGCCGCGTGAGATCAGATTTCTCGAAACGGTTGCCGACAAGGTGAATGTAAAGATACTCGGCGCGGATATGTTCAGATTTGCTGTGAAGAATTAAGGCAATATCGCTTATATTTCAGCTGTGAACGGTCACGCTTTTGCGATGATCAAAGTGAAATAACCGCATTCATTTATTTCATCGAGACTTCTGTATATTTTCTGTCCGGGCAATCCGCAGTTCTCGACCGCACAGACAGTTCCTGCGCTTTCTTTCAGCAATTCCTTTATTTCTGACAGCTTTTTTCCGCTTTTCATAATGACTTTTGTACCGTCGGACGATAAAAGTCCGGCGGCATTTTTATTCTGCGCGGGAATTACGGTAAGCGGCTGATGACCCTCGGTAAGCGATATACCAAGCTCGGCGGCTGCGGCGCAGAAGCTCGGAACTCCCGCTGCGGCTTCGGTTTCAAATCCCATTTTTCTTACTTCTTCGGCAACATAGGAAAACGTCGAGTAGATCGACACATCTCCGATGTTTAGCATAGCAGTGTCCTCGCCTTTTTTCAGATATTCAGCTATCCTGCACGCGGCATCGTATCTGCTCCTTGCGAGTTCTTCCCTGTCATGCGTCATCGGCATATCGAGCGTAATCACTGTCTTTCCGGATATATCAACTGCCTGCGAAGCTATATCCAGAGCAAGCGTTTTTTCACTGCCCGTTTTCGGCGCAGCGATAACTCCGCATTTTTCGATGATCTTAACGGCTTTGAGCGTCATAAGCTCCGGGTCGCCGGGTCCCGTACTTACACCGTATAGTTTTCCGTACACTGTTTTATCCTTTCGCTTCATTTCTGCATTTGTCTGTATGATAATAATAAAAAACGCTGACATTGAATTTTCGGCAATGTACGATCCCGCATGGCAGGATAATTGCCGGACATAATAAATCACTGCTCTTTCCGGGAGTACAGCAGCATCGGCACTTTTATCTGCTCTTTTTCTTATACCCGCAGTCACAGTAAGGTCCGCCGCCTGCGAGCGTGTATTCACGCACGAAATCGGAAGCTCCGCCAGCCTCTGACATTGTGTAATCAAGTGCGCACATTGCCGGAACAAGGTCGAAAAGTCCCAGCTCTTTCATTAGCACGCATATCCCGCATTTCGTGAACCGCATCTCATAGCCGCTGCCGTCGCCGTAATCAATATACTCCGCATTCCACGAATACGGGTTGCGGTCGGCGGCTTTCAGCCCCGCGGTCATCTTCATAGCCTGTATATCCTTCCCGGAGAATTTCTTCTTTCCGCCCTGTCTGCAAAACCATTTCATCGCACCTGTCATCATTGACTTCCGGTAGTATTCGGTCAACTTTCCGACCCCAGGTCTTTGCGGCATCGAAAGACAGAACGCCGACAGCATGGCGCAGTTCACAATGTTCATTTTAAATCTGTCAGCTTTTTCAAATTCCGGCAGTTTTGCGATTATTTCAGCATATCCGGGCTTTGCTTTTTTCGTGATCTCTTTTGCAGTCTCACGGTCAAAACCTAAAACGTCTGTAAGATTTTTACGGAATGAATTTCTGAATAAAAGCCACATTCCCGACGGCATTCCCGCGTATTTCATTTTCTGCTTTTCCTCCTTTATCCAAGTGCGACATCGAGTATCATCATTGCCGTAAATCCTGCCGCAAAAGCTATTGTGCCGATGTTGGAATGTTCACCCGCGGACATTTCCGGAATAAGTTCCTCAACCACCACATAGATCATAGCTCCTGCTGCGAAGCTGAGAAGATACGGCATAGCGGGAACTATCAGTCCGGCTGCGGCAACGGTCAGAAGCGCTCCGAGAGGCTCGACCGCACCGGAAATAACTCCCGCCGCGAAGGCCCTGCCCTTGCTCATTCCCTCGGCTTTCAGCGGCATTGATATTATCGCACCCTCCGGGAAATTCTGGATAGCGATTCCTATCGCGAGTGCAAGTGCAGCTGATGACGACATACCGCCGCCGTAGAGCATACCCGCGTAAACAACACCGACCGCCATTCCCTCCGGAATGTTGTGCAGTGTCACCGCAAGCAGCATCATTATGTTTTTCGGGAGTTTCGACTGCAGCCCCTCGGCCTTGTCGCTGTTCATGTGAAGATGCGGTATCAGCCTGTCGAGCAGAAGCAGAAACGCTATGCCGAGCAGAAAACCTGCCGCTGCAGGTACGAACGCGAGCTTACCCATACTCTCCTCGCTTTGCTCTATCGCGGGTATCAGCAGACTCCATACACTTGCCGCAGTCATCACACCCGCCGCAAAGCCGGTGAGTATGCGCTGAACCGAAACACTGAGCTGCTCCTTCATCGGGAACACACACGCCGCACCGAGCGATGTTCCGAGAAACGGTATCATAATTCCGTTTATAAGTTCATACATATTTACACTTCCTTTGTTCATACGCTCCGGCACTAACTTCTCACGGAGCAGATGAAATGCACCGCTCGTTAGGCTTTGCTAACATTATAACACATTCTTCCGCAAAATTCAAGTCTGTTTTATAATCATCTGTATAATCCGGAAACATAAACGGCGACTCAGACCTTTGTTTCGGCTTTACTGAATATACAAATATTACGGCAAAGAGCAGAACACCGGCACCGGATTTCTTCCGAGAACGGATAGTGTCGCAAGGTGAAATTACAGTATTACTGCAAAATTATACAAATGGGTTAGCTTACAGCAACTCAATTACATAAATATCCTACAAATTTTGCTATTCTCTCTTGACAAAAAGACAATGCGGTGATATATTTATATCGTTAGTTAACGCTAACCCTTTTATTTTGATACTCGGTTAGACGCTGCTTACAATTAATATATACAAAGGAGAGTCACGGGTCAGAAATGAATAAGGTAAGGTTAGCGGCAGCTAAGGGCGCCGCATCGATACTTTGTGTTCTGTATGCTGTTCTGGCAGCTGCCGGATTATTCGCTGTCAGAGCATCTGCTGAAGATATCACATATATCCCGACATGGGACGAGTACAAGGTCGTCAACGGCATAGACAGCAGTAATAAAACGTGGAATATTGTCGCGAACGCGATAGACGACTGCATCGAAGCGTCAATAAAGCTGTATAAGGCAGGCGATAAGGAAGCCGCTTATACTCCCGCGCTCAACATCTACAACTATTATTACGAGACATCGGGTTTTGAGCGTAACGTCAACGGATATTCCGGTTCAGACGTCAGCAAGGCGGAGCTCCAGTTCAAAACCGCAAGAAAAGCAGTCAAGAAAGATCTCGGAGAAGAGACTGTGACCGCGGAGTTCGTGAAGCTCAGTGAGATACTCCACCAGCAGGCGAATCATCTTGACGGTCTCGGCGATTCCGGCGAAAGCGCATTCAACAGCGACGGAACAAGAAAGACCGAAAGCCTTTCCGCTCCAGTCTCCGTCTCTGAAGACACAGCAGCCTTGGAGAATGTACCCGAAACCGCTTCGGAAACCGTATCTCAGAGTTCTGCAGTAAGCGGTGCCGCAACATTCGGCGCGTGCTTTCTGATAATAGTCCGTGAGGGGCTTGAGGCTATACTTGTAGTCGGTGCTATAATCGCGTATCTTGTAAAAAGCGGAAACAAACGCAAGCTCGGTTATGTATATTTCGGCTGTATCGCTGCTATTGCCGCAAGTTTCCTGTGTGCATGGCTGCTCAGTCTCTGGAAACTTGCAAATACAGCCAATCAGGAGATAATCGAGGGTGTTACGGCTCTGATAGCAGTCGTGGTTCTTTTCTGGGTAAGCAACTGGATGGTTTCCAAAGCGGAAGCCGATACCTGGAACAAATACATCGGCGATCAGGTAAAGTCTTCCGCCGAGACCGGAAGCGTATTCACACTCGCATTCACTGCTTTCCTTGCGGTATTCCGTGAAGGTGCCGAGGTGATACTCTTCTATCAGCAGTACCTTACCGAGCCCTCTGAAATGGGATATGTATGGGGCGGTTTCGGTGTCGGCTGTGTTGTGCTCGTTGTTGTATTCATCGCGATACGCTTCTTCAGCGTAAAGCTCCCGATAAGGCCGTTCTTCCTCGGAACGAGCATACTGATGTTCATAATGTCGATCTCCTTCCTTGGTTCGGGAATCAAGGAGCTCATCGAAGGCGACGTTGTGGACATGACCTCGCCGGAATGGCTGCAGGCATTCATTCCGTACAATGATGTGCTTCAGGTACTCGGTATCTTCCCCGTGCTTGAAACTCTGATACCGCAGCTTATACTTACACTGATAACGCTGCTCATCTTCGTGATGTCGAACCGTGAGCGCGGAAACAGAAAGGAAGCCGGTATCCTTGCCCTGATATTCGGCGGTCTGGGAATACACAAGTTCTATATCGGGAAATACGGTCAGGGCATACTTCATGTGATTTTCTGCTGGTCACTGATCCCGCTGTTCATCGGTATAGCAGACGGTGTGCATTATCTCACGGAGAGCGACGAACAGTTTGCCGCAGAGCTTGCGCCCAAGCCTAAAAAAGCAAAAAAGCAAAAGGCGGGAAAGGCCGCCGCTGCCAAAAATTAAGTTTTCTATAGCAGTTCCACTGCTTTTGGAAATAAGCGGTCATACCGCAAAACAATATTATCTGGAGGTTATTATGAAAAACACAAAGAAGGCTGCACTGACAGCCATGCTCGCTGTATCTGCCCTGGCATTCGCAGGCTGCGGCAACAGCAATGCGGCATCTACCACAACAACAGCTCAGGCTGCCACAGCGGCAACGGGAACAACAGCTGCGGCAGAAACAACAGCTGCGACAGAAGCAACAACAAAGGCTGCCGAGAGCGCCGATGCAACAGTAAAGACAGAAGCTGCGGCAGATGAAGAGAATGCCGGCTTCAACGAGATCCCGATCTTCGAGGACGAGGAAATAGGCTTCCTCAACGTATCCGCTGTTTATTTCCAGCCTGTACCGATGTCCGGCGGAAACGGCAATACAGAGGACTTCAATATTCATCTCGAAGCCGATATCTCCGCACTTGAAAATACAGTAGGCTTTGGTGTAGGCGACTGGGTACCCTACCTCACCGTCGATTACGAGGTGACCGGTTCCGACGGAAATACTGCGGCATCCGGTACATTCATGGAAATGAGCGCTTCCGACGGTCCTCACTACGGTGCAAATGTAAAGCTCCCCAATGCGGATACATACAAACTGAAATTCACGATCCACAGCCCCGAGGAGAACGGTTATCTGCTTCATACAGACGCGGAGACAGGCCCCGGCGGATCATTTGACGATTACTTCGGAAACGGCAATCTCATCGTTGAACACGACGGTTGGGAATACATTCCTCAGGAGTGGTAATTCTTTTCTTCTATAACGACTGCGCTGTGCTGCATATTTGCTACGCAAAATACGGCATAGCGCTTTCGCGCTTTTTTATAAAAATGGAGGGAGCATTTTGCTTAAATATCTGATCTCGTCAACAGAGCTTCTTATAACCGCAGCTATCGGTGTCGGACTGATACTCGGATATATAAAGCTTTCATATAG
>CACZGM010000053.1 GCA_902780695.1 uncultured Ruminococcus sp. | reverse complement strand
ATCTCGACCATTGTGTTCTTTTCAACGATCGTGGTCGGGTCGATGCTCTGACGAATTACTTTGCCTTCTTCGACATCGTTGCTCGGTTCGTACAGCTCCGTCAGGAGTATATCGTACTCCTGCGCACGAAGTCTTGCACTCGCAAGAGAAAGGTTGACAAGCTGCGGAACAGCAGTAGTCTCATCGCTCGCGCCGGTACTTACCCAAAGTGTCACGGTGGTACCGACCTGAACGAATTCACGCGCTGCGGGATTTGTCTTTATAACGCAGTCAGACTGAACATTATCGTCCTCCTGTCTTATGATCTCATACTTGAGATCCTGCTTTGAAAGCATGGTGATAACGTCGTCTATCGGCTTACCGGAGTAATCGTCGATCTCGACGAGTTTAGGTCCGTTGCTGACAGTAACTTCGACGTTCTGGTTCTTCTTTATTGTTCTGCCGGGCATTACACTCTGATGCATAACGACATTCTTTTCATACTTGGAGTCATATTTCAGCGTAGGAGTAAGATTAAAGTCACCGTATTCGTTCAGCACCTCGTCCCATGTCTTATTCACAAGATTCGGCATCTTGACTTCCTCACCGGCTTCGCTAACAATACCTTCGACCTGTGTGGTAACAACGGTATATATAAGCCACGCGGTCATTATGACAAATGCCGTCGCAAGAGCGAATAGAATAGGCAGAACAGGCGAACGTCTTCTGCGCTCATAATAGAACTCGTCATCGAAATACTCCTCATCGTCCTCCGGCTCATCGTCATCGTAGCTGTTATCCTCTTCTCCGCCCTCCTCGAAAGAACGCTTCTTTATCTTGTGTGTCTGCTGTTCTTTGAGAGTTTCGGGAGTTATCTTGTCAAAATACTTGGTTGAGCCGTCGGTTGAAAAATATTTGTACTCAAATACGATACTCGGATTCTTCTTGAATTCCTCTATATCCTTTATCATCTCTCCGGCTGTCTGGTAACGCTCGGCAGGCACCTTCTGCATTGCCTTCATCGTTATCTCTTCCAGACCTTCCGGAATAGAGCTGTTGATCTCGGTCATCTTCTTCGGCTTGGTCTGCATATGCTTGAGCGCGATGGAAACGGGATTGTCGCCGTCAAACGGTTTTACGCCGGTAAGCATCTCATACAGCATTACACCGACGGAGTAGATATCGCTCTTTTCATCGGTGACCTCACCTCTTGCCTGTTCGGGACTTATATAATGAACAGAGCCGATAGCTTTCTCGGATATGGTCTTGTCGGTCTCGCGGTTGAAATGCGCTATACCGAAATCCATGACCTTTATAGTACCGTCCGCAAGAAGCATTACATTCTGCGACTTGATATCGCGGTGAACTATACCCCTGTCATGTGCGTGCTGGAGAGCGCGGAGTATCTGCGTTGTGAAATGCACCGCGTCGCGCCATTTAAGAACGCCCTGTCTTTCAATATACTCTGTCAGCGTGATACCGTCTATATATTCCATTACGATGTACTGTATCTTATCTGTGAAGCCTACATCGTAAATTTTTACTATATTTTTATGTGAAAGAAGTGCGATAGCTTTCGATTCATTGCGGAAACGGCGAAGAAAATCCTCGCTCTTGGCGAATTCGTTCTTTAATATCTTTACGGCAACGACCTTGTTCTCTATGATGTCATTAGCCTTGTATATATCCGCCATTCCGCCGACGCCGATAAGCTCTGTCAGCTCATATCGGTTATCGAGCTTCTTGCCAATGTTTTTGTCCATTATTAAGATCAATTCCTTTCATAGGACACTGCAATAAGAATTAACTGATTAATCAGACCTCAACTACCGCTACGGAAACATTGTCACGTCCGCCGTTTGCAAGCGCGTAGTCTATGAGCAGGTCACAGGACTTTGATATCGGATTGTTCACGATTATCTCCGCTATCTCAGCGTCGTCACCGTAAGCGTGAAGTCCGTCAGACGAGAAAAGCAGGATATTTCCTTCTTCAAGGTCTATCTCAAAGTAATCCGGAGTTATATTGCGATCCGCGCCTACTGCGCGCGTAATGCGGTTACGGTCGGGATGTACCTTGCTTTCTTCCTCGGTTATCTCTCCGCGCTCAACGAGCTTTCTTACATAAGTATGATCCTTTGTGATCTGCTGTATGCTGTCGTCAAAGATATGATATGCTCTGCTGTCACCGACATTGATTATATAAGCTCGTCCGGCGTAGATGATACCCGCGACGCAGGTCGTTCCCATTCCGTACTTGTCGGATTCCCTCGATGCACGGTCAAACACGAGACTGTTAGCCGCAGTGACAGAGGTTATCAGAAGATTGCGTATGAAATTACGGTTTATATTCCCGCGGAAACCTTTTCTTATACGGTCGGACATAAACTCAACAGTCATCTCGCTCGCAACGCTTCCGGCGTTCTCTCCGCCCATGCCGTCACAAAGAATGACCGCGACCGCATCATCTTCAAGCATATCCGTCCAGACCCTGTCCTGATTTTCATTACGCTTAAGACCTATATCAGTCTTGGAAAAGCATTTCATACTACCCCTCTTTTCTCTCATGCGCAGTCCGCGCAAGGATATTATGTTATAATATACAAATACTCTATCTTATCTATTATACACTTTTTCCAAAAATAAATCAACTGTAAAATGGTTACAATTTTCTTACAAAACGGTAACAAATTCTAACATTTCCGTCATTTTTCACTCAGACTGTCACGCCTCAGCTGACCGCAGGCCGCGCTTATATCCGCCCCGAGAGTCCGTCTGACAGTCGCATTTATGCCGCTGTCGGTGAGCAGCTTTGTGAACTCCCTCACCCTGCCGCTTTTTCTGTACTCACGTTCGCGTATCTCATTTACCGGTATCAGATTGACATGGCACGGAGACACCGGCTTTAGCAGACGTACAAGCTCTTTTGCAGTCTGCGGATCATCATTCACACCGTCTATAAGTGCGAACTCGAAGCTGATGCGGCGACCAGTCTGTGCAAAATAATACCTGCAGGCATCTATAAGCTCAGCGGTATTGTACCGCTTGTTTATCGGCATAATTGCGCTTCGCTTTTCGTCTGTCGGTGCGTGAAGCGAAACCGACAGCGTAAGTCCTGTCTTCATATCGGCAAGCTCCCTTATACGCGGGACTATGCCGCAGGTCGAGAGCGAAACGTGCCGCAGACTCAGATTTTTTCCTTTTTCTGAGGAAAGTATCTCAAGAAACGTCATAACGTTGCCGAAATTATCGAGCGGCTCGCCTATTCCCATCAATACAAGGCTCTCTACCTTTCTGCCGCTGTCTCTCTCAGTCTCGTATATCTGTCCGAGCAGTTCTGACGGCAGAAGATCACGTACAAAACCCGCCTTTGTGGAAGCGCAGAAACTGCACCCCATTTTGCAGCCTACCTGTGTTGAGATGCAAAGCGAATTGCCGTGCTTATAGCTCATAAGTACGGTCTCACATCGTTCACCGTCCGGAAATTCATACAGATATTTTATTGTGCCGTCTATCTTTGACACGAGTTTCCGTATTACCTTCGGACGCATAATGAAGTATTCCGTTTCGAGACGTTCTATGAACGTTTTCGGCAGATTGGCACACTCTGCGAATGCCGTGATTCGCTTTTCATGGAGCCAGCCGTAAAGCTGTGATGCACGGAATTTCTTCTCACCAAGTGATAGTACCTCCGATTCAAGTTCGGAAAGCGTAAATGAAAGAATATCTTTTTTAATCATCGTTCTTATTAAAATGCAGAAATGAAAGAATACCTATCGGGATAAAATACACACACCAGCAGACAAGAACCATAACACCGCTGCCGCTCGTTTCACCGCCTGACAGCCCCGACGCGAACATTCCGGTCATGGGCATTATAAGACACGGAAAGAAGAAAAATCCGTGTATTATCATCATATATTTCAATATCTTGTCTTTCTTTGTCCTGTCTCTTACCGTGAGACCAATAAAGAAAGTGGATAAAGCCATCATGCCGTAGCCAAGCAGGTCATACGAGAATATAAGTCCTCCGCGCCTGAAGTCGATCAGTTCCGCTGCCTGTTCTGTAAGCCCACCGAAGCTGACCGCCGTGAGCTGTGCGTAATACACAAGCATTATAAGCACCGCGTACACTACGGCGAACAATACGCCGAGCAGTGAAGCGGAACTGTTTTCACCCTTGCGTTCATGATAAAATCCCACCGCCAGCATTATGTAGCCTATCGGAAGGATAAGGCATACCGCGTAGCTGCCGTAATTAAAATCGATCATAAGGAACAGCGCAAAAAGGAACACCGTGACCGTAACAATAAGCGCACCGGCCTTTGCAATAAGTCTGTTCATATCATTTCTCTCCCATTGTTTCTATTTTTGACGTTTCTCAAATACGGCAAAGAAGAATCCGTCTCCGCCGTCTGTTTCCGGGAAGAACGTTTTTGCGTCGATCAGATCAAAACCGGTGTGCTCTGCGGCGAATTGATCTGCGATATTTTCGTTCTCCGCCTTGTTCAGTGTGCAGGTCGAATAAACGAGTCTGCCGCCGGGTCTGACATAGTTTGCCGCGTTTTCGAGTATCTTTTTCTGTATCACGGGCAGCCCCGCAAGTTCGTCCTTTTTCTTGTATTTTATCTCCGGCTTGCGGCGGATAACTCCGAGACCCGAGCACGGCACATCACACAGTACCACATCTGCCTGCGGCAGTTTCACGTCAAAAACTGATGCGTCAGACACACGCGCCCTGACAATATCCAGTCCGAGCCGCCCGGCACCCTGTTCTATCAGCTTTACACGGCTTTCATAGAGATCCGAGGAATACACCGTACCATTGTTATTCATAAGCTCCGCGAGTGTGAAGCTCTTTCCGCCGGGTGCCGCACATATATCTATAACGGTATCTCCCTCGCAGGGTGAAGCAGCTTCACAGCAGGTCTGAGATGATATATCCTGTATATGGAAAAGTCCGTTCCTGTATGCCCGAAGTTTTTCTATTCCTACCGCATCAAGCATCACAACACAGGTATCGCTGTCATGATAACGCTCCGCTTTTACACCGTCCTCCGCAAGCTCATAGATGAGGTCGTCCGCATCACATACGATCGTGTTTACCCTTGCGTAAACGGGAGGTCTGCCGAATGATGAACGAAGCATATTTTCGGTCTTTTCTATCCCGTAGTCCTTTGCCCACATCTTAACGATCCACTTTGCACATGAATATGTCACAGAGAGCTTACCGAGCTCATCGAGGCCGTCGGTATCAAGCCGTTTTCCGTCCCGTATGAACGCACGAAGCACCGCGTTCACATATCCCTTCGATCTCTGCGGTGCGAGCTTCACCGTTTCGTTCACAGCCGCGCTGTCCGGTATATCCATATACATCAGCTGATATATTCCCATACGCAGGAGCTGTAAGGTTTCGTTCTCTATATCGTCAAATTCCGTATTTGAATATGTTCTTATTATGTGGTCAAGTGTCATTCTGCGTTCGGTCACTCCGTAAAAAAGAGCGGTAACGAAAGCTCTGTCCTCATTATTGCCGGCGAGAGACGAATCAAGGAGCAGATTTGAGTACGCACCGTCCGACTGTGCCTTGACGAGCATACCGAGTACACGTTCACGTCCGTTCATTTCAGCGCCGCCTTGATGATGCACGAAGAACAAGTCTTAACAGCTGTACGAAAGAAGTGAGGAAGCTGGCAACATAAGTCATTGCCGCTGCACCAAGTGTTTTCTTCGCACCGGCAAGCTCCTCGCCGGTCAGTATCATATTGTCTCCGAGCGTCTTTATTGCCCGATTGCTTGCATCAAATTCAACCGGCAGCGTAACAAGCTGGAATATTACTACGATAGTATAGAAAGCGATGCCTACTTCTATAACGAAAAGCCACTCAAGGAAAAAGCCTATGGCAAGTATCCAGAACCATGCACCGGAACAGAAACTCACGACAGGATAAAGTGTCTGCCTTATTTTTATAGGCGTGTAGCCTCTTGCATATTGTATTGCGTGTCCGCACTCGTGTGCGGCAACTCCGATAGCACCGACTGTTGCATTTCCAAAAGTACTGTCAGAAAGTGCAACGGTGTTGGTTCTCGGATCAAAATGATCTGTAAGATTTCCGGCAACACGCATTATCTGCACATTGTAAAGCCCGTTCATATCAAGTATCTGTCTCGCTACCATATCGGCTGTAGTGCCGCTTACTGTACGGACAAGATTATATTTTGAGAAAGTTGATTTTACTCGTATCTGACATATCAGAGAAAAAACGACCATTCCGATAAGCACTAAACCGGACCACCTGCCTGCAAAGACATCATATATAAGATTCATGATCCTTTCCGACTGTTCGGATGCCATAAGTATCATACTAACCCTCCGATCCTCCGAAAACCGTTCCGGCAGGTACTTTTTTCCCGCGCAGGAAGTCATCTGCCGACATACGCTTGCTGCCCTCCGCCTGTACGTCGGTCATACGCAGTACATATCCTCCGCATGAGATACCGAGCCTGTCGTCCGCTGCGGTTCCCGCAGGAAGCTCCGTCTTTATACCAGTCTTTTCCGCGAAATATACTTTGAATCGCTTTCCGCCAAGCGTTGTGAACGCACAGGGGCTCGCCGACATTCCGCGGATAAAGTTATATACGTCTTCTACGCTTTTCGAGAAATCTATCCTGCACATTTCCTTGCTTATCATGGAAGCGTAGCAGGTATTCTCGTCTGTCTGGGGGATCCTCGGGGCGCTGCCGTTTTCTATCTCCGCAAGCGTCTTAACGATAAGCGCCGCACCCATTTCCGAAAGTGCGTCATGAAGCTCTGAAGCGGTCATTTTCTCGCCTATCGGTATCTTATCGACAAGTATCATATCTCCGGTATCCAGTCCCTCCGCCATATACATGGTGGTAACTCCGGATTCCTTTTCGCCGTTGATTATGCAGTGCTGTATCGGTGCTGCCCCGCGGTATCGCGGAAGCAGAGAAGCGTGCACATTAACACAGCCGTACTTCGGTATATCGAGCACTTCCTTCGGTAGTATCTGTCCGTATGCCACGACAACGATACAATCCGGTGCGATATCACGCAGTGTATTCACTGCTTCTTCCGCGTCCTCGCTCCTGCCTTTCCGCAGAGACAACGGCTGATAAACCGGAATATCATATTTCAACGCACATTCCTTTACGGGTGTGAACATCATCTTGTGACCACGGTTCTTTGGTTTGTCCGGCTGAGTATATACAGCCGCAATATCATGACCTGCTTTGATGAGCGATTCAAGACAGGGTACGGCAAAGTCCGGAGTTCCCATAAACACTATCTTCATATCCGTTACTTCTTTCTTTTTTCTTCAAGATCTTCAGGCTCGACCATCTCGTCCGCAAGATCGGTGAAAATTATGCCGTTCAGATGATCTATCTCGTGACAAAGCGCCCTTGCAAGCAGCTCGGTGCCTTCCACCTTGAACTCCTTGCCGTAACGGTTGAATGCAGTGACCTTTACTTTTGCGGGACGCTCGACATATCCCCACTGATTGGGTGAGGAAAGGCAGCCCTCGATTTCATGCTGCTTGCCGCGCATAGAGGTGATGACCGGATTTATAAGCTCTATGGGGCCTTCTCCAACGTCTATTACCGCCACTCTGCGGAGTATGCCTACCTGAGGTGCAGCAAGTCCTACGCCGTCGGATGCCTGCATAGTTTCATACATATCATCAAGCAGTACCCACAGCTTATCGTCGAAAGCGGTGACCTCGCGGCATTTCTTTCTTAATCTCTCGTCTCCGAATTTTACAATGTTTCTGAGTGCCATTTTTTGTTTCCTTTCTTTATGTAAAATACTTCTTAACTTTATCAGAACGGCTTCATGCCGTCAAGCCAGCCCTTTTCTTTCCAATAATCGGAATCCGTCTTGTTCCAGCCGTTTTTCTGCGACATCTTGAAAATACCGAACAAAAATTTTGTACCGAAGCTGACCTTTCTCCTCTCAACACTTTTGGCGACCTTACCCGCAGCACTTCTTACCTGTTTCTTTATCTTGTCCTTATCCTTGTAATCGGCATAATTTCCGTTCATTTTCATCGTGGTAACGCCGTATGAATGTACCGATGATATCCCCCAGAATGACATATTGCTCCTGAGCAGTTTAACAGTCTGTTTAACACCCGAACCGCCGGCAGAGGTTATTATTAGTCCCGTCTTGCCGAACATGACCTCTTTGGGACGATGCACCAGCCACATATACGCGAAATGGTCAAGCAGCTCTTTAAGCGCACCTGTACAGGAACCGACAAAAACCGGTGTGGAAAGTATTATCAGATCTGCTTTTTCCATACGTTCGACTATCGGTGCTGTCTTTCCGTAATGCGGACATTTGTCCTCACCGTGAAGTATGCAGTTTGCACAGCCGAGACAGGTCTCTCCGAAATCCCGCGGGAGTACAAGCTCGTCTATCTCCGCACCGCCCGCACGGAACTCATCAAGAAACAGATCGGTTATTGCACGGGTATTGCCATTGTGCGGCGTACCGACTATCGCGAATATTCTCATATTATCTCCCCATTGAAATCAACGTAAAAACTTACTTTTCTGAATTCGGGCATCTTATATGCCGAAAGCATGACAAAACGCAGCATATCGCGGAATTTTCTGCTGTTGCGGCATTTCACGATTATTTTAGCACGATAGCTTCCGTTTATCCTTCCGCTTGCCGTTGGCCCGAGTATAATCGCCGGGATATCGTTTCCCGCTTTCATGGCTTCTGTTCTGAGCAGATCGCGGAATACGTCCGCGGCTTTTCCGAGAAGTTCCTCCTCCTGGGACGAGAAAGCAATCATGCATATATCGCAGTACGGCGGAAAAATAAGTGCTTTCCGCACTTCGGATTCCTGCTCATAAAAACCCTTGTAATCCTGTTTTGCCGCCAGTTCCAGAACATAATGCTCCGGCGAGAAAGTCTGAATGAACGCCCTTCCCTTTTTCTCACCACGCCCGGAACGCCCGACAACCTGTGTCACAAGCGAGAAAGTCTTTTCATAGCCGAGATAGTCTCCCGCGTACAAAGAACGGTCGATCAGAAGAACTCCCACAAGCGTGACGTTCTCGAAATTCAGCCCTTTCGCGATCATCTGTGTACCGACCATTATGTCATATTCGTTGTTTGCAAACTCAGCAAACCGCTTTTCATACGAATACTTCGACATAGTTGTATCCGCGTCCATACGAAGAACTCTCGCGCTCGGGAAATACTGCTTTATCTCGTCTTCGATACGCTGTGTGCCTGTTCCGCTCGAATATATGAATCTGCTGCCGCATTTCTCACACGCCTGAGGCATAGGCTTTCTGAACCCGCAGTAGTGGCAGATAAGACTGTTGTTCACTTTGTGATATGTCAACGGTATGCTGCAATTCGGGCATTCCTCCACAGTACCGCAGCTGATGCAGTTCACATAGGTGTGGTAGCCGCGCCTGTTCAGCAGGAGCATTGACTGCTCCTTGTTTTCGAGATTGCAGTTCAGCTCGTACAGCAGCTCATCGCTGAAATTACCTCGGTTGCCGCGCTCGGCTTCTACCCTCATATCTATCATTTTCACATCCGGCAGGACTGCCTTGCTGTATCGTTCGTTCATCTCGAAAAGGCTGTACTTACCGTTCAGCGCGTTATAATAGCTGTCAAAAGACGGCGTGGCGGAAGCAAGCAGCAAAAGCGCCTTATGCCGGAAGCATCTTTGTTTCGCAATATCCCTCGCGTGATACCGCGGAGACATTTCCGACTTATAGGTGTGCTCACCCTCCTCGTCAATGACGATTATTCCGAGATTATCAACGGGAGCGAATACCGCGCTTCTTGTTCCTATAACTATCCTCGCATCTCCAGAACGTATCCGCTTGAATTCGTCCGCACGTCTCCCGAGGGACAGACTGCTGTGTATTATCGCGACCTTGCTTCCGAACAGACGACGGAATTTGCCGACAGTCTGCGGTGTCAGCGCTATTTCGGGAACAAGCAGTATAGCCGTTTTTCCCATATCCGCGCACCGTTCTATCAGCTTTATGAACACCGATGTCTTGCCGCTTCCGGTGACTCCGTGAAGCAGTGCGCATTTCGGCTCGTCCTTTTCCATAAGCTCAAGCAGCCCGTTATATGTTTTCTGCTGAAGCGGTGAAAACACGATGTCCGAGAGTTTCTCGGTCACTTCACTGCTTTCTGTATCCGCGCGTGATATCTCTGTCTCTGTTATCTCAACTATGCCCTTGTCGGCAAGGCGTTTAATGACCGAATCCGTAACGCCGCAGAGATAGCAGAGTTCTTTCACGGAAGCTGCTCCCGCTTCCGCAAGTGTATCACATACGGAACGCTGTTTTGGTGACAGCTTCTCTCCATCGGGAATTCCGATAAGCGTGACCGTTTTTTCTGTCTCATCTCCGACCCTGCGTCTGACGGACTCATGCACCGTAACTATTCTTTTATCTGCAAGCAGCTTCACGGCAGAAGCGTTTTCCGGCAGTCCGAGAAGCTCTTCAAGCTCCCTGTCATTGGAACAGCTCTCTGCTTTCCGTACAAGCCCGCGCTCTGTATCGCTCAGAGTACCGTCTGCTTCCGCAAGCCGCGCTGCGCTGATGTTAAAGGTATGTTTTTCGTTGATATACACCGCAAGTCCCGGCGGAAGCATCGTGCGCACAGCGTCATAGTATGTACACATCGTGCTCTCCCGCATATACTCTGCAAGAGAAAGCATTTCCGCACTGAGATAGCTTCCGTCGTCCGCAGCGGAAAAAATCGGTTTTACAGCAGCGGCGGGCTTTTCGCCGTTTACCGAAAAAACAACCCCGATACGGTGCTTGTCCGCTCTCCCGAACGGAACGATGACGCGCATACCCGGTCTTATGTCAAGCTCCGGCGGTATCTCATATGTGAAAAGCGAATCAAACGCAAACGCCGTCTTTTCGACGGCTACAAGTGCATACTGCTCCGGTGAGCTCATTCTGCAAGCAGCTCCTCAACAACGCCTGGACGTCTTTCGCGTCTGCATTTCTCGGCTCTGACTACTGCGAGAAAATCCTTTACCGCATCTTCAAGTGCCGCGTTCGTTACAAGATAATCGTAGTTTTCGGCAAATTTAAGTTCTTTCCGCGCTGTTTCGAGACGCTGCTTTATAACGTCGTCGGTTTCGGTGCCGCGCTTGTGCAGTCTTCTTTCAAGTTCCTCGAATGACGGCGGAAGTATGAACACCATAGCGCAGTCCGGGAACATTCTGCGGACGTTTGCCGCTCCCTCGATCTCTATTTTCAGTATAACGTCTTTGCCTGCTTCAAGCATATCGGTCACAGCCTTTTTCGGTGTCCCGTAATAATTCCCGACATATTCGGTATATTCAAGCAGTTCACCGTTCTTTATCATTTCCTTAAACTGCTCGCGCGTTCTGAAATGATAGCTTACGCCGTCGATCTCGCCGGGACGCATAGCCCTTGATGTTGCGGAGACGGAATAGAACAGATTGTCATTCTCTTTGAGCGCCTGCTCCAGTATGGTATCCTTTCCGCAGCCGGCCGGTGCGGATACAACAATGAGTATTCCCTTTGCCATAAGATCACTCCTTTTACAGTTTCACTGTTTCGATATTTGTGAACATTATTCTTTTATCATACCCGGTTCTTTTGCGGACATAACAACATGACCGCTGTCCATTACGATAACAGTCTTGGTCTTTTTTCCGCAGGTAGCGTCTATCGCGGTGTTACTGTCCTTTGCTGCAGATACTATGCGCTTAGCCGGTGCGGAATCGGCACCTATTACCGCAACGATACGGTCACTGTTGATCCTGTTTCCGTACCCGACATCTATCAGATTCATCTTTACCACCGCCTCAAAAATACTATAATATATTATACCATTTATTTATAAAAAAATCAAGATTAATATAATACTAATTCCGGTTTTGCATTAAAATTTACATTACTGCCAAAAACATCGTTTCCACGATCACAAAAGTCCGGCTTTCAGCAATTCGCGGTACAGCCGTCCTACAGGAAGTCCCATAACATTGTAATAATCGCCGGTTATCCCGCTGACAAGCAGTGCTCCGGTATCCTGTATCCCGTATGCTCCGGCTTTGTCAAAGGGCTCTCCGCTTGCTGTATATGCATCGATCTCACCGTCAGTAAGCCAGAAGAATCTTACCTTTGTTTCATCGCAGAATATAATTTTCTTGTTTTGGCATATTATGCACACGCCTGTAAATACACTGTGTTCCGTGCCGGAAAGCAGACGAAGCATACGCTTTGCATCTGCTTCATCATGCGGCTTGCCGAGGATCTCACCGTTTATTGCAACGATCGTATCCGCGCCTATGACCGTGTCCTCCGGATACTGCGCCGCTATCTCCTCCGCCTTGTGTTCCGCAAGCTCACAGACATATTTCTGAGGCGGCAGGCTCCGATCCGCGCGCTCTTCACCCACGGCGGGTATTATCTCAAAGTCCGCGGTTATCAGAGAGAAAAGCTCTTTTCTGCGCGGAGACTTACTTGCAAGTATTATCATCTTACTATCCTCCGGATAAAATCAGTTATCGTTTATTTTAGCATAATATCAGCAATATGTCAACTGCCGCAAAAGGTTGCAGCCTGTTCTCGGTGCGGCAAATTATGAACAAAATTTTAATTGACAACCGGAGATTTTGGTAGTATAATAATTTGTGTATTTTTATAAGAATAATATGTTAAGTTTGACTTGACGAAAATGCAAAAAAATGGTACAATAAGGGATAATATCTGTTTCTGGACATTGAGGCGGTGACGGTATGAAAAAGCTCATAGTTATTGAAGGACTGGACGGGTGCGGCAAATCAACGCAGCTTGATCTTCTGCGCCGTAAGATACCGGACGCTCATTTCATCACGTTCCCGTATTACAATACTGACAGCGGACGGATAATCAGCGATTATCTCAACGGCAAATTCGACGAGAAAGACCCGAAAGTAAGCGCATATTCCGCAAGCATCATGTACGCGACCGACCGCTACACAAGCTTCAGAACACACTGGCAGGCGCTTTACGAGAGCGGCTCGCCCCTGATATCGGCAAGATATGTTTCATCAAACGCTATCTACCAGATGACAAAGCTGTCAAGGGACGAATGGGACGAGTATCTCGGCTGGCTGTGTGATCTCGAATATGTAAAGCTCGGTATGCCGTGCCCCGATCTTACGATCTTTCTTGATATGCCTACCGAGGTGTCTCAGAAGCTTCTCCTGAGACGCTATAACGGAGACGAGTCGAAAAAGGATATCCACGAACGTGATACTTCTTATCTCGCACACTGCCGTGAGGCTGCCCTGTTTTCCGCGGAAAAATTCGGCTGGAGCATGATACCGTGCAGCGAAAACGGTGAGCCGAGAAGCATTGCGGATATCAACGCGGAGCTTATCGGTATCATAAACCGCTGCATTAACGAATAATTACGGAAAGGATCTTAAATATGGTACTTGTATTTCTTGCAAACGGATTTGAGGAAACCGAGGGCATCGCACCTATCGACATTCTTCGCAGAAACGGACAGAAAGTAGTTACAGTCGGAATCGGCGAAGAGATCATAACAAGCGCTCACGGTGTCACCGTAGTACCCGATATTACGGAAGTTGACATCTCTATGAGCGACGAGATAGATATGATCGTACTGCCCGGCGGTATGCCGGGTACTCTGAATCTTGAAAAATCACGCACGGTGCAGGACGCTATCGACTTCTGCGCCGCAAACGGAAAATATATCGGTGCTATATGCGCGGCACCCTCGATCATCGGCAGGAAGGGCCTGCTCAAAGGAAGAAAAGCTACCTGCTTCCCCGGATTTGAGGATTTCCTCGAAGGTGCGCAGTTTACCGGCGCTCCCGTTGAGCAGGACGGGAATATTATAACCGCAAGAGGTGCCGGTGTTGCGCTCGAATTCGGGCTGAAGCTCGTCGAGGCGCTTTCCGGAAAGCCTGCTTCCGACAAGATACATGAAGCAATGCACTGTGTCGGAGCTTAAGAAGACGCTGCGCGCGGAGATACTTTCGCAGCGCAGAGATATGGAAGAATACGTCAGGAAAGAATACGACGAAAAAATATATAATAATCTTATACGGTATAAAAAGATCGTGAGATGCGATACATTTCTTGTATATGCATCATCACCCGCCGAGGTCGATACAAGACATTTCATAACAGCCATGCTTTCAGAAGGATGCACAGTCGCGGTGCCGAAATGTGTCGGGAAAGAAATGCGGTTCCTGACGATCAGGTCACTTAACTCACTTGTGAAAAGCAGATTCGGCGTTGATGAGCCGGCAGACGGAAACGAGATAACAGCGTTTGACGATACCGTGTGCATAGTCCCCGCGCTGCGTTTTGACCGCAGCGGCTACCGTCTCGGCTGGGGCGGAGGTTTCTATGACAGATTTCTCGCCGGATACAGCGGATATTCAATCGGCATCTGCTATGAACAGTGCTGCGGCGACGTACCGCGGGACGGATACGATCTGAACGTAAACACGGTCATAACCGAAAACGGGATATATTACTGAAAATAAAAAACTATAATACACAGACAGGAGGTGGACTCATTGAGCGAAAAAATGAACGAGGACAAGGAATATAACGATATAGGAAGTCTCGCAGCATATCTGCACAGCGATAAGATGCAGGCTTTCAAAGCCGCGGAAAAGCGCTCGGAAATGGGTCTTCCGCCAATTGATGACGACGATGACGACGAATATTACGACGAACGGGACGAAATAGACGAGATACTTTTCTCCGTAAACAAAAAGAAAAAGCAGAAAGCGGCAGCCGGCAGCCGTATCTCAAGAAGCGAATATGACGATATCGTCCGCGGGAAACAGGACAAAAACGATTCCGCAAAGAACGATATTCCGAAAAATCCGATAGCCGCTTCCGCCGATAAGACAAAAACACCGGCAAGACCGCAGAAGAGTTCCGATGCGCCCTCTTCCCCGGCAAGTCCAAAACAGAAGCCCGCACTGATGACTGCGGATTCAAAGAACAAGCCCGCCGCTAAAAAGACCGGAGAACCCGATACCAAAGCGGTAAAGGCACAGGAAAAAGCACCCGCTAAACAGGCTGCGGCAAAAGCAGCTGCACAGCCGACAGCAAAACCGACAGCAAAAGGAAACGATAAATCGCCGGCTAAAGCAGCCGTTAAGGAACCCGTTAAAGAACAGGCTCCGGCTAAGTCCGAGCAGGTCGGCGAAGACAATGTTCCCGGACTTGCAGCAAGCCTTTCCGCCGCACTCGGTGAGAAAGCATCGGAGATAGTCCGCGAGAACAGGAATTCCCTGCCCCCGGAGGATACCCCCGAGATATTTGATATCGAGGAAGGAACGGAGCAGGAGGAGAAATTTGACAAGACCGCCACTCGCCTTATGAATGCGGTCAACGATCCGCAGGAACGAAGTGCTTCCATGGTTGACGAAGCAGAAGCGGAGGAAGAGGATATCCGTGAGGAAAAACAGCGAATCGCAAAACTTCGTCTCGGATATGAGCGTCAGAAACAGAGCACGCGTACCCTCGCGTATATACTTGTTGCTCTCCTGCTCTGCGCCGCTATACTTGGCTGTTCGGCGTATGCTTCGACATATCTTGTCAAGTGGGCTCTTGATTTCACCGGAGTCGGTTCGCAGGAATTCAAGATAGATATAACTGTACCGGACAACGCCGATATCTCCACTGTCGCTGCGATACTTTCCGAAAACAATATCATCAGTGATGCGAAGTTTTTCAGAATGTACGCCGACTTTATGGACAAACTGAAAAACAATGAGAACAAGCGCGACTTCATAGCCGGAAAATACACTGTAAGCTCCACTATGTCGTACAGTACCCTGCTTTCTATATTAAGCACAAAAACTACCGAGATAAAAACTGTCAATGTGCGTATCGTCGAGGGTATGACGGCTCACGAGATCGGAGCTCTCCTTGAAGAGAACAATGTATGCTTCGCGGAGGATTTTGAGAAGTACTACAAGAACATTCAGAACAATTATGACTTTGAACGCAGAGTAAAGGAAAATCCGCTCAAATTCTGCCAGCTTGAAGGCTATCTATTCCCGGATACCTACGAATTCTACATTGTTAACGCTATGGAATCCGGTATAAAGCCCGGCAAGGACGAGACAGCCGAAGAAGCCTATGAGAAGATGAAGAAGGAATCCGAGGAAAACGCCAAGGAAGCTGCAAAAAAAATGTACTCCAACTTCAATGAGAAGATGACTCGGAGTATGTACAAGAAAATGGGCGAGATGAATATGACTCTCGACGAGATCATAGCTCTCGCGTCTATCGTACAGAAAGAAGCCGGTTACGCAGAGGATATGGAGCAGGTAGCAAGCGTATTTCTCAACAGAATACGTCATTCTGCCGAATTCCCCTATCTCCAGTCGGACGTTACCGTTCTTTATGTCGAGAATGATATAAAGCCAAACATCAAAGGCACGGAAGCCTCAAAACAGCGTATTTACGACGCTTACAACACCTATGTTTGTCAGGGCATACCCGCAGGAGCTGTCTGCAACCCCGGACTTGACGCGATAAACGCAGTGCTCTACGCGCCGGATACACCGTACTTCTATTTCTGCGCTAACGAGGAGACAGGCGAGATCTACTACGCCGTAACTCAGGAAGAACATGAGCAGAATCTTCTGCTTGCGCAGATCACCCCCGGAGACCAGACTTCGGAAATGCCTGTCGGAGAGAGTGAGACAAATGACTGAAATACCCGAGATACTTTCCCCCGCCGGAGACAGAGAATGCCTTGAAGCGGCAGTCGATTTCGGCTGTGACGCGGTATATATCGGCGGACAGAGCTTCGGTATGCGTGCAGGTCCGAAGAACTTCGATATGGAGCAGCTCGCGGACGCAGTGAAATATGCACATAACGGCGGCGCGAAGGTATATCTTACCTGCAATACCGTACCGACCGCAGATGAAGCAGATGCTTTTCCGGGCTTTATAACCGAGGCATACGAGACCGGCATTGATGCGGCTATTATCGCGGATATCGGCGTAATGGCAATGACGAAGAAATACGCACCGAAGCTCGATATACACATGTCCACACAGGTGGGGATAATGAACCACGCGACTGCCAATGAGCTGTACCGTCTCGGTGCAAGGCGTGTCGTGCTTGCGCGTGAGACTTCCCTGTCGGATATAGCAAAGATCAGAAAAAACATACCGGACGATCTTGAAATAGAAGTTTTCGTTCACGGAGCCATGTGCGTGTCCTTCTCCGGAAGGTGTCTTCTCTCAAAATACCTGACCGGACGCGACGCCAATCGCGGTGAGTGTGCGCAGCCGTGCAGGTGGAAATACTACCTCACCGAGGAACAGCGTCCGGGAGAACTGTATGAGATAACAGAGGACAACAGAGGAACATACGTTTTCAACGCAAAAGACCTTTGTATGCTCGGACATCTTGACGATCTTATCGAAGCGGGGGTTTCAAGCCTTAAGATAGAAGGGCGCGCAAAATCCGCGTACTATACGGCAGTCATGAGCAACGCCTACAAGAAAGCGCTCGGTTATGCGCTGAAGGGTGACAAAGTTCCGGAAAATATTCTTGCGGAAGCATACCGCGTAAGTCACAGACCCTACTGCACCGGTTTCTTTTACGATCACGACGATGCAGACCAGCATTACGAGGACAGCGGATATTACCGCGAATATGATTTTGTCGGGATCGTTGACGGCTATGAGAATGGTATGCTCAAAATAACACAGCGCAACTTCTTCACACTCGACAGCAGACTTGAAATACTGCCGCCAAAAGGTGATCCGGTTATATTTGAGCCTGCGGAAATGTTCGACTCTCAGATGATACCTACCAACAAAGCGAACCGCGCAGTCGAGAGGTATTATATACCTTATGATACCGCCTTTCCGCCGAAGTCGATAATCAGAGCGGAACACAGATAATAACAATACTCCCCTGCACCGCGCAAGTCCCTGCAGGGGATTTTTACAGGTGATGTATGGAACTTACGAATATTGGCACAATAAAGGACGTTATGAGCCGGAACGGGTTTACGTTCTCGAAAGCGCTCGGGCAGAATTTTCTGATAAATCCCACTGTCTGTCCGAAAATAGCGGAACTCGGCGGCTGCAGATCCGGCACCGCTGCTATCGAGATAGGGACCGGAGTCGGTGTTCTGACAAAGGAGCTTGCTCTGCGCTGTGACAGAGTGCTTGCGGTAGAGATCGACGAACGGCTGAGACCGGTGCTTGCAGAGACGCTTGCGGAATTTGACAACATAGAGATCGTATTCGGAGATATACTGAAAACAGACCTTTCTGCGCTGATAAAAGAAAAACTCCCCGATTTTGATGAAATAGTCGTATGCGCAAATCTGCCGTACTACATCACTTCACCCGTGATAATGAAGCTGCTGGAAGAGCGTCCGCCTATCCGCTCAATCACTGTTATGGTGCAGAAAGAAGCTGCCGACCGACTCTGTGCGAAACCGGGCACAAGAGAGTGCGGTGCGGTAACGGCTGCGGTAAACTATTACAGCGAGCCGAAAATGCTTTTCAGAGTGAACCGCGGCAGCTTTATGCCCTCCCCCAATGTTGACAGCGCGGTGATACGGCTCGATATCCCGGACAAGCCGAGATACACTGTCCCGGACGAAAAGCTGTTCTTCCGTATTATCCGCGCGTCTTTCGCACAGCGAAGAAAACAGCTGCTCAATCCGCTCAGCGCCGCTCTCGCCATACCGAAGCAGGAGCTTGCGGAAATGCTCGGGAAATGCGGTATAAAGCAGACCGCTCGACCGGAAGAGCTTAAAATGGAAGATATTGTCGCCCTTTGTGAAACTCTGACAACTAAATAATTAAACGATCCCTTGATCCGACCTTTTTTTCGCTTTTTATGTGATAATATTTATTCACTATTCAAAAGCGAAAGGACGTTGAAAATGGAAAGAAGTATTGCTTCGGAACATTCTGTCGGTGAAAGGGATCTCGGCTTTTTCAAAGGATCGGCTCTAAGCGCTGTTGGATTTTTTCTCGGTCTGACTCGGCTGTTCGGATTTCCTGCTCCCTTTGCGGCAGCAGGCATAGCCGCTGCGGACGGGCTCGGCAGCGTTTTCCTTTTTGTTGGAGCTGCTGCAGGCTACACGATAAACGGCGGTCTCGAAACGTGTGTACACTACATAACCGCAATGGGCGTGCTCACCATACTTAAGCTGGTAACAGGTATATTCGCACCACGGAAGAACTCTGAATTTTTCAGGATAATAATGTCTGCCGCAGCGGGACTTACTGTATTTGCGGCAAACTTTCTCGGTGCGCACGGAGTTTACGAGATCTTCATATCAGCCGCCTTTGCGGTTATATCCGGCGTATTCGCATACTGTGTTCTGTCGGTATCCGTGCCGCAATATCGGGGCAAAAAGCGGGAGCAGCCGCGGCAGGGTGTATGCTGTTTGTTCTTGTTACCGCAGCACTGACAAGCCTGCAGATAGGCGTGCTGAACGCGGGAGTGTTCATATCGGTCCTCGCTGTCATGTATTCCTCAGAAGTGAAAGCCGGAGCGATGTCGGCAGTATGCGCTGTACTGTCGTCCGCCGGGATAGCCGCCGGAAATGCGGACTTTGCCGCCTCATGCATAATGATCTCGGTCACCGCACCGGTTATAATGCTGCTCGGGAAGTTCGGTAAGATAACCCGAGCATGTGCGTTCATATTCACGGTAAGTGCCGGGCTTATCATAACGGGAATGACGGAAACCAACGGTACAGCGGCATTATCTGCTATCGCAGCTGCGGTACTGTATATGGTCATACCGGAGAAGCTGTCGCCACTTGCCGCATTTTCAGAAAAGAATGAGATCGTTTCTGCGGCTTCATCGTACTCCGCTTTCGGTGAAAAACTCGCGTATATGAGCGAAACGGTGGAAGAAATGCGCTCGGCTGTGATACGCACCGCCGACGCACTTGAAACGGACAATATCCGCGATATATCCTGGGTATATAACAAGGCTTCCGAAAAGGTATGCAGGAATTGTCCTTCTAATATGAAATGCTGGGGAAAGATGTACAACGAGACTGCGGACGCTATGAACAAGGCCGTTAACATACTGAAAAACGGCAGTTTCGTGAATATAAACGACCTCGGTACGCGTATAGCGTCAGACTGCCCGGAACGCGAACGGCTCGCGGAAGCGCTTAATAAGCAGTATGCGGTGTACTGTTCGGCGGAGAACGCTTCAAGAAAGGTCGCGGAAATGCGCAGCGTACTTACCTCACAGCTCGGTGCCACGGGAAAGATGCTGAAAAAAATGTCGGAAGACCTTGACAGCTGTGATTCTTATGATGAGGAATCCGCCGTAAAAGCGGGATCCGTGCTCGAAAATGCGGGACTGTACAAGCCTTCGGTCATCGCTGTGGTCATAAACGGCAGAGTGTGTATCGACGCATACGGGAAAGGAGAACTGCGCATACCGCAGGACGAGCTTGCTGACAGACTTTCCTTCGCACTCCGGCATGAGTTCGACCTGCCCGTTATTACGGAAGGGTCGGACCGGCTACACATAACAGTTTCCGAGCGTGCAAAATTTGACGCTCAGATAAAGGTTTTCAGGCGGAACAAATCCGGAAGTACCCACAGCGGGGACTGTTCCGAATGCTTCAATGACGGACGCGGGAATGTGTACATGATACTATCCGACGGAATGGGAACGGGCAGCCGTGCGCGCATAGACAGCGCATTTTCCTGCGGTATGCTGTCAAAGCTGCTCAAGGCAGGCATAGACCTCGATGCGTCGCTTGAAATGCTGAACACTTCCCTGCTCGTAAAATCTTCGGACGAGAGCTTTGCGACTCTCGATCTTTGCAGGATAGACCTTAACACGGGAGAAGTTCTGCTCTGCAAGGCGGGAGGAGCTTCCACATATATCCGCTGCGGCGATACATTCGCGGAGATCGGTGAAGAAGGGATGCCTCTTGGGGTAAGCTTTGAAGCGGATTATAGGGGCAAATTATTCCGGATTTCGGAGGGCGACATCATCATAATGACAAGTGACGGCGCGGAGCTTGACCGTAAGTGGCTCGAACAGACGGTTATGCGCGACCGGGACGCAGATATAGATCGTATAGTCGGGACTGCCGGAGAAGCACTGAGACTTTCCGCGGATAAAGGCGAGGACGATGATATGACGGTGATAGGAGTAAAGCTGATCAGATAGTATTGAAAACGAACATGATAATAGCTATCAATTTCAACATTTATACCTGTTGATTTTTGACAACTTTGACAAATCATACTCTTTGCTTATTTTTTTCAGCAATTTTATTGCAAATCTGCCCGTTTTGTGGTATAATGTATCAATAATATAATGCCTTAGAATGACTTTATTAGGTCAATTTGCCAATAATAGGCATATTATGTTGTACATTTCATATAAAGCGAGGTGAATATCCGATGAGGAACTGCGGCTGGTATCTTTGGCTGAACGGCAGAAAAGTCCGTAATATCAGGGAACTTCGCGACAATTTTGACACCGAGGTGCTTATCGGATATTTCCTCGGCGGAAGTCTTATGAAGTGGCTTTCAGATATCGGTGAATACAGTATAATAAAACGTCTTTCCGAAATAGATATGAACAGCGATATCGGCGTTCAGCTGCAATACGCTTTCGGTGTGCGGGACAATAACTATGTTTCCGACCCTGCCCGTGAATACAGGAACATTGAGGTGACAGTCAGTGCCGATCCGGCTGTAAAGGCAGGACTCGCCGAGGTCGGTATATGTACAGGCTCCTTCTACGGAAACATTGGTTCATTCTTTGGCAATATATGCTCGTTCACAAATGCGTTCATGCTGTCCTTTTCCGGCTCGGTCGGAGCTGTAAGCTCCTTTTACGGAGGGCAGACAGCCATAGGATTCATTTCAGGTAATTTACCCGGTTCCGGGATTAACATGGGATCCTACGCCGCACTTGTTTCGGGACAGGCACTTAACGTATCATCCGGCAGCCGCTTCACGGCATTTTTCAATTCGTTTTTCAGAGCTGGATTTTCCGCTTACGGATCCGGTTCCCTCTACATCGGCTCCTACAATATAAGCAGTTTTAACACATTCTTCGGGAAATACGGCTCGTACAAGGGATTTTATGCAGGATCATTCGGGCTTTCTATACTTTCTGGTCTCACAGCGGGTTCCGGTATATCCGGCTCCGGCGGAAACTTCGGTCAGATAGGCGGATTTTTTGCCGAGGACAGCATTTACAGAAGCGCGGACGGTATCGTTATCACAGCTGAGGAATATCACAGAACACTTATAAACCTTTCGTCCTGTCCGCTTAACGCTTACGGTTACGGTATCAATCTGATATGAACGGAATACACGTCAACTCTACCGCACCTTTCTTCGCACAACGCCCGGGTGCCGAATATTCGATCGAAAAATTCAGCCTTTACTGCGAAGTAATTTCAGCGCTTCAATGGCGCAAAATGAACGGCGACATATACATGATAACCGACAGGACAGCAGCGGCATATTACCGCAAATGCGGGATAGATAAAGTCTGGAACGGAATAAGCGAAATCATACCGGAAAACATCGAAGGCATTGACCCGCTTATGTTCTGGGCTGCGGGAAAACTGATCGCACTGCGTGATATACCCGACAACGCGGCACTTGTGGACGAAGACCTTGTGATATGGAAAACACTATCACTTTCGGATACGGCAGTAACCGTCGCCCACCGTGAATACCTCTCACCCGACATTTATCCCGATCCGTCGCTTTTCGGTGTCAGCGGGTTTCCACTGCTTGAACGGCTTGACAAGAGCGTGCTTCCGTGCAACACAGCATTTCTCTATATACCGGATTCTTCGTTCCGCGTGTTCTACGCAAATCAGGCAATTGCGTTCATGAAATCAGCTTCCGTGAACAAGTGTAGCGACAGGCTTTGCAGAATGGTTTTTGCGGAACAGCGACTGCTCGCCATGCTTTGTAAGCTCACCGAAACGCCGATAAATACTCTTATGGATATGAACAGGCTGTTTGTCGCACAGGACGATTACACCCACCTCTGGGGAGCAAAACAGGCAATGCGTGACAACGAGGATTACAGGAACGGATTTATCAAAAGATGCAGGAACCGCATACGTCAGGATTTTCCGGATTATGAATATGTAATAGAAGCCATAGATTCGGCAGAATAGCAAAACGCCCGCGGACTTATCCGCGGGCGTTGATTCATCTTATGTCATTCACCGAGGTAATTCTTTACAAGCGCCTGAAGCAGCTCGTCACGATCAATGCGTCTGATGAGACTTCTTGCGTTATTATATGTAGTTATGTATGTAGGATCCTCAGAGAGAATGTAGCCTACAAGCTGATTGATAGGATTGTATCCCTTTTCGTTGAGAGCCTGATATACCGTAGTAAGGATCTCTTTCATTTCATGATCCCGCTCATCCTTAACGGAGAACGTCATTGTTTTATCCTGCATTACACTTACCTTCCTTTTACCTTTAATATGATATGCCGTCAGCAAGCACGGCAGATGAACTTGCGTTCAAAAAACTTTACCTCTATTCTATTATACACATTTCTGAAAAAATTACAATAGTTTTTTTAAAAAAATCCGATTTTCTTTGAATAGATAAAAAATTATTGTGCATTTTTATCAATAATGACTATTGAAAGATATTATAAGTTTTGTTATAATATAAATATTAGGGAACTGTACCCCGTTTTTGTCGTATCTTTTCGCGGTAGGTTCCTATTAATGGAGGTAGCTATATGGCAGACGCTAAACAGCAGGATAAGTCCAAGGAAAAAAAGGAACCTAACAGCGAAGGTGTCGGTTTTAAGACCGTCATGGGCGGCTTCGATAAAAACGAAGTCAACCTGTACATAAACAAGCTAAAGAAGCAGATGAAGGAAGAGCGTGCGGAACTTGAGACACGCATCAACAACCTTCAGACCAACCTTGCCGACGCAAACAGAGAGGCAGCACGCGCTGTAAACGAAAAAAAGACAGCTGAACAGGCTGCCGCGCCTATCATAAAAGACAGTTCCGCCGAGACAAAGAAGCTGATCGCAGACCTTAAGGCTGAAAGCGACAAGAAGATAATGGAGCTTCGCAAGAGCGTACTCGACGAGCGCAGAAATGTCGCAAAGTTCGACAAGGAATGCGCTATGGCAAAAATGTCCGAGAAGAAGGTACGCGAGGAATTCGAGAAGCTGAAATCGAAGTATCAGGCTCTTAAGAAAAGCGGCGGCGGTGCTTCCGGCAAAGCAGTTACGACAAGCAACGCCGATGAGGTAATGGCCGAAGCGAGTGCTTACGCAAAAGAGATCATCGAAGCGGCTAAAAGTTACGCTGCCGATACCGTAAAGGCGTGCGACAAGTACAAGGCAGACGTTGAAGCAGAGCTTAAGGCAAGAGCAGACAAACTAAATGACGTAAAGACAAGACTTGATGCGCAGATAAAGAAAACAAGCGAGGAGCAGGCTGCTTCCGCTGCAAGGACAAAGGAAGTCACCGAGAAAATTGGTGCTCTCTCTGCCCTGTTTGATTCATTTTCACAGCAGTTCGGCTCCGTTAATTCGCAGATAACCGCAGTTACAAGCAATATCGACGGCATCTGCAAGCAGTTCAATGAAACCACAGGTCAGATAGACTCCGTAGCAAAGCAGATCGCCGAAACGACCGGACGCATAGACTCTGTGTCAAAGCAGATAAACTCCACTACCGAACAGATCACCGGATTTGCACAGTCGATCAGTGAAACTACCGAAAAGATCACTCAGGCTTCCAAGGAAATGAATGAAACTACAGAGCTCATTTCCGAAGCTTCGAAGGCTATGAACGAAACCTCCGGACAGATAAGCGAAGCTACAAGGAAGATGTCCGGTTTCGGAGATACTCTAAACGGTGCAAAGACAGAGATCGAAGGCATGACAAAGCTCGTTTCCGATACACAGGGTCAGATCGACGGTGCAAAGTCCAAGGTAGGTGAAGCACAGGAAGCAGCTGGTGTTCAGGCTTCCGCGGCCGACCTTTCACCTATCGGAAAGATTGGCGAGGAGATCGCTCTTGCGACCGGAGATCTCAGTGCGAAACTTGAACTTCCCGTATTTGACGAGAAAAAATTTGACCTTGCTAAATTTGACCAGCTCAAAAACAAGATCAAGGTTGAAACTACATTTGAATCCGACGGCTCCGCTGCCGACGATGATGACGAATTCGATGACAGCGGCATAATAAGCTCCGTTTCTATTGACAGTCCTGATCTTCCGAGCGATGACGACCTTATGTCTGATATGCCCGATGTTATAACGGCACCTGTATTTGAAGACAGCAAACCCGCACCGACTAAGGCTCCGGCTCCGGCTTCCAAGGACAAGACTGATCGTCCCGGACTTGATTCCGATTTTGAGGACTTCTTCCTCACAGACTCCAAGGAAGATGATAATCTTTCCGGTGTTCCGCTTATCAATATGGAAGGCGTGGGCATGGTAGATGACTTCTCGCTCGATGCGGCTCCCGAGCCTATCGGAGAAGACTTTGACATAGCTCCAATCGACGAAACAAAGGGACCCGAAAAGGGTGCGGACCTCGGTGAGGACATCTTTGATATAGCTATCAATCCGAACAGCGCGGACGACGATACTCTCGCCAATATGATGGCTGACGCGAAGGCTGCCGAGAATGCCGCCAATTTTGACCTTACACCTACAGACCTCAACTTCAGCGAAGAATCAGCCAAGCCCAGCAAGGCGGAAGTTCCCGATGATTTCGGTGAATTTGCTGATCTGTTCGCTGCCGGTTCCGCACAGACAACACCTCAGGAGAAGAAGTTCGAGAAAGCACCGTTCAGAAAGCCCGCGAGCGACGACCCGTGGAACTTCGGTGACGATTCATCCGGCAATGATTCCGACCTTTCTTCCGACTCCGATCTTTCAGACCTGCTTATATGAGAAAAATAAATGTAGATCAGCTTAAGACCTTATCCCCCGAGCTTAATGCCGGGGATAAGGTTCTGCTTTCGGGTACGGTCTTCACTTCCCGTGACGCCGCACACAAGCGCATATCAGAACTTATCGCAAAAGGCGAGCCCCTTCCCTACGACCTTAACGGCGCCGTTATTTACTATGCCGGCCCCACGGGAACAAAAGAAGGAATGGTGATCGGTTCATGCGGACCCACCACTTCCGGAAGAATGGACAAATGGGCTCCTGATTTTCTTGACCGCGGTCTTGCTGCAATGATAGGCAAGGGAGAACGCAGTCAGGCTGTAATTGACGCTATCGAACGCAACAGAGCGGTATATTTCTGCGCCGTAGGAGGTGCGGGAGCACTTGCCTGCAAGTGCATAAAGAGCTGCGAGGTCATAGCATTTGAAGATCTTGGCTGCGAAAGCGTAAAGAAGCTTTATATCGAGGATTTCCCTCTTACAGTTGCTATCGACTGCCACGGCGGTAATATATTTGCCGAGGGCAGACAAAAGTATTGTAAATTATAAAGCATCGTTTTCATTTTGGCTTTCCGGAAATGATAATTATGACTTATGTGATTGTATTGTAAATAAACAAGGATCATATAAAATAATATTATTTTAAGCCGCAAAAAATTTGTTGATTATGTTGACAATGTGAAAATTTAGTGATATAATCATATATAGTGTTCGGAAGGGTGAGTTCTGTGAAGGTTTCCGATGAGGAGCTTATTGGTATTATCAAAGGACAGCCCGACCCCATGCAGAGCAGCGAAATGGCACTGCTTATATCGCGTTATTCGCGTGTCATCAGAATAAAAGCCGCCAAAATGAAAACGCAGAATATCGAATCAGAGGATCTTTGTCAGGAAGGATATCTTGCTTTATTTGACGCGGTTCGTGCTTTTGATCCGATAAGAGGTTCTTTCTCCGCTTTTGCGGGACTTTGCATAACTAACCGTATGAAGAATGCAGTAGCAAAGGCTCACGGGAAGCTCGAAAAAGCTGATGATTATGACTTTGCGCAGATACCGGACAACAGTGCTCTCACAGATGATCTTATTCTTCTCAAGGAGAATGACGAATCAGTGGAAAAACTGCTCTCTGTGCTTACCGAGAAGGAATACTGCGCTATGAAGCTATATCTTGACGGCTTTTCATACAAACAGATAGCCGAAAAAATGAACATTACGGCGAAGTCCGCCGATAATGCGCTTTCACGCGCGAAGAAGAAACTAAGGCAGTTATTATGACCGTACAGCCAGTGTTATGCGGTGCAAATCCGTGATCGGTCAAATTATATTTTATGGCGAGGTATATCGTATGTACACAGACAAGACGCTTGTATGCAAGGACTGCGGAAATGAATTTGTATTCACCGCAGGTGAGCAGGAATTCTATGCGGAAAAGGGTTTCACAAATGAGCCCCAGCGCTGCAAGGCTTGCAGAGACGCAAAGAAGAACGCTTCCAGAAACAGAGAAATGTTCACTGCAATCTGCGCAAGCTGCGGAAAGGAAGCTGTTGTTCCTTTCAAGCCGCGTGATGACAGACCCGTATATTGCAGCGAGTGTTTCGCAAAGCAGAAGGGTGAATAATCGCCCGAAACATCATTGACCTATGCGATATACTCCGCATTTTGCCCGGTTATTTCGTATTACAGCAATGACATCAAAACTCCCGGAGCCTTACTCCGGGAGTTTTTTTATACGCTTTTATTTTTTTTAAAACACAGCATTACCATTATATTCAGCCATTGTCCGTGAGTGTTACACACCCGCCCCACTCAACTACTGTAAATCCTTCCCTTTCGGGTGCCGGTTCAAGCGTTTGTTCAGGTATGTCAACATAGCAGCTGCTTGGTGTGTATGTCATAAACACGCGGATAAGCGTATCGGGCGAAGGAGCGATATCGAGTTTTGCATTATCGGTATAGTCTTTTCCCGCAAATGTTATGATATTGTATTCGTTCCTTGTCATTGCCGGCAGCCAGAATTCCATAAACTCACGGATCTCCGATTCGTTAAGTCCGAGATATGCGAGCTTTTCAGCAAGGAATTCTGCCGTATCCCTGCCGCGCACACAGAATCCGGAGGAGGTATCGAGCTCGTAATTCTTCTCTCCCTCCCAGAATAGGTACGGGTATTCCCTGCCCTCACAGATCAGCGTTCCGTCGGGCTTTGCGGTAACTGTCCAGCCTTCGCCGTATTCGGGATCGGTAATTGTTAGCCTGCCGTTGAAGTCGAGCTCAACGCTTACTTCAGTCTCCTCCTGCGGGTAGAGATAGATAACGGGCTTATAGCAAACGTCCGGGTCGGGCATAAAATCGCTGAATTCAATGCTTGTCGGTATTACACGGAAATGTTCACTGTCTATCATATACATCTCCGAATAATCAACCTCGATATAATCGCCGACACAGAAATCCTCATACTTCGAGGTATCACACAAAACGCTGTATCTTGAAGGAAGCGGGAAATACATCTCACATTCAAAACAGTCTTTCTTTATTTCGTCAATAATAAAGCGCTCATGACCGTTTGTTTCAACGAGTTCATACTCCGGTTCTTTGTCGCTGTCAACTATTTCAAACTCCGCAAAACATATTATGGGATCACGGCTTTCAACGGAAGATACAGATATTCCTACATGGTATTTTCCGGGAGTAAGCGGCACTTTATATGTATCATCTTCCAGATTCACTGTTATCGTAGGCTGTGAAAACTGCGATACCTCGTAAGCAATATCCAGCCAGCAAACATCATCTGCAAAGGGTATCGTCTCCCATTTACCGTCAACGAGCTTTTCAAGCGTGTACTGCTCTCCTATAATAAAGAATGAATCATCGTCCCCAAGATAGCTTGCCTTTACGGAGATATAACCAACTTTTTTGGTTATGACATCTGCGCCGCTGATTATTTCGAGTTTGAAATCGTTCGCGTCCGGTATTGCCTTAACCGCATTTGTAGTCACTGTTACTTCCGTATCTTTCGCTGTTGTTACATCAGTGGTCGCTTTTGTTGTCTCGGAAGCAGCGGCGGTCGTGGTTGTCGTTACTGCGGCAGTCGCAGCCTGTGATGATGTTGTCATAACAACAAAAGATTCACCGTTCATTACAATCGTTTCAAAAGTCTCTTCCGGTATATGAGGTGCGGAAGTCACTTCCCTTTCTGAACTTTCGCTGACAGTTGTAGTCTCTGCAGGCGTAGTTTCAACCGCAGGTAATGTTGTACTCTCCGTACTTGCGGAAGCGGCAGCGGGAACAGTTACATCGGACGTTTCTCCGGGCATTGACACACCGGGAGTGGTCAACGCGGTTATTTCCTCAGACTTGCAGCCCGAAGCTGCGAGTATTATTGCGGCAGTGCATATAAGCGCGGTATATCCGTATTTTTTCATTTCCAATCGCTCCTTTCGGTATTTCTGTATATAACACCCCACAAACGGCGAAAAGGTTGCAGAATTTTTCAAAAAATGCAGCCTATAACCATACTTCGGCTGCGGGGTAAAGTTTTTACGGACAGAGACCGGCAGAGAAAAATATTCAAAGAGGTGCCGTAACAATAAACATTTTTACATAAAAAATAACAGAAAAAAATAACGGAAAACAGATTCAATGAACATTAACAGAAAGACTGTACATAAAAAAGGTGCCTGTCTCTGTCCGACGGAAAATTATTCAGATATCAAGGTCGAACTCTACGGTATTGTTTACAGTGTCAAGAGCTGTCTGGAGCTTTGCGAGCCTGTCGCAGATCTCGTCATAGTCCTTTTCTACTGCTGCGATATCATAGTTAGCGTAACGGTAATCAATGATGTTCGATGTATTCCTCATATGCTCCACACGCGCTTTCGGAAGCACCGACTTCATTTCGCGGAGCTTGTCACGGCGGCGGGAGAGCTGCGGCATAAGCACAAGTATCTGATCTATCGTTATTCCGAGTCCGGCAACGACATAAGTCGAATTGAACACATTCAGCGCGTGCTTTATGACTCTGATCTTATCTTCAAGCTCTACGAGTTTTGCCTGCGTTCCGGTGTAATCGTAAACGGGTCTTACGCTCTCGATATCCTCGCCTACCGAAGCAACAAAGCTGTTGCTCTGACCCTCTATTTCAAGGATGCCTCGCATTTCATCATCATATTTACGCATGATCTTTGCTGCCTGTGCAGATGTAACTTTCATTTTAAATTCCTCCTTGCTGCAAATATTGAAAAAAATACCGTATAGACCAATTTATCTATACGGTATCTGCTTTAATGGAGCGGATTACGAGGCTCGAACTCGCTACCTCCACCTTGGCAAGGTGGCGCTCTACCAGATGAGCTAAATCCGCATTCTCCGATATTGCTATCGGAGGTGGTGCTTCCGGTCGGAATCGAACCAACGACACGAGGATTTTCAGTCCTCTGCTCTACCAACTGAGCTACAGAAGCATTCTTATATTATATATCCATATACACATCTTGTACGCAGGCTTGTCTTTACTCTTATAAAGATGAAACTTACCGTTTCTGCCTTTTTTTACAAACTTGATGTATTTATGAAATACACATCGCGTGCGCAGGCTCTGCGCTGGCGACCCGAATGGGGCTCGAACCCATGACCTCTAGCGTGACAGGCTAGCGTTCTAACCAGCTGAACTACCGGGCCGTATATCGCTGGTGGGAGTTACAGGGCTCGAACCTGTGACCCTCTGCTTGTAGGGCAGACGCTCTCCCAGCTGAGCTAAACTCCCACATCCGTAAGCGACTATCTTATTATACACAAAACGAACCGATTTGTAAAATGTTTTTTGAAAAAAATTTTAAAATTTTCGGAATATTTTTCCGAACCCGCATAACCATGCGGGTTCGGAGCTTCAAAAAATTATTCCGGGACCTCAATTTTGTCGAG